>RFYK01000076.1 GCA_009925585.1 Betaproteobacteria bacterium | reverse complement strand
GTTGGTACGACGGGTATTACGCCCCCAATGTGAATGCAAAACCGGTGACCTTGTATACCCAAGGGGGAGACAGATTAACCAGTTTGCACAGTTTCGATCTGAGCAATAACAACAAAATCTTTGATTTGAATTTCGACCATGCGCTGAAAATCAATTTGGGATCAAGTTTGCAAATTGGCGACTTTTCAGTCTCGGGTCTGGGTGCTTACAGCTTTTCATTTGGCGGTAGCACCTCTACCAACCCCACCACGGTGTCATTCAACGACTTACAGCAATCACTGCGTTTCCAATCCACTGAGTCTATCAATGGTCCTTTGTTGATCAAATACACAGGCAACCAGTTGCAAGACACACTAGGCCGGTCTATTCCCACTTACACATGGATGATTGGCTCTGATTTGCCTAACCAAGACTACGGCAACTACAAAATTTTGAATGCCAATATTCTGTCGGTCGCCGCACAAAAAGCGGGCGTGATGATGCTTGGTGGTGGGGGTGAAGATGTCTTGACCGGTGGTTTAGGTGCAGATACGTTGATCGGTGGCATGGACAGCGATACCTTGATCGGCGGTGAAGGCAGTGACACCTTCGTGTTTGCCAAAGACAGCGGTGACATTGCAGGCCTGACAGGCGATGTGATCAAAGACTTCAATTTTGGCAAGGGTGGCGGCATTCAAGCAGACACCATCAGCTTGTATCACTTGTTCGACCAGAGCTTGGTCAACCAATTGGGCAAAGGTGCATTGAACGATGCCAACAAACTGTCAACCTATGTGAAGCTGGAATGGACCAAGTTGGACAACAATCTGCAAATGGTTTGTTCCATTGACAAGACAGGTAACAGCAATTTCTCAACACTGTTCACCATGACGGATTTGTTGGATGCCGTGGGCAACGGCAGCTACAACCCAAACCAAGTAGATCAGTCGCGTTTGTATGGCGGGGAAAGCACCAGCGCCTGTGGAATGGGCGCTGCTGCTGCGCCATCCACGCTCATTCGATGTGAAGCATGCCGTCATCCATCGCTCAGAGTGCTTTGACGACGGCGTCCCCCATTTGACTGGTGCTGATCCGTTGCGTGCCTTCGCTGAAAATGTCGGCGGTGCGCAAACCTTGCGCCAATACTTTTTTGACGGCAGCTTCAATCCGTTGTGCCGCGGCTTCTTGGTCCAGTGAAAAACGCAACATCATGGCGGCGCTCAAAATGGTAGCCAACGGGTTGGCAATGCCTTTGCCCGCGATGTCTGGCGCACTGCCATGGCTGGGTTCGTACAAACCTTGGCGGCTGGCGTTCAATGACGCAGAGGGCAGCATGCCGATGGAGCCAGTCAACATGGAGGCTTCATCGCTCAGAATGTCGCCGAACATGTTGCCTGTCACGACCACGTCAAAGCGTTTCGGCTCTTTGACCAGCTGCATGGCTGCGTTGTCGACATACATGTGATCCAAGGCCACGTCAGGATAGTCTTTGTGCACCTCGGTGACGATGTCTTTCCAGAACTGGAAGGTTTCCAACACATTCGCTTTGTCCACGCTGGTGACACGTTTGTGGCGTTTGCGCGCCGCTTCAAAAGCCACGCGCGCGATCCGCTCAACTTCAGGGCGGGTGTAGCGCATGGTGTCAAACGCTTCTTCTGCGCCGGCGAATGCGCCGTCAGGCGACACACGTCTGCCGCGTGGTTGGCCAAAATAAATGTCGCCTGTGAGTTCGCGAATGATGAGGATGTCCAATCCCGCGATCAGCTCAGGCTTGAGACTGGATGCATTCACCAGTTCGTGGTAACAAATCGCAGGGCGGAAGTTGGCGAACAGCCCCATGTTTTTTCGCAAACCCAAAATCGCTTGTTCAGGACGCAAAGGGCGATCGAGCGAATCGTATTTCCAGTCGCCCACCGCACCAAACAACACAGCATCAGATTGCATGGCGAGCTTCAACGTGGACTCAGGCAACGGGTGTCCGTGGGCATCGTAAGCGGCACCACCGACCAACGCGGTTTCCATTTCAAAGCGCAAATCGAGCGCCTTCAATACTTTGATCGCTTCAGCGACGATTTCGGTGCCAATACCGTCACCCGGTAACACAGCGATCTTCATGGTTGGTGGTCTTTCAAGGTGTGTGCCAGCCAAGGCTTGGCGGTCAAACGGGCGGCTTCAAACGCACGAATTTTGTCAGCATGCTTGAGGGTCAGGCCAATGTCATCCAGCCCGTTCATCAAGCAGTATTTGCGAAACGCTTGCACTTCAAACGGCAACTCTTCACCTTGCGGCTGTACCACCACTTGACGCGCCAAGTCGACCGTGAGTTGGTAGCCGGGGAAGGCCAAGCAGTCATTGAAGAGCTTGGCGACTTGGGATTCAGGCAACACAATCGGCAACAAACCGTTTTTGAAACAGTTGTTGAAAAAGATATCAGCAAAGCTGGGCGCGATGATGGCTCTGAAACCAAATTGGTCTAGCGCCCACGGGGCGTGTTCGCGTGAGGAACCGCAACCAAAATTTTTCCGCGCCAACAAAATGGATGCCCCTGCATAACGGGCTTGGTTCAAGACAAAGTCAGGGTTGGGGCGGCGGCTCGCCGGGTCTTGGCCGGGCTCGCCTTTGTCCAAGTAACGCCATTCGTCAAACAAGTTGGGACCGAAGCCGGTTTTCTTGATGGACTTTAAAAATTGTTTGGGAATGATGGCGTCGGTGTCGACATTTTCGCGGTCCATCGGCGCGACCAAGCCTTGGTGTGTGGTGAATGTTTGCATATGGAATAGGGGTGAGAAGCTTCAGGCGAACATCAAACGACCTTTGGGGAGAGGTACAGGTCGGTTCATCATTTTTGCAGTTTCAATCCAGTCATCGATGACTTTTTGGGCATTGTCTAGCGCGCTGGCGTAGGTGTCTCCATCCGCCATACAGCCAGCCAATTCAGGAACTTCCGCGATATAGCAGGCATCTTTTTCACTCCAGTAAATGATGATTTCGTACTTGCTATTCATGATCGAGTGCTCCTGGTATCAATTGGTATTTCACCAACACATCTCTGACTTGCTTGACTTGGTAGCCTTTGGCCAATTTTCCTCTGGCTTGCAGGTTCAAAATCTCTTCCACACCTGGCTTGAAAAAGATGTGGTGAGAGCCTTTGACCCGGCAACCAAAATTCAAACCTGCCAACAACTTTGTCAAATCATCAAAATTCAGGTTGTGATCACTGCTGCCAGAGAGCAGGGTCACCATGAATTTGTCCTGTTTTCCCATTCGGCTTAACTGAACTGACGCACATCGACAAAGTGGCCGTGGATGGCGGCAGCGGCAGCCATGGCGGGACTGACCAGATGGGTGCGGCCACCGTTGCCTTGTCGGCCTTCGAAATTGCGATTGCTGGTGGACGCACAACGTTCACCGGGTTCGAGCTTGTCGGCATTCATGGCCAGACACATCGAGCAACCAGGTTCGCGCCATTCAAAACCTGCCGCTTGAAAAATGGTGTGCAGGCCTTCGCGCTCGGCTTGTTCTTTGACCAAACCCGAACCGGGCACGACCATGGCCAGCTTCACATTCTTGGCCACTTTTTGTCCGAGGCGTTTGACCACGCTGGCCGCTTCGCGCATGTCTTCGATGCGGCTGTTCGTGCATGAACCGATGAAGACTTTGTCAACGAACACATCGGCGAGAGGTTTGCCAGGTTCAAGTCCCATGTAGGCCAGCGCACGTTCGATGGCGTCGCGTTTGTTCGCATCTTTTTCTTTGTCAGGGTCAGGCACTTGGTCGAGCACCGACAGCACCATTTCAGGTGAAGTTCCCCAAGTCACTTGCGGCGCGATCTGCGCGGCATCCAAAGTGACGACCGCATCGAAATGGGCGTCGGCGTCAGAGTGCAAGGTTTTCCAATACGTCACCGCTTGGTCCCATTCCACGCCGCCCACAAATTGGCCGCTGGCGCGGTCGGTGCCGGGCGCCATCGGGCGGCCTTTGACATAGGCGATGGTTTTGTCATCCACCGCCACCAGCCCCGCGCGGGCACCGGCTTCGATCGCCATGTTGCACAAAGTCATGCGGCCTTCCATGCTGAGTGCGCGAATGGCAGCGCCTGCGAATTCGATGGTGTAGCCAGTGCCACCGGCTGTGCCAATCTTGCCGATGATGGCCAGCACGATGTCTTTGGCGGTGATGCCCGAGCCCGTTTGCCCTTCGACTTTGACCAACATGTTTTTGGCTTTTTTGGCGAGCAAGGTTTGTGTCGCCAGCACATGCTCAACCTCGGATGTGCCAATGCCGTGCGTGTGCCAATGCCGTGCGCCAGTGCGCCGAAAGCGCCATGCGTTGAAGTGTGTGAATCACCGCAGACCACGGTCATGCCAGGCAAGGTCGCACCGTTTTCCGGGCCAATCACATGCACGATGCCTTGGCGTTTGGACATGAACGGGAAAAACGCGGCCGCACCGAACTCGCGCATGTTGTCGTCGAGCGTGGTGATTTGCGCTTTGCTCACTGGGTCGGTGATGCCGTCATAACCCAATTCCCAGCCGGTGGTCGGTGTGTTGTGATCGGCCGTGGCCACCACCGAACTGACTCGCCAAACGGGACGGTTGGCGACACGCAGTCCTTCATAGGCTTGCGGGCTGGTGACCTCGTGCACCAAATGGCGGTCGATGTACAAAACCGAGGTGCCGTCTTCTTCGGTGTGGACCACATGCTCGTCCCAAATTTTGTCGTACAGGGTGCGTCCCATGTCATCAATCTCCGAGGTGTGGGGTGTCAGCGTTTGGCCAAAGGTGGCACATCGCGCTTGGCAGCGCCGGTGAACAACTGGCGAGGGCGGCCGATTTTGTATTCAGGGTCGCTGATCATTTCGTTGAGTTGGGCAATCCAACCGACGGTGCGTGCCAGGGCAAAAATACCAGTGAACAAATTGACAGGAATGCCAATCGCGCGCTGCACGATGCCCGAGTAGAAATCGACATTCGGGTAGAGCTTGCGGCTGACAAAGTACTCGTCTTCCAACGCGATTTTTTCCAAAGCTTTGGCCAGTTTGAACAGCGGGTCGTTTTCTAAACCCAATTCGGCCAACACTTCGTTGCAGGTTTCTTGCATCAACTTGGCGCGCGGATCGTAGTTTTTGTAAACACGGTGACCAAAGCCCATCAACTTGACATTCGAGTTTTTGTCTTTCACTTGCTCCATGAATTCACCCACCTTGGCGATGCCACCTTGGGCTTGAATGTCTTCGAGCATGTTCAGGCAAGCCTCGTTGGCGCCGCCGTGCGCCGGGCCCCACAAACAGGCCACGCCTGCCGCGATGGCCGCAAACGGGTTGGTGCCGGATGAACCGCACAAACGCACGGTGGAGGTCGATGCGTTTTGTTCGTGGTCGGCATGCAAGGTAAAGATGCGGTCCATCGCGCGCTCGAGCACGGGGTTGACCACATACGGCTCACAAGGTGTGCCAAACATCATGCGCAAGAAGTTGCCTGCGTAAGACAAATCGTTTTGCGGGTAAAGAAAAGGCTGGCCGATGCCGTATTTGTATGGACAGGGCGCCGACCAAACCAGTGAGCACAGCCATCGGGTGGGCATCACGGCGGAATCCGCGCAGGAAAAATTGCATTTGCTCGTGCACCATGGTGTGGTGGGTGACGGTGCGGGTGAATGCATGCTTGCGTTGGGCATTGGGCAATTCACCGTAAAGCAATAAATGACAGGTTTCCAAAAAATCGCAGTGGGTGGCCAGTTGTTCAATGGGGTAACCACGGTAGAGCAATTCGCCCTTGTCACCATCAATGAACGTGATCGCCGATTGGCATGACGCAGTTGACAAAAAACCAGGGTCATAAGTGAACATGCCGGTTTGTCCATACAGCTTGCGGATGTCGATCACATCGGGGCCGATGGTGCCGTTGTAGACCGGCATCTCAACGCTGGGCTGGCCATTGGTGAACGAAAGGGTGGCCTTGTAATCAGCGAGTTTCATGGTCAATTCCTGTGTCAATCAATAAAAAAATCAAACTTTGAACATTGGCAAAACGGTTTGCACCTGAGGGTGCTGCAACACTTCATGCGTGTGTGTCCGGCCCAGCAACACATCGAGCAAATCGTTGTCGGACAAGGCCATCAACGCATACATGCCACGCGCTTGTCCCACGGTCAGGTGCTCGGCGTGGCGGTTGAAAAAACGCTCGATGAACAAATCGTTTTCCAACAAGCCTCGCCGGCAACGCCAACGAAGTTTGCTGAGCGCAGCTGACGACAGTCTGTCGCCGTCAGGCAGGCCCGCGAGTTGTTCATCATCCATTCACACCGCGCGGCTGATCATCAATTCTTTGATTTTGCCGATGGCTTTGGTCGGGTTCAAGCCTTTGGGGCAGACATCGACGCAATTCATGATGGTGTGGCAACGGAACAAACGGTAGGGGTCTTCCAAGTTGTCGAGCCGCTCAGATGTGGCGTGGTCGCGGCTGTCAGCGATGAAGCGATAGGCTTGCAGCAAACCGGCGGGGCCGACAAATTTGTCGGGGTTCCACCAAAAAGACGGACAACTGGTCGAACAACTCGCGCACAAAATGCATTCGTACAAACCGTCGAGTTCTTCGCGTTCAGCGGGTGACTGCAAGCGCTCTTTTTCGGGCGGCAGGCTGTCGTTGACGAGGTAAGGTTTGATCGAGTTGTATTGGTTGAAAAACTGCGTCATGTCGACGATCAGGTCGCGGATCACAGGCAAGCCGGGCAAAGGCTTGAGCGTGATCACGCCGGGCAATGTCAGCATGTTGGTCAAACAAGCCAAACCGTTTTTGCCGTTGATGTTCATCGCATCTGAGCCGCACACGCCTTCGCGGCACGAACGGCGAAATGACAACGTCGGGTCTTGTGCTTTGAGTTTCATCAAGGCGTCGAGCAACATGCGTTCATGGCCGTCGAGTTCCACCTCGATGGTTTGCATGTAGGGCTTGGCGTCCTTTTCCGGGTCGTAGCGGTAGATCTTGAAAGTACGTTTCATCAGAAGGTTCTCACTTTGGGCGGAATGCTTTCCGTGGTCAAGGGCTGGAGTTTGACGGGCTTGTACGTCATGCTGTTGCTGTGGCTGTGCCACAGGCTGTGCTTGAGCCATTGCTCGTCGTTGCGGCCATTCGGGTGTTCGGGGGTGTCTGCGTAATCATCCACGGTGTGCGCGCCCCGGCTTTCGCGTCGGGCAGCAGCAGACACCATGGTGGCTTGCGCGCATTCGATCAGGTTTTCCACTTCCAAGGCTTCGATGCGAGCCGTGTTGAAAATTTTGCTCTTGTCTTTGAGGCCGATGGCGTTGACGCGTTCTCGCAAAGCCGCAATTTGGGTCACGCCTTCGTCCAAGCTGGCTTGGGTGCGGAACACGCCCGCGTGTTTTTGCATGCTGGCGCGCAAGTCGTTCGCCACATCTTGCGCGTTTGATGGAATTCGACGATGTGGTTGCCAGCGGCTTTGCCAAACACCAGCAAATCCAACAGTGAATTGGTGCCCAAGCGGTTGGCACCGTGCACGCTCACGCATGAACATTCGCCGACGGCATACAAGCCATTGACCACGGCGTTGTGATCGCTGGCAGTTTGCGTGACGACTTGGCCATGGATGTTGGTGGGAATGCCGCCCATTTGGTAGTGGATGGTGGGCACCACAGGAATGGGTTCGCGGGTGATGTCGACGTTGGCGAAGTTGTGCCCGGCGCTCCATGAAGCGCTCGCCCAAGCTGTTGAGCAAGATCGCGCCCTCGCCACGGCAGCCTTCGGTCAGCAACACACCCGCGCCGGCGACGCCGGTGGGGTGGAATTGCCAAAACTCCATGTCTTCGAGCGGGATGCCCGCACGCGCGGCCATGCCCAAGCCGTCGCCGGTGTTGATGAACGCATTGGTCGAGGCCGCAAAAATGCGTCCTGCACCACCTGTGGCGAGCAACACGGTTTTGGCTTCCAAGATGTGCAAGTCGCCGGTTTCCATCTCTAGCGCTGTCACACCAACCACGTCCCCATCGGCATCGCGAATCAGGTCTTGCGCCATCCATTCCACAAAGAAATTGGTGTTGGCTTGGACGTTTTGTTGATACAGCGTGTGCAACATGGCGTGGCCAGTGCGGTCAGCCGCCGCACAGGCGCGTTGCACCGATTTTTCGCCGTAGTTGGATGTGTGGCCGCCAAAGGGTCGTTGGTAAATCGTGCCGTCTGGGTTGCGGTCAAACGGCATGCCCATGTGTTCGAGCTCGTACACCACCTTGGGGGCTTCACGGCACATGTATTCAATCGCGTCTTGGTCGCCGAGCCAGTCAGAACCTTTGACCGTGTCATAAAAATGGTAGTGCCAGTTGTCTTCAGACATGTTGCCCAAAGACGCGCCAATGCCGCCTTGAGCCGCCACGGTGTGCGAGCGGGTGGGAAAGACTTTGGACAGCACCGCCACATTCAGGCCTGCGCGCGAGAGTTGCAGCGAGGCACGCATGCCAGAGCCGCCAGCGCCAACGATGACCACATCAAAGCGGCGACGGGGAATAGAAGAACGTGTCATCTGTCAAAGTCTCCAAAGTACCTGCACCGCCCAGCCCAAGCATGAGAGCAACCAGACGATGGTGAATAGGTGCAAAGCCAAGCGCAAGCCAACAGGTTTGATGTAGTCCATCCAGATGTCGCGCATGCCGACCCAGACGTGGTAAGTCAAGGCCAGAAACACCGTGAACGTCAGTGCCCGCATCCATTGGGGGTTGAAAATGCCGGCCCACAAGTCGTAGCCGATTTCGCCTCTGGAGAACAGGACTTGAAACAACACCAACAACGTAAACACCGCCATCAAAGCGGCAGTCAAGCGCTGCGCCATCCAGTCGCGCAGTCCGTAATGGGCACCCGTTACCAGGCGTTTGGAACCGATTCCTTCACTCATCATTCCTCCTGGTCTGTCAATAAAGGCCAAACAGCTTGGCGCCCAGCACCACGGTCAAACCTAAGCTGAGTGTCAATGTGAATACCGCGCTGCTGCGACCAAATTCTTTGCTGACCGAATGGGTGGCGTCCATGTACAAATGGCGCAGGCCAGCGATCAGGTGATGCAAATACGCCCAGATCAAAGCCAGCAGGGTCAAGCGAATGAACCAACCGGGGTAAATGCCGATGCCCAGGTTCATGGCCGATTTGAATTTGGCAAATGAAATTTCAGAGGAAACGGATTTGTCAAACAACCAAACGATGAACGGCAACAACACAAACATGAGCGCGCCGCTGATGCGGTGCAAGATCGACACCCAACCGGCCGGCGGCAAGCGGTAACTGGGCAAATCTTCAAAAGCGTTGATGTTGCGAAATACGGGCCGGGTTTTTGCGGGTTCGGTCATGCCTGGTGCTTTCCGGGGAAAGGGGTGGTAAACCCCAGTGGTTCAAAGGTGAAATTCATTCTATTGCAATGCACAAAAAATCAGCGTCGCGCATGTTTGGGTGGGTCAAGTCCTTCATTTTGAATACTTATTAATTCAATTCATTCAGGTAATGACGGGTGTCAGTTCGGTAAACGCCGATGCGCCACTCCATGGGTGTGTCGTGGTAAGTGAATGACATGCGTTCGACTTTGAGCAACGGTGTGTCGCTGTCCACTTGCAGCCATTCGCAGACCTGGGGCGAGGGCAGCACCGCACGCAGCCTTTCTTGAGCGCGGACCATGCGGATGCCAAAGTCGGACTCAAACATGGCGTACATGGGGCGGGTGTCGGCACTCAGTCGCTCGGCGGTCAGGCCTTTGAAAGCCGCGCCCGGCAACCAGATGTCTTCAAAAATCGTGGGGACCTGATCGAATGACAGCACACGACGGACTTGGAAAACCGCTTCACCGGTTCGCAAACCCAGCACTTGGGCCACTGGCGTTGGGGCGCGTAAGCGTTTGCAGTCAATGATGTGGCGTTCAGCCGGGCCTTGGGCGTCGCTTTGCGGGTTGTCTGGCTTGAGTTTGAGGAAACGAAACTGCACTTGTTGCTCGGCATGCGTGGCGACAAACGTGCCTTTGCCTTGTCGGCGCACCAGCAAATGCTCTTTGGCCAGTTCATCGATGGCCTTGCGCACCGTGCCTTGGCTGACCTTGTAGCGTGCCGCGAGTTCAAATTCGCTGGGAATCGGGTCGCCGGGCTTCCATTCGCCCGCTTGCAGACTTTGCAACACCAGGCTTTTGATTTGTTGGTAAAGCGGGCTGAAAGACGCCGAAGCCGCCACGGTCGAAACCGCTGGCGAGGCTGTGTTTTCAGTCAAAGTGGTGGTGTTCACGGGCAATCAGTCAGGCACAGGTCAAGGTTTAGACGCTATCATATCTTCTATAAGACATAGGTCTTGTCGACCCTGCCAGTCTGGTCTCAGCGGCGGCTTTCATTGGTTCAATTTCGGAGATTTTTCATGAGTAAACAACCCGTTCGCGTGGCCGTCACTGGCGCCGCTGGTCAGATCGGCTATGCCTTGTTGTTCCGCATCGCTTCTGGCGAAATGTTGGGCAAAGACCAGCCGGTCATCCTGCAATTGCTGGAAATTCCCGATGAAAAAGCCCAAAAAGCGCTCAAAGGCGTGATGATGGAATTGGAAGACTGCGCGTTTCCTTTGTTGGCTGGCATGCAAGCCCATGCCGATCCAATGACCGCCTTCAAAGACACCGACTACGCCTTGTTGGTCGGTTCGCGTCCGCGTGGCCCGGGCATGGAACGCGCTGAGTTGTTGTCCATCAACGGCGCCATCTTCACTGCGCAAGGCAAAGCCTTGAATGCGGTGGCTTCACGCAACGTCAAAGTGCTGGTGGTGGGTAACCCCGCCAACACCAATGCGTACATCGCCATGAAATCCGCGCCCGATTTGAAGCCGGCCAATTTCACCGCCATGTTGCGCTTGGACCATAACCGCGCTGCCTCTCAACTGGCTGCCAAAACCGGCAAGGCCGTTGCCGACATCGAAAAACTGTGTGTCTGGGGCAACCACTCGCCCACCATGTATGCAGATTACCGCTTTGCCACGGTCAAAGGCGAGTCGGTCAAAGACATGATCAATGACCAAGAATGGAACGCGAATGTGTTTTTGCCCACCGTCGGCAAGCGCGGCGCGGCCATCATTGAAGCGCGTGGACTGTCGTCAGCGGCTTCTGCGGCGAACGCAGCCATCGACCACATGCGCGACTGGGCGCTGGGCACGCACGGCAAGTGGGTGACCATGGGCATTCCTTCACAAGGCTGGTATGGCATCCCGAAAGACGTGATGTTTGGTTTTCCCGTCACTTGCGAAAACGGTGAATACAAAGTCGTCGAAGGTTTGCCGATCGATGCATTCAGCCAGACTTGCATTGACAAAACCCTCAAAGAACTCACCGACGAGCAAGCCGGTGTGGCGCATTTGCTGTAAAGCTGTTTGAGATCCACACAGTGAACGCAACTCTGAAGACATCGCAACACCCGCGTGATGTGCTGCAAAGCGCACAAGCGGGTGCGGTGGTGTTGCCGGTTTGCGATCACTACAGCGGTGTGGAAGTACGCATGCGCAAAAGCCTGCAATTGCAAGCAGAAATGCAACAGGAATTTGGCGTGTGCGTGTTCGATGTCACCTTGGACTGCGAAGACGG
>RFYK01000075.1 GCA_009925585.1 Betaproteobacteria bacterium | reverse complement strand
CAATCTTGTTGCGTAACGACAGTTCAATGTTGATGCGCTCAATGCCGTCGGTGTACTCGGCCATGCGCGGCAAAGGGATGACCACGTCTTCGTTGATCTTGAACGCGTTGGTGTGTCGACTGATGGCCGCCGTGCGTTTGCGGTCAAGCCAGAATTTTTTACGCGCTTCAGGACTGACCGCGACAAAACCTTCACCGCTGCGGGCGTTGGCCAATCGCACCACCTCAGACGTGACCCTTGCCACGTCGTCGGCGTCATCTCCCGCGATGTCACCAAACAACACCATCTTGGGCAAACCACCGCGCTTGGACTTCGTGGTGTAGCCCACGGCTTTCAAATAGCGGTTGTCCAAATGTTCTAAGCCCGCGAGCAAGGTGCCGCTTTGTTTGGCGACCTCGAACATGTAATCTTTGATTTCCACAATGCTGGGAACCGCTTGGTGCGCCGGACCAAAAAACTCTAAGCACACTGTGCGCGTGTGCGCAGGCATGCGGTGCAAAATCCAACGTGCGCTGGTGATCAATCCATCGCAACCTTCTTTTTGCACACCGGGCAAGCCACTCAAGAATTTATCGGTGACATCTTTTCCAAGGCCGGCTTTGCGAAAACTGCGACCAGGGATGTCCAATCGCTCGGTGCGTACAGGCGTGACCCCGTCGGCCTCGAAATAACGCAACTCGAAACTGGCGATCTCGGTATCGTGGATCTTGCCCAAGTTGTGGTTGAGGCGAACCACTTCCAGCCACAGGGCGTCGGGCGTGACCATGCGCCAACTGGCCAAATTGTCCAAGGCCGTTCCCCAAAGCACCGCTTTTTTGCCACCTGCATTCATGGCGATGTTGCCTCCGATGCACGAGGCCTCGGCCGAGGTCGGGTCCACCGCAAACACCAATCCGGCGGCATCTGCGGCATCGGCCACACGTTGCGTCACCACACCCGCTTCGGTCCAAATGGTCGCTGTGGTGTGGGTCAAGCCAGGGAGTTGAACCTGCTGCACCGCGTGAATCGCTGTCAATTTTTCGGTATTGATCACCACGCTTTGCCAAGTCAATGGAATCGCGCCACCGGTGTAGCCGGTACCGCCGCCGCGCGGCACGATGGTCAGACCCAGTTCGATACAGGCCTTGACCAAACGCGCCATCTCGGCCTCGCTGTCCGGGGTCAACACCACAAACGGGTATTCAACCCGCCAGTCAGTGGCATCGGTGACATGCGACACCCGGCTCATGGCATCGAACTTGATGTTGTCGGCAGCGGTGCATTTGCGCAACACTTTGAGCGCTTTTTTTCGCAAAGACTGGTGTTGCTCAAATTGCTTGGCAAATTGGTCGACCGCGGCTTGCGCGGCTTGCATCAAACGCCCCACCAAGACATCTCGGTCCAGGTCGGTCAGGTCCAAGGTTTGGCGTCTGGCCTGAACATCGTCTAGGCGATGGCGCAAGGCTTCCACGAGCAAACGTCGGCGCGACGGGTTGTCCAGCAAATCGTCTTGCAAATAGGGGTTGCGTTGCACCACCCAGATATCGCCCAGCACCTCGAACAACATGCGCGCTGAACGACCGGTGCGCCTTTCGCTGCGCAATGTCTGCAAGATCGCCCAAGCCTCGTCGCCCAACAAGCGACAAACGATTTCGCGGTCAGAGAATGAGGTGTAGTTGTAAGGGATTTCCCGCAAACGCTGACCGCCTTCGACCGGTGTCATCAATGTGGCGAGGGGGGCAGGTGCATTCATAAATGTGGCGCGAATGTTAACCCAGTGCCCTGCGGCACTAAGCTCAAAGGGTTAACAACCATTGGGTGCTGGCACAGGCCAAGACCATCGCAGCGTAGGTGATGACCTTGCCATCGTTGCCAAACCACAGCAGTCCGGCCAATAACACGCCCACGCCAATGGCACTGTTGACCATGAACTGGCGCCGCCAAGCCCGCCAACTGGGATAGGTTCGCATCAACACAGGGCTGACCAAGGCCATCCACGCGGCAACGGCGCAGGCTGGGGCCACAAAGTTGAGCAAATGAAGCAGAAGCGACATAACATCCATAGATTCAAATTTTATAATCCGGCTTATGTCTGTTTGGGCGATCGGTCTCAACCACACCACCGCACCACTCGATCTGCGGGGTCGCTTTGCCTTTGCCATCGAACAAATGGGCCCGGTGCTCAACGGGTTGCGGCATGCGGTCGGCGGTCAAACCGAGGCCACCATTCTCTCGACCTGCAACCGCACCGAAATATATTGCGCCTCCAACGAAATACTCATGCCCAACACCATGGCTTGGTTGGCCGAGTCTGGCGGCGTGAGCACTGACAGTCTGCACAATCACCTCTACACCTTGGTCGATGAACAGGCAGCACGACATGCGTTTCGGGTTGCCAGCGGCTTGGACTCCATGGTGCTGGGCGAACCCCAAATCCTTGGGCAAATGAAAGACGCGGTGCGCGCCGCGCGGGATGTCGGCGCATTGGGCTCCACCCTGCACCAAATGTTCCAGCGCTCGTTTGCAGTCGCCAAACAAGTGCGCAGCTCTACCGAAATCGGCGCTCACAGCATCAGCATGTCGGCCGCATCGGTGCGTTTGGCAGGCCAGTTGTTTGAAGACCTCAGCAAAATCAATGTGCTGTTTGTGGGCGCTGGTGAAATGATCGAGTTGTGTGCCACACATTTCGCCGCCAAAAACCCACGTGGCATGACCGTGGCCAACCGCACCATGGAACGCGGTGAGGTCTTGGCTCGTCAATTGAACGCAGGCGTCATGCGTTTGGCCGATTTACCAGACCGTCTGCACGAATTCGATGCTGTCATCAGTTGCACCGCCAGCACCTTGCCGCTGATCGGTTTGGGTGCGGTGGAACGTGCCCTGAAAAAACGCCGCAACAGCCCAATGTTCATGGTTGACTTGGCTGTTCCTCGCGATATCGAACCCGAGGTCAAGTCACTGCGAGATGTTTAC
This sequence comes from Betaproteobacteria bacterium, assembly GCA_009925585.1. Classification (GTDB taxonomy): domain Bacteria; phylum Pseudomonadota; class Gammaproteobacteria; order Burkholderiales; family Burkholderiaceae_C; genus Limnohabitans. Next base: position 8,628 of record RFYK01000075.1, on the reverse strand, counting down.
CTCTACACCGTGGACGATTTGTCGCAAGTGGTGCAAACCGGTCAAGCAAGTCGACAAGCCGCTGTGGCCGAAGCCGAGGTCATCATCGATGCCGGTGTGCAAAGTTTTGTGCACTGGTTGGATCAACGTTCTGATGTGCCTTTGATCCAACAACTCAACCAGCAAGCCGAAGCCTGGCGGGCCTCTGAACTGACACGGGCCCAAAAACTGTTGGCCAAAGGTGAGCCGGTTGAAGCTGTGCTCGAAGCGCTGGCCAAAAGCCTCACCCAAAAAATGCTGCACGGCGCGATGGCCGAATTGCATGCAGATGACGCACAAGCGCGCCAATCAGCCCGCCAAGCCATCGAGCAATTCTTCTTACGCAGCGGCCGTTAGCTGAAAGCGCCATCCCCATGAAGCCGTTTATGCGCGCTCAGTTAGAGCGCAGTGTGCAGCGCTTGTCCGAGTTGGATTTTTTGCTCTCGCGCGAAGACATCATGCAAGACATGTCACAGTTTTTGCTGCTGTCGCGCGAGCATGCCGAGGTGTCAGCATTGGTCTTGCCCTATCAACGCTGGCTGCAACTGATGCACGACAGCGATGCCGCGCAAGGCATGCTGCAAGACAGCGACCCGCTGGTTCGGGAGATGGCACAAGAAGAAATCGACGCCAATGCGTTGCTGTCCGAAACCTTGTTGGCGCAATTGCAACGCATGTTGTTACCCAAAGACCCGGACGACGCACGCCATGCGTTTTTGGAAATCCGTGCGGGCACCGGTGGCGATGAATCCACGTTGTTTGCCGGTGACTTGCTGCGCATGTACAGCCGCTACTGTGCAGAGCGTGGATGGCGGGTGGAATTGGTCAGCGAGTCGCCCAGCGAATTGGGTGGCTACAAAGAGGTGGTGGCGCGCATCGAAGGCGACGGTGTGTATGGCGCGCTCAAATTTGAATCGGGTGGCCACCGCGTGCAACGCGTGCCGGTCACCGAGACCCAAGGACGCATTCACACCAGCGCTTGCACCGTGGCGGTATTGGCCGAGCCCGATGAAGCCGAGGCCATCAAAATCAATCCGGCCGATTTGCGCATCGACACTTTTCGCGCCAGCGGTGCAGGCGGGCAGCACATCAACAAAACCGACTCGGCCGTGCGCATCACCCATTTGCCCACAGGCATCGTGGCTGAATGCCAAGATGGCCGCAGCCAGCACAGCAACAAAGCACAAGCGTTGCGGGTGCTGACCGCGCGCATCCAAGAAAAAGAGCGCAGCGAACGTGCTGCCAAAGACGCTGCTGAACGCAAAAGTCTGATTGGCAGCGGCGACCGCTCAGACCGGATTCGAACCTATAACTTTCCGCAAGGACGGTTCACCGATCACCGCATCAATCTGACGCTGTACAAATTGCCCAGCATCATGGAAGGCGATCTGAGTGATGTGGTCGAAGCTTTGCAGGCCTATGAAGCAGCACAGCAATTGGCGGCGTTGGAAAGTTCAAGTTGAACATCACCCAAGCACTTCAACTCGCACGCACGTTGCAGTTGGATGGACTGGAGTCAAACACGTGGCTGCTGCACGTCACAAACCAACCCCGGCATGACCGCGCATGGCTGTTGACCCACGAACAGCATGTGCTGACCTCTGAACAAACCGCTCGCTTCAAACAAGGCTTGCAACGCTTGCAGCAAGGCGAGCCCTTGGCCTATCTGGTGGGCATTCAAGCCTTTCACGGGCTGGATCTGCAAGTCACGCCCGATGTGTTGGTGCCGCGTGCCGACACCGAAACCTTGGTTGACTGGGCGCTGTCGTTGCCATTGCCAAACGCAGGCGTGTCCGTGCTTGATCTGGGAACAGGCAGTGGCGCCATCGCGCTGGCTCTCAAGCACCACCATCCCACTTGGACAGTGCATGCGGTTGACCAAAGTGCACCGGCTTTGCAAGTCGCGCAAGCCAATGCGAATCGCTTGCAATTGGTCGTGCAGTTCTCGCAAAGCAATTGGCTGCAATCCGTCAACGGCGAGTTCGATCTGATCGTGGCCAACCCGCCTTACATTGCCGAGGGCGACCCGCACCTACCGGGCTTGGTGCACGAACCCATCAGTGCCTTGGTCAGTGGCCCGCAAGGTTTGAACGACTTGCAAACCATCGCCGACCAAGCCCGTGCACACCTCAAGCCTGGGGCTTGGTTGTTGCTTGAACATGGCTACAACCAAGCAGAAGCTGTGTGTCAAATTTTGAAGCAAAAAGGCTACACCGACGTGCAAAGCCGCAACGATCTCGCGGGCATCGTCCGCTGCAGTGGGGGCCAGCGAGCGGAAGTGAAATAATCGACCATTCATGCAAATTGCAATTCAGGGAGTGTTTATGAGTGATGTGCACCAACGTATCGACCAACTGGTCAAAGACAACGACATCGTGTTGTTCATGAAAGGCAATGCCAGTTTCCCCATGTGCGGTTTTTCTGGACGCGCAGTGCAACTGCTCAAAGCCAGCGGTGTGGACACCAAAACCCTGACCACTGTCAATGTGTTGGACGATGCTGAGATACGTCAAGGCATCAAGGAATACAGCAATTGGCCCACCATTCCCCAGTTGTATGTGAAGGGTGAATTCATTGGCGGCTCTGACATCATGACCGAGATGTATGAATCCGGCGAATTGACCAAAGTACTGGGCAACTGAAACGCTGATCCCCCCAGGCCTGGCTACGCTGTTGATCGATCAGGGTTGCCAGCGCTGTTGTGCCGCCAGAACCGCTTGGGGATATGCAGTTTGGCCACGGCTACCGTTGTAGCGACCCAATGCCATGGCCAAATCGCCGTCCTCAAGCTTGATGTAATGCCGCAATATCACGCAAGCAAAACGCACATTGGCTTGCCACTGAAACAGCATTGACGCATCGCCCTGACCTAGCAAACGAGGCCAAAACGGCATGACTTGCATCACGCCCATCGCGCCCGCGCTGCTGATGGCAAATTTGCGAAATCCACTCTCCACCTCTGCCATGCCAAGCACCAACGACGGGTCCAACGCGGCGCGATGGCTTTCATACCAAACCGTTTGCAAAAACAAGCGTTGTGACTCCAGTGTGGCCAACTCGGGCAAGCCTGTTGCGCCGTGCAATTGAACCAACCGCGCTGACAAGCGTTGTTGCTGGGTTTGCAACCAAGCCCCATAAGCTTTTCGGTCGGCAGCGGTGGGCAAATACGGTTCGGGCGGTGGCAAACCTGACACAGCCACACTGAGTGCGGTGCGCACTGAATCCGCCAAATGCTCTTCGCGTTGGGGGCCGGCCCACACACTGATAGACGCCAACCCAACCCACACCGCCAAGACAAGTTTCAACACGTCCCTACACCAGTCGTCCAAGTTGATTCAAACCCCATCGGAGCGGTTAACGCGTCAATTGGGCCAGGATCTTGCCCGCCACCTCTGCCAATGCCAACTTGGTCGGCTCGGCGTCCCGTCGGTGCTGGTATTCGACATGGCCTTCTTTCAAGCCACGGTCACCGATGGTGACGCGGTGCGGCACACCGATCAACTCCCAATCGGCAAACATGGCACCGGGGCGCTCGCCTCGGTCGTCCAAGATGACATCGACACCGGCTTGCAGCAACTCGGCATACAAAGCTTCAGCGGCGGTTTTCACCTCGGGGCTGCGGTCTGGACCGATCGGGCAGACCACCACGGTGAATGGCGCCAATGCATCGGGCCAAATGATGCCTTTGGCATCGTGGTTTTGCTCAATGGCGGCGGCGGGCAAGCGTGTGATACCAATGCCGTAGCAACCCATCTCAAAATGCCGGGGCTTGCCGTCTTCAGCCAAAAACGTGGCGTTCATGGCCGCGCTGTATTTGGTTCCGAGGTAAAAAATATGACCGACTTCGATGCCGCGCTCGATTGCCAGAGGGCCTTTACCGTCAGGTGACATGTCACCTTCAACCACATTGCGAATGTCAGCGACCAGATCGGGCTCTGGCAGATCGCGGCCCCAGTTCACGCCGGTAATGTGGTGATCGGGTTGGTTGGCGCCACAAATCCAATTGCTCATCACCGCCACATCGCGATCAGCCACCACTTTCAACGGCTTTTGCAGTTTCAACGGACCGAGGTAGCCTGGCTTGCAACCGAAATGCGCGTCAATTTCAGCCAGCGTGGCAAACCGAAACCCTTTTTCAAACCCAGGCAGCTTGCCTGCCTTGACTTCATTCATGTCGTGGTCACCGCGCACCAAGAGCAACCAAATTTGGCTGTTGACGATTTCACCTTTGTCGTTGGTTTCATCGGTCGCCAGCACCAACGACTTGACCGTGGTGGACAAGGGCACGCCCAACAAGGCGGCCACCTCCTCGCAAGTGCTTTTGCCGGGCGTTGGTGTCAACGCGCAGGGCGCCGTGGCGGCACCGCGTGTTTGGGCAGGCGCCAACGCTTGGGCTTTTTCCATGTTGGCCGCGTAATCGCTGTTCGGGCAATACACGATCGCGTCTTCGCCCGTGGCCGCGATCACTTGAAACTCTTCGCTCAGATCACCACCGATGGCACCACTGTCAGCCGCCACGGCCCTGTAGCGCAATCCGAAGCGGTCAAATATGCGGCGGTAAGCCTGCGCCATGGCTTGGTAACTGATTTGCGCCGAAGCTGCATCGCGGTCAAAGCTGTAAGCGTCTTTCATGATGAATTCGCGACCGCGCATCAACCCAAACCGCGGGCGTCGTTCATCCCGGAATTTGGTTTGGATTTGGTAGAAATTTTTGGGCAACTGCTTGTAGCTGCGCAGCTCTTGGCGAGCGATATCGGTCACCACCTCTTCGCTGGTGGGCTGCACCACGAAATCTCGGTCGTGACGGTCACGGATGCGAAGCAACTCGGGGCCCATCTTCTCGAAGCGGCCGGTCTCTTGCCACAACTCGGCCGGTTGCACCACGGGCATGGTGAGTTCGATGGCAGCGGCTCGGTTCATCTCTTCGCGCACGATCGCCTCGACCTTGCGAATGACGCGCAAACCCATGGGCATGTAGGTGTAGATGCCTGCGCCCAGCTTTTTGATCATGCCCGCACGCATCATCAATTGGTGGCTCGCCACTTCAGCATCAGCCGGGGCCTCTTTGAGGGTGGAAATCAAAAACTGGGAAGCTTTCATAGGTGAGGCAGGCGCCAACGCAGTGGCTTTGATTGGAAGATGAAACCTATCGGTGTATTGATGTCAGCCCGATGCTGTGCATAATGGCCGCAGTTGAAATTTTTGAGGTTTGATTATGCTTGACCGTGACGGCTTTCGGCCTAACGTCGGCATCATTCTGCTCAACCAGAAGAATCAGGTTTTTTGGGGCAAGCGCATCCGCACCCACAGTTGGCAATTTCCGCAAGGCGGCATTGACCGAGGTGAAACACCGGAGCAGGCTTTGTTCAGGGAGTTGCAAGAAGAGGTGGGACTGCAACCCGAGCAAGTGCGCATCGTGGCCCGAACCCGCGACTGGTTGCGTTATGAAGTGCCAGACCGCTACATCCGCAAGGATGCGCGCGGCCACTACAAAGGCCAAAAACAAATTTGGTTTTTGTTGCAATTGGTGGTGCCGGACCACGCCTTGAATTTGCGTGCCAGCACCCACCCCGAATTCGACGCTTGGCGTTGGAATGAATACTGGGTACCGCTGGAGTCGGTGGTGGAATTCAAACGCGGGGTCTATGAAATGGCATTGACAGAGTTGTCGCGCTATTTGCCACGGCAAGACAACCGCAGTTCTTTTTTGCGCCAAGGCATGCGACATGCCACGGGTCCTGACAACGGCGCGGGAAGCGCCAACTCAGAAACTTAAACACCGGCGGGTAGCAGACGATTTAACGCATCAACACCAAGTTATCGCGGTGCACCATCTCTGGCTCGGCCACGTAGCCCAAGGAGGTTTCGATCTCGCTTGATGGTTTTTTGCAAAGCAAACGGCATTCGGCACTGGCGTAATTGGCCAAACCACGCGCGAGTTCGTTGCCTTTCAAATCACAAATCGCAATCACATCGCCGCGTGAAAACTCACCCTTGACGCTGTGCATGCCTATCGGCAACAGGCTTTTGCCTTCTTGCGTGAGTTTGACAACGGCGCCGTCATCGATCCAAATCGCACCACGCATTTGCAAATGGTCTGCCATCCATTGTTTGCGGGCTTGTTGTTTTTGGGTCGGGGCGATCAACAACGTCCCGATCGGTTCGCCGGCGCACAAGCGCAACAACGCATCGGGTTCGCGGCCCCACGCAATGACGGTGCTCGCGCCTGAACCAGCCGCACGTTTGGCCGCCAGAATTTTGGTCAACATGCCACCACGCCCGATGCTCGAACCGGCCCCGCCCGCCATGGCCTCGAGTGAAGGGTCACCCGCCTGCGCTTGCTGGACCAAGGTGGCGTCGCTGTGTTTGCGCGGATCCGCAGTGAACAAACCTGCTTGGTCGGTCAAGATGACCAAGGCGTCGGCTTCCACCAAATTGGCGACCAAGGCACCCAAAGTGTCGTTGTCGCCGAATTTGATTTCGTCATTGACAACGGTGTCGTTCTCGTTGATCACTGGCAACACGCCATGCGAGAGCAAGGTATTGAGCGTCGAGCGTGCATTCAAGTAACGCTCGCGATCGGCCAAATCGGCATGGGTCAGCAACACCTGCGCGCTGCCCAAACCGTGCTGACGCAATTTGCTTTCATACATTTGCGCCAAACCCATTTGCCCTACCGCGGCAGCGGCTTGAAGTTCGTGGATTTCATGCGGGCGCGTGGACCAACCAAGGCGCTTCATGCCTTCAGCGATCGCGCCGCTGGACACCATGATGATTTCGCGTTTGTCGTTGGACCGCATCAGCGCGGCGATCTGCCGACACCATTCGCCGATGGCTGGCTCATCCAAGCCGCGCCCTTCGTTGGTGACCAGGCTCGATCCCACCTTGACCACGATGCGGCGGGCGTCTTTCAATAAATGTGGGGCTTCAGACATGTGAACCGGTGCGCGGTGGCGTCACAACAAAGGGGCAAAGCGCGGGTCGGGTGCAGGCTCTGCTTGGGTGGACTTGAATTGTTTTTCCAGATGCTCATAGATGGCACGCACCAGACCTTCACAGCCTTCGCGGTTGAGCGCTGAAATTTGGAACACCGGCCCTTTGTATTTGAAGCGTTTGACAAAGTCTTTGACGCGGGCTTCACGCTCACTGTCAGGCACCATGTCCAATTTGTTGAGCACCAGCCAACGGGGTTTGTCGTAGAGTGCCGGGTCGTATTTTTTCAATTCCAGCGCAATGGCCTTGGCTTGCGCCACGGGGTCGACCGCATCGTCAAAAGGTGCCATGTCCACCATGTGTAACAACAAACGCGTGCGCTGCAAATGGCGCAAAAACTGATGACCTAAACCCGCCCCTTCGGCCGCACCTTCGATCAAACCGGGCACATCCGCCACCACGAAACTTTGCTCGGCGGCCACGCGCACCACCCCCAAATTCGGGTGCAAGGTCGTGAATGGGTAATCGGCAATTTTGGGGCGCGCATTGGAGATGGCGCTGATCAAGGTGGACTTGCCTGCATTGGGCATGCCAAGCAACCCCACATCGGCCAGCACTTTCAATTCGAGCTTGAGGTTTTTGCGCTCACCCGGCCAACCAGGTGTTTTTTGGCGCGGCGCACGGTTGATCGAGCTCTTAAACCGCATGTTGCCAAATCCGCCATCCCCCCCTTTGGCAATCATGACCATCTCGCCAGGCGTCAACAACTCGTAAAGCACATCGTTGGTTTCAGCATCAATCAGCAAGGTACCAACCGGCATTTTCAAAACGATGTCGTTGCCGGCCGCGCCAAACATGTCCGATCCCATGCCGTGTTCGCCACGTTGCGCCTCATGACGGCGTGAGAAACGGTAATCGACCAGCGTGTTCAAACTCGCGTCAGCGACCGCGTACACATGACCGCCTCGGCCACCATCGCCGCCATTGGGGCCACCGAATTCTTTGTATTTTTCGTGACGAAACGACACACAGCCATTGCCACCGTCACCGGCAACGATGTCTATGTAAGCTTCATCAACGAATTTCATGGTCTGATCTTAAAGACAAAAGCCCCGACTGGCGGGGCTTTTGTGCAAGCGTGAAGGGACTTAAGCAGGAATCACATTCACCATGTGCTTGTTCAATGAGCCTTTGATGGAAAAAGACACATGGCCTTCAACCAATGCGAACAAGGTGTGGTCTTTGCCGATGCCGACATTGGTACCGGGGTGGAACTTGGTGCCACGCTGACGCACGATGATGGCGCCTGCACTGATGTGTTCACCACCGAAAGCCTTGACACCCAACATCTTGGGGTTGGAGTCACGACCGTTGCGCGTAGAGCCGCCGCCTTTTTTCTGTGCCATGGTGTGAAAGCTCCTTAGGCTTGGATCGAGGCGATCTGCAATTCAGTGAATTGCTGGCGATGGCCTTGGCGTTTTTGGTAGTGCTTACGACGGCGCATTTTGAAAATGCGAACCTTGTCGTGCTTGCCATGGGCGACGACCATGGCCTTGACGGATGCACCGGACACCAGGGGTGTGCCGACCTTCATTTCTGCGCCGTTACCGACAGCCAAAACCTGGTCAATCACGATTTCCTGGCCAACGTCCGCAGCGATCTGTTCTACTTTGATTT
>RFYK01000074.1 GCA_009925585.1 Betaproteobacteria bacterium | reverse complement strand
TTGATCGATGCTGATCTTGGTGGCGGCGTCATCAAGCAACGCATTTCTCGCTCGGGTGCGGGCAAGTCTAGCGGCTACCGCAGCATTGTGATCTACCGTAAAGACGACAAGGCGTTTTCGTCTTTGGCTTTGCTAAGAATGCGCAGGGCAACATCCGAAATGATGAGGAAGATCAGTTTAAGAAAGCGGCCAAGATCACATTGGCTTTGACGGATGCGCAAATTAATCTGCTTATTGCAAATGGCCAGTTCGAGGAGATTTCCAAAGATGACTAAAAAATACCGTAGTGATGCTTTTGCGGCTATCCACGAAACAATGGAGGGTCTGCATGAGATTGGTGCAATCGACAAGCAGACGATGCGCGAATTTGACGAGGCCTGCCTGACACCAGTGCAGGTGCTGGCCCCAGATGAGATCAGGGCGATCCGGCTAAATGAGCATATCTCGCAGCCCGTGTTTGCCCGTTACTTGAATGTATCCAAAAACCTGGTTTCCGACTGGGAGCGTGGCGTTAAAAAGCCAGGCGGGCCCGCATTGCGCCTTTTGACCGTTATTCAGAAAAAAGGCTTGGGAGTCATTGCTTGACCAGTTCATGGGGCCCCAAACCCAGGAACATGAAGCGATCTAAAGTACTTTCTCAGAGCTTTGGGAACCTCGTTTTTGCTACAATCGGCTAGCAGTTAACAATTCCAAATACGGCTGTAAGCCGTTGATTTCATTGAATCTAGAGCTGGATTGTGATTCTTGTTGTCATGGGTTCGAGCCCCATAAGCCACCCCAAATTTCAAAGGGTTTGCAAGTTTGCTTGCAACCCCTTTTTTTAACGACAGAAATCGAATAAGCCTGGTCTCCGTTAAAACCACACTGCCAAATGCGGTTTTAGGGCGGTTTGTATTACTTTCATGTCCGATATGGCGCGCGAAACGTCAAAAATACGCACAGAAATTAGAAGCCACCGGTAATTTAGGCTTTGCCAAGTTCGGCAATGTTGAAGGTCGGTACCGCGACAACGACGAGTTGCGATTTAGCTTGCGCGCACTTGAAAAGTTCTTTCCTGAACATGGGCACATTTTCATCGTTACGGATGGCCAAGTGCCTGATTGGTTCCAAACGTCTGATCAAACCACCCTGATCGATCACCATCAACTGATTCCTCATTCAGCCTTACCGATATTCGATTCGGGCAATATCGAGTCATACATACACCACATTCCAGGTTTATCAGAACGTTATTTTTATTTGAATGACGATGTGTTCTTTGGTGCGCCTGTATGTTTGGAGAATTGGTTTTTTGAAAATGGTGTTTATGTCTCGTGGTCTGATGAGCCTGAGGTGAAAGGCAATAACTTGCAAGCCGAATCGACATCCCTGGAGAATGCTAGCCGCCTGTCTAAACAATGGCTTCAAGCGAAATCCGTTCACGCGAATTTAAGCACCCATGCGTACCACCGAGAGATGCATGCGCAATACCAACATACGCCCCGAACTTTCTCGCATTCGCCAAGGCCTATGCTGAAGTCAATGATGTTTGAAATTGAACGTGATGCACCCGAGTTATTTGAGCGGGTCAGGTCCACTGTTTTTCGTACTTGGAATAAGCCCACTATTATTTCCGACTTTGTTTTGCGCTGGGCTTTGGCGCATGGCTTTGCCCAAACCATAGAGCATTCGCATTTGTACATAGCGACTGGGCAATCCTTAGAAACCCAATCTCTCAAGCACCTCAAAAAGCTATTTGGCAGGCTTGATTTTTTTTGCATTAATGACACCACAGACGATGCCGAGGACAGCGATCCGCGTCTGCTTCAAATCCACCAGATGTTGAGCGCGCTGCTGCCCCTTGCTTCTCAGTGCGAACTTGCCAATGGGGTAATCCCCCCAATTCACCCATTGCCAGCCAACGCTGCCAGCTAGTTACCACCGCCCATAGTGCGTAACCACACCGTACCACAGGGCGCCCACTTCGCGCCCCATGGTGGTTTGGCCCGCCTTGGCCGTAGCATTGGCTGCCAAATGCACCATGACCAATTTTTGTCCGGGATCGACATAAATAGTTTGGCCGAATACCCCCAGTAAGGCAAAGCGCCGCTGCTCGCCGGGAAAGGTCCAAACCTGGTAGCCGTAGCCGTAATACGGGGTCGCTTTTCGGGGTGCAAAGGCTGGCGGGTGCTTCTTCCAATCTGTGGCTTCGATGACATAGTCACGAGGAAGTATCTCCCCTAAATCCGGCCGATCTGGGCGAGTGCCGTCATTGGCCAGAAGTATGCCCAGACGGGCATAGTCTCGCGCTGTGGCGTTGAAGTTTCCGCTGGCGCGCTCCAAGCCGTCGGACCCGGCACGCCACAAGGCTGAAGTTTCCGCCCCCATGGGTTGCCATAAGCGTGGTTCCAAATAGGCGCTGACAGTCTGGCCCGTGGCCCCGCGCAAAACCAAGCCCAACATATCGGTTTCGGCGCTGGCGTAGTTAAATTTCTCTCCTTGGGGATAGGCGCGACTATTGATCACCACAGCACCTGCAGCAGCCCCGCCATAGCGCGCCGAAGCGCCGTACCGGGCTAAATCGTCGGCGCCGTTGTACAACTCCTCAAATTTGGCCCCGGAGGACATGCGCAGTAAATTGCGAATGGTGGTCTCGCCGTAGAGGGTTCCAGCCAGTGTTGGCGCATATTGGTCTGCACGTTCGTCTAAGGACTTGATGCGGCCTTCGCGCAATGCCAGCCCGATGGCCATCGAAGCAATCGTTTTGGCCATGGAGTTGGACAAAAAGCGATGTTCCGCCGTACGAGCGTATTGATAGCGCTCCACCTGTATGGTGCCATCCTTGATGACCAAAAGCGCCATGACCGGCTGGCGCTGAAGGTAGTCGTCGACGGAAAGCCCTTTTTGTGTCTCGATGGCCCAGCGAAAAGCGGGCTCAGTGTCAACTTTGGCAAGCGCAAATACTTGGCTTGAGGGCTGCAAGATGTTGGCGCGGCCACCAAAGATGCCCCAAATCTCTCCTTGGTGGCTGAAGGAGCCGACCCGCGTGCAGACATCGGTAAACCAGGTGCTGGCGGTTCCGACCGGGTAGCCTTGCGATTTGCAAAGGGCAGCCTCTTCGGGTTCGGCGTGGGCGCTCAGACTTGTCCACAATGCCGCATAAAGAATGAGAGTGTGCCGCAATTTCATGATCTAGGCCTTGGATGCTGCCGCGAAAATAGGGTGTGTGTTCAAGCGCAGACCGATATATATTTCCCAATCAAAACTCTAGGGCGACACGCAGGGCATTAAATTGCCAATCACCTTTGAAATCGCTCTCGAGGCCCACTCCAAAAGATAGACCACGCAACCACAAATTGGTTACCTGGCCGTCCAGCGCCATTTTCTTTAGCCCATAGCTTTTTGCGCTCATTTGCAGGTCATCATACTGAACTGTCAACGCACCCCAACCGGCCGATGTGCCATCAAGGGTATCTAGGCCGACGGCTCCCCGGAATTTATGGTGAGGATCCGCATATTCCAGCTTCAGCGTGGAGAACACAGGCAAAGAGCTTATAAAGTCAGACTGACCATACTCCCCAGCCATGGCAGGAAAATTATTAGATAATATAACTGTATCTTTAGTTTTTGTTTGGTATCTTTTGGAATTGTAGAACAAACCATAATTGGATACTCTTGAGTATATATTTAGTACGTTTAATTGTGCACTTAGATGGCTTTGCTGGTATTTTATAGAGAAATCTGAGGTAATGCCGGAGCCGAATTTAACTGTCCCTGGTGGATTTTCAAAAAAACCATATTCCCAGTATCCAATACTATTGGTTTCTGCAGCTAAGTGATAGTAATCTGTTTGCTTTGAAAAAATTCCGGATCCGCTATCGGATTTGAAATTGGTCATTCTTAATATTTTCGGGGAAAATAACCAAGTAAAATTGCTATTTTGTGACGCGCTCTTTATATTAATTCCGAAGGCGTCATATCCATATGATAATAATTTTCCCGCAAGCTTGGTTTGAAGATCCGGCAATCTTCGAATCGACGCGTCATCTTTTGAGAACATGACCAAGCTATTAGCCGTAGTCGACATGCTTGCCACAGTATGTGACTCTACGAAAAAATCATTACTCAATATTTTAAACTCGAAACGCCGCGAGAAATCTGCATAAGCAATTAACGCTTCGTCGTTGTCTGATAATGCTTGGGATACCCAATATTTTTCGTTAAGAATTCCGCGACTAATGCTGGTATCCGCGCTTATGAGCAATTGCTCGGAATTTGCACAATCAAATAAAATACTTAATATCGTTGCAGTTAACGCTTTGCGAAGCGGGCGCTCGATTTTCATCAATTGAGTGAAACCTGGACACCAGCAATAATTAATATGTTATCAATGATGGCGCCAATTAGTTTTTCACCGTTAAATATGTCCCCTTGAAATTGACCGCGACTATTTTGAAATATCCGTGCTGTGTAAGGCCCGGATGTACCAAGCATGATGTCACCAGTCACGCTCTCCTGGGGAGATAAACTATCCTTGCGATTGGTAGCATATGTCAAATCGATCCAACCCGCATTATTTTCGAATTTAATATGATTATTTGTTTGATCGAACTTCGATTTCAAAGAAGTGATGGCTACTGAGGATTGCCCGGCTTCTTTGATGTTGCAGTAAATATTGAAGTTTTCAGAGTTGTTGATGGTTGATGGCAGGGACGGAGTGTATTTATTGATATCTTGCGTGGCAGTGACGCCTAAGCTCACAATTGGCCCATCTGTTGCGACCACCTCCAAGCTAAGGCTAAGGTTAGTTGCAAAGATATTTTTTGACTTATCATCGCCAGTGCTAATATATTTTTCCTCGGCATTCAATTGTGTTAACGAACCTGAAATTCGATCACCCTCCGAGCTTTGAAAGTTAACTGCGCCCGAAATTTTATAAGCGATCAATCCGGATGGCGTGTTTTTTGTTGCTTCAAGTTTGACGGATGTTAGCTCGAGTTGCCCCCATTTTGCAAAACTTGAATTGATGTCGTACGATTTTATACTGATACTGTCGATGACAATGCTTGCGTATTTGCTATTTGCGTTTAAGCTGTTAATGCTAAATTTAATTAAAATATCATTAACGCGTTTGCTGTCACTAACTCTATTTTTTGTGCTATTGAATACCAATGTACCAGTTCCATCAGCGCTATTCCACTTGCTAGAAATGGTGCCTGCCATCAAAAAAACTGGCTCTGCACTGCCAGATAGTGCTCCCGTGGCTGAGACTTGGTATTTGAATCCATAGTCTGTTCCAGTAGCTTTGGAGAATATCTTACTGTTTGGATCGCAATTCAATATGCCATCACTATAAGCGCATTCATTAATATAATCATTAATTACACTTAATCCATCGCCGACATTATCTAATAATATTTTATCTGTTCGGATTTTTAGATTATTCATTCGATCATTCATCAACTGCGTTGACTGATTGAACCCCGATCGCATTAGTTCAATGAAATTGTTTACTTTTTGACGTTCTGAGATCGAAGCCGAAGTAATTCCTTGCACCGACGCAGCCATGGATGCTTGAACAACTGGAATTTGCTGTTTGGTTAGCGTGAGAAATGGTGACGGCTGCAAGGAAGAGGAACTCAATGCGGCCACCTTGGACTGAAGGGTGTTCAGAACCATAGAGCCGGCCATTAAATAGTAAGCGTTATCTGTGCTTTTCGCCATAGCGCTTTGTTTATTCAATTCAGTTATCAGGCATACCAACCCTGATTTATCGGCACTACAGCTGCGGGTCTTGGCGTCTTGCATCATGGCCGTCATCAACACCATCAGCTTTTGTTGATTGGCCGACATTGCAGCATTTGCATCAACTACCGCGGTGGTAAACGGATCAAATCCCACCATTTGTTGCAACATTGCTTTGCCTGCACTTAGCGACTCAGCATTGAAAGTCCCAGACGATTGGGCTGCCGCAACAGCCATTTCAGTTAGTGGGCTACCGGCAAGTACCGTAGAGTACTGCAAACTAAGTGCCGCCGTTCGCATCTTGGTGCCTGGTACTGGGGCATTTGCGGCAATTTGAAACCTTCCATTCACCAGCGGCAAGGTTTCATCGAGCATCGTGGTGGTATCCGTGGTGCTCAATTCCACTACCACTGGGTTATTGGTTGCACGCAGTCCTCTGAGGATATAACTACCGTCGGTGGCGGTCGATGTCTTAGAGCCCAATGGTACGAGTTTGCCGTCAATTAATTCATAGGCTTGCACTTGGGCATAGGCCAATAGCCCTTTGCCAAATGAACCGTAAAGATCAACCTGATTGGCCAATGGAGCTACTGGCGCGGGATCGTTTGTGTTTGCGGTATTGCAACTACTGGAAACGCCTGAGCCAAGTGCTGCGCCCAGGATCGAGCAACTATTGGAGCCTCCACCGCACGCACTTAGCACTCCAATAATCAGGGCTGCGCACAATACGTATCGACAGCGTATTTTCAAAACATTTTGCATAGCGGTGCTTCCAATGTAACGCGCGCTGGGTACCGGTACTTCACATAGCCGCTAGATTTCTTATCTGCAACGGTGGCGTTAATTAGGTGGGATGTGGGAATTTCTGCTTCATCCGTAGCGCTAATTTTGGTGCGGTAGTCGCCCAATAAACCGCCTTGGCAACTGATGCGTAAATCGTTGGGGCTTTTTCCTACCTGAAAAGTAGCGGGCGTCTCAAACCGCCAGCGGCCGCGCTCGTTCATGGCCTCGCAGACGGTATTCATTGGACGTCCTTTGCACTGCGCCGAGACCGTAATAGTTTGTGCGCTGCCGTTAAATGCGCAAGTTGGGCCGGGCAAGGAAACATTGTCGGGGTAATCGAAGGCGTTCGCGCTCTTGAGGTCCTGCAATATACCAATTCCGCCACCAATAATCGCGTTACCGACTGTCAGTACGTTGGGTTGAGAAGCAACCGTGTAGCGGTATTCCCCTGTGGGGTCGCACAGCCCCAAAAAATAATGGGGATGAATAGAAGAATAATTTTTCGCATTACGAATTAATTCGGATTGGTTTTTGTGAGATAACGTATCGTATTATTCCCGGTATCGGCCACAAATAAATCACCAAGTTTATTGACAGCGATTGCGCTGGGGCGATTAAAGCTGCCGCTGCTGACAGTGCAGGTTTTCGCTACGCAATTGGGATAGGCGTCAATAGCTCCCGCGGGCTGGGTTGCGGAGCCCGCAATAGTGATGACCTCGCCTGTTTGGTCGAGTAGCCTGATGGTGTTGTTTTGTGTATCTGCCACAAAGAGGTAAAAACCACTGTCCACAGCGAGCCCGGTGGGGCGACTAAAGGAGGCAGCAGTGCCATTGCCGTCCTGGAATCCTTCTTTGCCGGGCGTCCCAGCCAAGGTTTGGGTTTTTGTCACTGCGCCACTAGACACACTGATTTTCCGAATAATGGAGTTCAAGGTATCGGCGACGTACACATTATCCAAACTGTCAATCGCAACGCCCATAGGCGCATTAAATGTTGCTTTATCGGTGGCGCTCGCCATATTGCCTGCGCCACTGACACCGGCAGTTCCGGCAAACAGTGTGACTGCGCCGGTTGGCGTGATCTTGCGGATTACATGGTTGCCCGTATCCGCAACATAGATATTGCCTTTGGAGTCGACGGCAATTCCGGTCGGACGGTTAAATTGCGCATTCATTCCAATTGCGTCCTCTTTGTACCCTGGAATCCCATTGCCCGCTAAGGTTTCAACTTTTGTCACGATGTCATTGACTACCGTGACGACGCGAATTAAATGGTTCAGGGTATCGGCGATGTAAACCTGTTTGGTGTTGGTTTTGGCATTCGTCCAGGTATCCACCGCAACGCCTACCGGCCCATTGAATCGGCTGTAAGTCGCTCCGTTCGGGTCGGTTACAGGGACATTGAGGGCGTTTAAAAAGCCATTGAGAAATGTTTTGCCGACCAGGGTGCTGGTAGTCGCTGGTGTATTGGGCACCACAAAGTCTTTAGCCAATTTGCGGATCGCGCCAGAATTGGTGTCCGCCACGAGGACCGCGTCGTTTGTGCCGTCAAAGGCCAAGCCTTGTGGGGCATAAAACGATGCGCTCACACTCGCCGCCGAGTCGGCGCTGTAAGCTTTACCTGCGCTGCCTGCGACGGTATAGAGGTTCCACACTTGGCCTATGCAGCGAATCTCCAAGTTGGAAAGATTGCTCGCAATGGAGCCAGCTCCATTTTTCACGGAGCAAAGTTGACGGCTCGGTTGCGCCAAAACGGTGACCGAATAGCTATCGCCCCACAAAGTGTTGAAGCTGAACTTTCCGCTGCTATCAGGCGAGGTGGTCTGTACCGTAGTCCCTGCAGTATTGACCAGCTGCAGCGATTGCCCGCTGACCAGGCCATACACGATACCCGAGAGTGTGTAGGAATTTCGCGTACACACCAGGTTTACGGTAAATGGTGCTGCATTGACTGTGGGGTTGGGGCTAGGCAGGGTGCAGGTTTGGCCCACATCAGGCTGCGTCGTAATGGACACGGCCAACGCCGAATTCAAGGTCACCGCCGTGGGGAAAGACTTCGTGGCATTGTCGGAGAAGGTCAAAGTCTCCGTACCATTTTTCAGGACCACGGTTTTCCCCGGCAACAGGCCGGTAACGCTCACGCTAATTTGTGCCGGCCCCGGCGCTGCGGGCGCTTCACTCTTTCCTCCGCCACAAGCGCCAAGGAGCAGTGTCAGGGCCGCTACCAGCCCGCAGACGTATCCATTTCTCGCGCTGGACGAATAACTGACCGGATGGCGGGTGGTTCGCAACATGATTAGCCCCAAAGAATTTCACTCAATACGCTTAAATGTGACGCGGCAATCATTTGCCGCCGAGCGCACAGGCGCAGTCCTAGCGCGGCCATGCTACCCATTTTCGGAAAGCGAAAAGTTGACACCCTGAAAGGCGTAAACCCCGCTTAAGGCGGTAATCTCGTCACATCACCATTGTTTTAAAGCAATATTCATGCCGAATTTGGGAGAATTTCCACCTGCCCAGGTGCCCCGCATCCTCGGGCCATTCAAATTACGTCACCAGTCACCAGGTCCGCGCTGGGAATCCCTTTTTTCATGGAGCCGAGGGCAGGGGTGGCAAATCGTCGTCAAACAGCCTAGCTAGGTTGTATTGGGCATTCCAGTGGCCCTGTGCAGCGGCCAGTGTGTACCAATATTGCGCCTTTTCTTGGTCTTTGGGCACGCCGCGCCCCACCTCAAACATGAGTGCAAGGTTAAATTGCGCATTGGAATTGCCCTTCTTCGCTGCCAATTGGTACCAGTGCAAAGCTTGTTTGAATTTTTTTTGCTCAGAATACAGGGCGCCCAAGTTATTCTGCGCTGCAGCATGGCCCTTGGCTGCAGCGCGTGCATACCACTGCATAGCCAGGGCTGGGTTTGGGCAGGCGCCTGCGCCTTCCTCCAAGCGCAGTGCCCATTGGTACTGCGCCTGCGCTTGCGCGGATTGGGCAGCGCGGTACAGCGCATCGGCCTGCGCTGGGGCCCCATGGACTGCGGCAAACACGAGGGCGATCCGCAGCATCGGGTGCGCCATGCGAAGAAGTTTTACTACATCGGTCATTGCGGGATAAGACAGCTCATAAAACGTTTTCCTATTTTTTACATTGACCAGCAGATGCTAGGTTGATTTTCGGAGCTTTCCTTGAAATTTCACTATTCTTTACAAATTTATGAGGGTTACTACTTAGTTTTTGAGCAAGGATAACGATTACCATACCTCACAACTAATTTGTTTCCCGAGGAGTCTTGAATGAAGCGCCAAATCCTGTCTTGTACTTTCCTCTGCGCGGTCAGTGTCTCGGCGCTGGCCGCTGAGCGGCCCAACGTGGTGTTTATCGCGGTCGACGACCTGCGCCCCGAGCTCGGTGTTTATGGCAAGGATTACATCAAAAGCCCTAATATTGACCGCATCGGCAAAGAGGGCCTGACCTTTAACCGAGCCTATGTGCAACAAGCGGTGTGCTCGCCCTCGCGCACCAGCGTCATGACCGGTGCCCGCCCGGACACCACCAAGGTGTGGGATTTGGTCACCCATTTCCGTAAAGCTGCTCCGGACATTGTCACCT
Source organism: Betaproteobacteria bacterium (assembly GCA_009925585.1). Taxonomy (GTDB): domain Bacteria; phylum Pseudomonadota; class Gammaproteobacteria; order Burkholderiales; family Burkholderiaceae_C; genus Limnohabitans. The sequence continues at coordinate 1,691 of RFYK01000074.1, read as the reverse complement.
TAGGCCAGCATTTCAAAAACAACGGCTATTTTGTGCAGGGCATGGGCAAGATATTTCACGGCGGCTATGACGATGCCCCCACCTGGTCCGTGCCTTGGCAAACACCGTCGGCAGTGAAATATGCATTGCCGGAAAACGTGGCTTTGGACGAACGACTGAACCAGCTCAAAGCCACCGACAAACCCAAGCGCAATGCCTCCGAGCCTCTCACGGCCGATGGCGGCCCGTCCAGCGGCGTCAATATGCGCGGCCCCGCCTATGAAGGCGCGGACGTGCCCGACAACACCTTCACCGATGGCAAAGTGGCCGAACTGGCAACCCAAACCCTGCGTGAAATGAGCAAGAAAAAAGAACCCTTTTTCCTGGCTATCGGTTTTGTAAAACCCCATTTGCCCTTCGTATCTCCCAAAAAATACTGGGATATGTATGACCCAGCCAAAATTGCGCTGGCCCATAACCCCTTCCGCCCCATTGGCGCACCCGATTACGCGGTGATGTACGGCGGCGAATTGCGCAACTACCACGGTATTCCCGAGACCTCGATTCCACCGGATTTGGCGCGCACGCTAAAGCATGGCTACTACGCCGGCATCAGCTATACGGATGCCCAGGTGGGCAAGGTACTTGACGAGTTGGACCGCCTGAACCTGCGCAAAAACACCATCGTGGTTTTGTGGGGCGACCACGGATGGAAACTGGGCGAGCATGACGCCTGGACCAAGCACACCAATATGGAAATTGACACCAATGCGCCGCTGCTGATCTCCGCCCCAGGTATGAAAACAGTGGGCGCCCGGAGTAATGCCATTGTGGAAATGGTCGATATTTTCCCCACCTTGTCAGACCTGGCTAATTTGCCGCTGCCCAAGCATTTGGAAGGAACGAGTTTTCGCCCTTTGCTGGATAAACCCGAAATGCCGTGGAAAAAGGTGGCATTTAGCCAATATCCACGCACCGCCTACGTCACCGGTGGCACGCCGCTCATGGGGTATGCCATGGTCAATGACCGCTACCGCATAGTGCAATGGGTTGACCGCGCGGACCTCAGCAAAGTCGTGGCCTTGGAACTGTATGACCACCTGACTGACCCGGACGAAAACCTCAATATTGCCCAGCGACCCGAACACGCCGCCTTGGTGAAGACTATGCGTGAGCAACTCACTGCGGGATGGAAAGCGGCCAAGCCCGTTGTTCAGTAAATGCCTGGTGGCGCCAGACTTTTTGTGAATACCCAGCGCTTTGGCATCCGTCGCCGTTTAAGTATTTGTTTGCTGTCCTTGCCGATGTGGGCACGTATCAACCCAGCGGCGGCGGCTGATGCATCGCCCAAGCGCTTAGGTTGGGAAGAGGTTGGAAACACAGACCGCATACGCGTCCACCAAGCGGCACAAGCGGCCTTGGCATTGGCGCCGGTGAGTATTGTGAAAACCTCCAGCCCTCTGAGTCCGGGCAATGTCAATGACTATTACTCCAATGGCGATTACTGGTGGCCCAACCCCGCCAGCGCAGATGGGCTGCCTTTTGTCCGGCGCGATGGCCAAAGTAACCCGGGCAATTTCAACGACCACCGCTTGGCCGTGCGTACCCTGCGCGATGCGGTAGCAGCACTTGCTGCAGCGGCTGTGATCAGCGGCCCGGGTAACAAGACGCAAAAATACCTGGAAAAAATGGCCCAACTGTTAGCGGTATTT
>RFYK01000073.1 GCA_009925585.1 Betaproteobacteria bacterium | reverse complement strand
TGATCCACCCGATTGCGATGGAAGAGGGCCTGCGCTTTGCGATCCGCGAAGGCGGCAAAACCGTCGGCGCCGGTGTGGTTGCCAAAATCATCGCCTAAGGAATTCGCATGTCAACCAAACAAAAAATCCGCATTCGCCTCAAGGCGTTTGACTACAAACTGATTGACCAGTCCGCTGCAGAAATTGTGGATACCGCCAAACGCACAGGCGCCATCGTGAAAGGGCCGGTGCCTTTGCCGACCCGCATGAAGCGCTTTGACATTTTGCGTTCGCCGCACGTCAACAAGGCCAGTCGCGATCAGTTGGAAATCCGCACCCACCAGCGTTTGATGGACATTGTGGATCCCACTGACAAAACCGTGGATGCGCTGATGAAGCTGGATTTGCCAGCGGGCGTGGACGTCGAAATCAAGTTGCAGTAAGCAAGTCGCCGCCCCTAAAACATGAGTCAAAGCAATCGACTGGGATTGCTGGGCCGCAAGGTGGGCATGATGCGTCTGTTCACTGATGATGGGGACGCAGTGCCTGTCACAGTGGTAGATGTGTCCGACAACCGCGTGACCCAAGTGAAAACCCAGGAAAATGACGGCTACGTCGCCTTGCAGGTGACGTTTGGTACACGCAAAGCATCGCGTGTCAACAAGCCTCAGGCTGGCCACATGGCCAAAGCCGGCGTTCAAGCCGGTGAAATCACCCAAGAATTCCGAGTCACCGCAGAAACCGCAGCGCAATACCCTGCCGGTACTGCCGTGCCAGCGACCGCCATCTTCACCGTGGGTGAAAAAGTGGATGTACAGGGCACCTCGATCGGCAAAGGCTTCGCTGGCACCATCAAGCGCCACAACTTCCGTTCACAGCGCGCCTCTCACGGTAACAGCCGTTCGCACAATGTGCCCGGTTCAATTTCCATGGCGCAAGACCCCGGTCGTGTGTTCCCAGGCAAAAAAATGTCGGGCCACATGGGCGATGAAACAGTGACCACCCAAAACCTCGACGTGATTCGCATCGACGAAGCCCGTCAATTGCTGTTGATCAAGGGCGCAGTGCCTGGTTCAGCGGGCGGTTTTGTCACTGTGCGTCATGCCATCAAAGCCAAATCTAAGGGAGCCAACTGATGCAAATCGAACTCCTGAATGACCAAGGCCAAGCGTCTGCCAAATTTGACGCGCCTGAAACCTTGTTTGGCCGTGCTTACAACGAAGATTCAACAAGAAGATGTACCGTGCCGGCATGGCCGCCATCTTCTCTCAGTTGGTGCGTGAAGGCCGTCTGGCTGTGGTGGATTCGCTCAAGATCGAAGCCCCCAAAACCAAATTGCTGGCTTCCAAACTCAAGGCCATGAATCTGCAATCGGTGTTGGTTATCTCTGAAGAAGTGGATGACAACTTGTATTTCGCGTCACGCAACTTGGCCAACGTGTTGGTGGTTGAACCGCGTTACGCAGACCCGGTCTCGTTGGTGCATTACAAAAAGGTGTTGGTCACCAAAGGCGCCATCGACAAACTCAAGGAGATGTTCGCATGAGCACCCCGAAATTTGACGAAGGCCGTTTGATGGCCGTGCTCGTTGCACCCATCGTGTCTGAAAAAGCCACCATGGTTGCTGAGAAATCCAATGCAGTGACTTTCAAGGTACTGCAAAACGCGACCAAGCCTGAAATCAAGGCCGCTGTTGAACTCATGTTCAAAGTCGAGGTCAAAGGCGTGTCGGTAGTCAATACCAAAGGCAAAACCAAGCGTTTTGGCCGTTCCCAAGCCTGGACAAGAGTTGAACCTGTCAGGAGAGGTGGCTTAATCATGGCAGTCATCAAAATGAAACCCACCTCGCCCGGTCAACGCGGCGTGGTCAAAATCACCCGTGACCATTTGTTCAAAGGCCCAGGTTATGCGCCTTTGTTGGAACCACAGTTCCAAAAAGCCGGTCGCAACAACAATGGTCACATCACAACCCGTCACAAGGGTGGTGGTCACAAGCACCACTACCGTGTGGTCGACTTCCGTCGCAACAAAGACGGCATTCCCGGTAAGGTTGAGCGCATTGAGTACGATCCCAACCGCACCGCACACATTGCATTGATTTGCTACGCCGATGGCGAACGCACTTACATCATTGCGCCACGCGGTTTGGAAGTGGGCGCCACCATCCACAGTGGTTCTGAAGCCCCGATCCGTGCCGGTAACACCTTGCCCATTCGCAATATCCCAGTGGGTTCAACCATCCACTGCATCGAATTGCGTCCTGGCAAAGGCGCGCAAATCGCACGCTCAGCCGGCACCTCTGCCACTTTGCTCGCGCGTGAAGGCACTTACGCTCAAGTGCGTATGCGCTCTGGCGAAGTCCGCAAGATCCATATCGAATGCCGCGCCACCATTGGTGAAGTGGCCAACGAAGAACACAGCCTGCGCCAATTGGGCAAAGCGGGTGTGAAGCGTTGGATGGGTATTCGCCCCACCGTTCGTGGCGTGGCCATGAACCCGATCGATCACCCGCACGGTGGTGGTGAAGGTCGTACCGGCGAAGGCCGTGCACCTGTGGATCCTTGGGGCAATCTGACCAAGGGTTACCGCACCCGCAACAACAAGCGCACGCAAGTCATGATCGTCTCGCGTCGCAAGAAATAAGGGTTAACACATGACACGCTCACTCAAAAAAGGCCCGTTCGTTGACCACCATTTGTTGGCCAAAACGGAAAAAGCCGTCGCCACCAAAGACAAAAAACCGATCAAAACTTGGTCGCGCCGCTCCATGATCCTGCCTGACTTCATCGGCTTGACCATCGCGGTTCACAACGGCAAGCAACATGTGCCGGTCTACATCACCGATCAGATGGTGGGTCACAAGTTAGGCGAATTCGCGCTGACGCGTACCTTCAAAGGCCATCCGGCTGACAAAAAAGTTCAGAAGAAGTAAGGAGCAGCTATGGAAACACGTGCAGTCCTGCGAGGTGTGCGCTTATCGGTCGACAAAGGCCGGTTGGTGGCAGACTTGATTCGCGGTAAAAAAGTGGACCAGGCCCTGAACATCCTGAATTTCACCCAGAAAAAAGCAGCGGGCATCGTCAAAAAAGTGCTGGAGTCGGCGATTGCCAACGCCGAGCACAACGACGGTGCTGACATTGATGAGTTGCGAGTCAAAACCATTTACGTGGAACAAGGCGCAACCCTCAAGCGATTCACCGCGCGCGCCAAAGGCCGTGGCAACAGCATCAGCAAGCCCACGTGCCATGTGTACGTGACGGTTGGTAACTGAAAGGTCTAGGAAGATATGGGACAAAAAATACACCCCACCGGTTTCCGCCTGTCGGTCAGCCGCAATTGGGCCAGCCGCTGGTATGCCAGCAACAAAGACTTTGCCGGCATGTTGGCCGAAGACATCAAGGTCCGCGAATACCTCAAAGTCAAACTCAAGAACGCTGCCGTTTCGCGCATCTTGATCGAGCGCCCTGCCAAAAATGCCCGCATCACCATTTTTTCTGCACGCCCTGGCGTGGTCATCGGTAAAAAAGGTGAGGACATCGAAAACCTCAAGAAAGAGCTCGCTGCGCGTTTAGGCGTGCCTGTGGCTGTGAACATCGAAGAAGTGCGCAAGCCTGAAATCGATGCGCAGTTGATTGCCGACAGCATCACACAGCAGCTCGAAAAGCGCATCATGTTCCGTCGTGCCATGAAACGCGCCATGCAAAACGCCATGCGTTTGGGCGCTCAAGGCATCAAGATCATGTCTGCAGGCCGACTCAACGGCATCGAAATCGCGCGTACCGAGTGGTACCGCGAAGGCCGCGTGCCGCTTCATACATTGCGTGCCGACATCGACTACGCGACCTCAGAAGCCAAAACCACTTACGGCATCATTGGTGTCAAAGTGTGGGTCTACAAAGGCGACACACTCGGACGCAATGACGCGCCTGCGGTGCAAGAGCCCCGTTCCGAAGACGAGCGCCGCCCCCGTGGCCCGCGTCGTGACGCCCGCCCTGCAGGCGATCGTCCACCTGCACGTGGCGCACGTCGCCCCGCAGGGTCCAATGCCGCACCGGCGGATGGCAGCGATAAACCCGCTGAAGCCACCGATGCCCCCAAAACCACCGTCAAGCGCGTTCGCAAGATCACCGCGCCCGCATCCACTGGCACGGCTGCGGACGGACAAGGAGAATAAGCATGCTGCAACCAGCGCGCCGTAAATACCGCAAGGAACAAAAAGGTCGCAACACCGGCATCGCCACGCGTGGCAATACCGTGGCGTTCGGCGACTTCGGATTGAAATCCACCGACCGTGGTCGTTTGACCGCACGCCAAATCGAATCTGCCCGCCGTGCCATTTCAAGGCACGTCAAGCGCGGCGGCCGCATTTGGATTCGCATCTTTCCAGACAAGCCGATTTCACAAAAACCTGCCGAGGTTCGCATGGGTAACGGCAAGGGCAACCCCGAGTACTACGTGGCTGAAATTCAGCCCGGCAAGGTGCTCTACGAAATCATCGGTGTGCCCGAAGAGCTCGCGCGTGAGGCGTTTCGGTTGGCTGCTGCCAAACTGCCCTTGCGCACCACGTTTGTGTCCCGCCTCATTGGCCAATGATTCAGGAGCTGACTATGAAAACATCTGAATTACGCCAAAAAGACGTGGCCGGACTGGAAACAGAGGTCAAGGAATTGCAAAAAGCCCATTTCAATATGCGCATGCAAAAAGCCACACAGCAACTCACCAACACCGCACAAATGAAGGTGACCCGCCGAGCCATCGCTCGCGCCAAAACCATATTGGCCCAAAAAGCCGCAGCCCAGGAGTGAACATGACTGAAGCCAAACCCTCACTCAATACCATTTGGGCGATGTGATCGAGATCACCGAAAGCCGCCCCATTTCCAAAACCAAAAACTGGGTTGCCACCCGTTTGGTTGAAAAGGCATCTGTGGTTTAAGTTGTATTCGTCAGTTCGCTGACGTTGATTCTGAAAATGGCCCACAATGGTGGGTCATTTTTTTTTATACGAGGAGCTAAAGCATGATCAAAGTAGGCGACACCTTACCCCACACCACATTGATGGAATATTCAGAGGTTGAAAGCGACGCATGCAGCATTGGCCCCAACCCCGTGGACATTGCCAAAGCCAGCGCAGGCAAGACCATCGCATTGTTTGCATTGCCGGGTGCGTTCACACCCACTTGCTCTGCGAAACACGTACCTGGTTACATCGACAAAATGTCAGAACTCAAAGCCGCAGGCGTGGACGAAATTTGGTGTGTCAGCGTGAACGATGCGTTCGTCATGGGCGCCTGGGGACGTGAACTCAAGGCCAGTGGCAAGGTTCGCATGTTGGCCGATGGTGATGCTGAATTCACCAAAGCCACTGGACTGACTTTGGACCTGACCGGCAAAGGACTCGGATTGCGTTCTAACCGTTATTCCATGCTGGTCAAAGATGGCAAGGTGCAGACTTTGAACATTGAAGGCCCCGGCAAATTTGAAGTCAGTGACGCCGACACCATGCTGTCGCAAGTCAAGCACTGAGTTTCACGCAGCGGGTTGCAACCACTGCAACCCTGCCTGCACCAACACCACGCAAACCACCCCGGTCAACAAACCCCACAAGCGGTTTGTCCATTTGTCTTGGCTGGGCGTGGTGTTGGCAGGTGCGGTTTGCATGCCGTTGAACATCGCCCGAACCAAACGCTGGTGCTTGACCCACTCGTGGTAGATGATCGCCAACAAGTGAACCACCACCAAGCACAGTAACACCCATTTGCCGATTTGCGCGTGATAGAGCGTGGCTTTGGATACCCATTGGTTGCTGAAGAACGCTGTCAACGGGCCGCTGAAACCCGCGTCATCGTCGCTCAACATGCCAGTGAAGATTTGCAAACCGATGAACAGCAACATGGCCATCACCGACCAACTGCCCAATGGGTTGTGGCCAGGCAGCGTCCAATCGGCAGGCCGCTGAACGTGACGCATCACATGTCTTGCGCTGGATAACAGTCGACCAAAGCGTGACCAATGCCCACCGATAAACCCCCACACCAACCTAAACAGCCACAAAGCCAGCAGTGCATAACCACAATTGGCGTGCCAAACCATGTTTTCCCAAACCCATGCGCTGAGCACCGACGCGGACATCAGCAGCACCAGCAGCCAGTGGAACAGGCGGGTGGGTAAATCCCAGACTTTGATCAACAAGCCCATGCCAACCCTTTCAATCAGTGAAACATGGCGCTATCGTAGAGGCACCCACCTGCCAAAACAGCTTGGCTGGGTTACATTTCACGAAACCACCCCGAGGGACCTCGCCATGAAACACCTGATGACCACTGTGACTTTGTTACTGACTTGCCTGACCTTCCCAGCACAGGCGCAGTTCGCCAAAGCCGAGGACGCGATCAAATACCGTCAAAGCGCGCTGTTTGTGATGGGACAACATTTCGCCCGCTTGGCAGGCATGGCGCAAGGAAAAATCCCCTATGACGCGAAGGCCGCCGCCGACAATGCGGCCGTGGTCGAAACCCTGTCCAAGTTACCTTGGGCGGCGTTTGGCGAAGGCACTGACCAAGGCGGCAACACCAAGGCCAAGCCAGAGGTCTGGTCAGACAACGCCAAGTTCAAAGACGCGGCAGACAAAATGATGGCCGAGGTGATCAAACTCAACGCATCGGCCAAGACCGGCAAATTGGATGATTTGAAAGCCGCTGTCAGCGCCACCGGTGGCACTTGTAAAAACTGCCACGACAATTTCCGAAACAAATAAGCACCAACACCTAAGTCTTTGGCGGGCTGGCCAACCACTCGTCCAGTACTTGCTGGGTGTGTTGGCCCAACATGGGTGGCGGCAGTTGGTGTCGTACTGGCGTTTCGCTCATCTTGATCGGGCTGGCCACCAATGACAAATCCTCAAGCAGCGGGTGCGAAAAAGATTGCACCATTTGACGGTGTTGCACATGCGGGTCTGCGAACACTTCGGCCAAATTGTTGATCGGCCCGCAAGGCACTTTGGCGTTTTCCAGCAAGGCCAGCCAATGCGCTTTGCGGTGTGACATCAATTCGTTGGCCAGCAGTGGAATCAAGGTGTCGCGGTGACGAACCCGATCTTGGTTGCGGACAAACCGTTCATCACTTGCCCACTGAGGTTGTCCCAGGCATTCACACAGCTTGGCAAATTGCGAGTCGTTGCCCACTGCCACGATGATGTGGTCACGTTCACCGTTGGGTTTGCGTGCTACTTCAAACACTTGGTAGGGCACGATATTGACATGGGCGTTTCCCATGCGGCCCGGGGGCGGTTTCGACGGGCCGTTGACCAAATGATTCGCCCCCAAGTTGGCCAGCATGGCGACTTGTGTGTCTAGCAACGCCATGTCGATGTGCTGACCTTGGCCAGTGCGCTCAGCGTGCCGCAAACCGGCCAGAATGGCCACGGTGGCGTACATGCCGGTGAACAAATCAGCGACTGCGACACCGGCTTTTTGCGGGCCACCGCCGGCATCGTCACGTTCACCAGTGACGCTCATCAAACCGCCCATGGCTTGCACCGCGAAGTCATAACCGGCGCGATCCGCGTAGGGACCGGTTTGGCCAAAGCCGGTGATGCTGCAGTAGACCAGTCGCGGGTTGATCTGTTTGAGGGTGTCGTGATCCAGTCCGTATCGCTTCATGTCGCCGACTTTGAAGTTCTCCACCAGCACATCAGCGCGGGTGACCAATTCGCGGATCAGTTGTTGACCTTCAGTGCTCGCCAAATCGCAAGTGATGGACCGTTTGTTGCGGTTGGCGCCTAAAAAATAAGCCGACTCAGCGCTGTGCCCCCCGTCTTTGGCTGGCAAAAAAGGAGGGCCCCAGCCACGGGTGTCGTCACCCACGGCTGGGCGTTCTACTTTGACCACGTCAGCACCCAGATCAGCCAAGGTTTGGGTGCACCAAGGGCCCGCCAATACGCGTGACAAATCCAATACTTTGACGCCGTCTAAGGAATGCATGCGCGGATTGTCACCCAAGCCATGAGTTGTGCGGCCAGTGAAGATGAAATTCCATCAACTGTGGCTGGGGCGATAATCAAACTCGAGTACACATTCATGAGCACACGCATTCTGATCATTGCCCACGCCCCGCTGGCCACTGCCTTGCGGGATTGCGCACTGCATGTGTTTCCCGAATGCGCCGAAGCGGTGGTTGCGATCGATGTGCCGCCGCAAGAAGCGCCAGAGGTCACGTTTGACCATGCGTTGACCGATGTCATTGGCGCCACACCTGCCAACGTGGCGCAACGCGTGGTGTGCACCCAAGACGCCAAACTGGTGGCCGGTGTGAATTTGCCCATGTTGCTGCGCACCGTGTGCTATCGCCATGAAAATTTAGACGAGTTAACCCGCCGTGCGCTCGATGGCGGCACGCAAGGCGTGATTCAACTCAACAGCAGTTCTTGATCCCCAAATAAACAGGCTTTTATGAAACAAACGATTACCGTGATCAACAAGCTGGGCTTGCACGCCAGAGCGTCAGCCAAGCTCACCAAGCTGGCTGGCAGTTTTCCTTGTCAGGTATGGATTTCCAGAGGCGAGCGGCGAGTGAACGCCAAAAGCATCATGGGCGTGATGATGCTGGCCGCCGGTGTGGGCACGGACATTGAACTTGAAACCGTGGGCGATCAAGAAAAAGAAGCCCTTGAGGCGCTGTTGGCGTTGATCAACGACAAATTCGGCGAAGGCGAATGAGGCTGGCATGACGTTTTCCATCCACGGATTGGCCGTCGCACGCGGCATCGCGATTGGCAAGGCTGTGCTCGTGGCCAGCAGCCGCGTGGATGTGGCGCACTATTTCATCAAGCCTGCCCAAGTGGAAGAGGAGCTCGCACGCATCACGCAGGCGCGCAGCGCGGTGATGGCCGAGGTCCAACGATTGCACCAATCGGTGCCCAAGGACGCGCCGCCAGAGTTGCCTGCGCTGCTGGAGGTGCACATGATGTTGTTGCAAGACGAGATGCTGGCCGATGGCGTGAAGCATTGGGTGACCGATCGCTTGTACAACGCTGAATGGGCATTGACCTCTCAGCTGGAAGTGGTGGCGCGTCAATTTGATGACATGGAAGACGCTTATTTGCGCGAACGCAAAGGCGATCTCGAGCAAGTCGTGGAACGCTTGTTGCGTCACATGAAGGGCTTGCCCACCAGCCTGCCTCAGCCCACAGGCCGCAAGCCCAGCAGCGCTTGGCAGCAAGACCCGTTGTTGGACGAAAGCCATGATGCCCCGTTGGTGTTGGTGGCCCATGACCTGTCGCCTGCGGACATGTTGCAATTCAAACAAAGCGTGTTCACCGGCTTTGTCACGGACGTGGGCGGCAAAACATCGCACACCGCCATCGTGGCGCGCAGCTTGGACATACCTGCGGTGGTGGGTGCGCGCAGCGCCAGCCATTTGGTCAAGCAAGACGATTGGGTCATCATTGACGGCGACGCTGGCGTCATCATCGTGGAACCCTCACCGATCATTCTGGCCGAATACGCGTTCAAACAACGCCAGGCGGAACTGGAAAGAGAACGCCTGGCGCGCTTGCGCCACACCCCGGCAGTCACGCTCGACGGCCAACACATCCATTTGCTGGCCAACATCGAATTGCCTGAAGACACCCAACTCGCGGTGGAAATGGGCGCGGTGGGTGTCGGACTGTTTCGCAGCGAATTTTTGTTCATGGGCCGCGACGGCAAATTGCCTGACGAAGAAGAACAGTACCAAGCCTACAAACGCGCGGTCGAGGGCATGCAAGGCTTGCCCGTCACGATCCGCAGTGTCGACGTGGGCGCAGACAAGCCGTTAGATCGCACGGTCAAAGAACAAGCCCATTTGAATCCCGCGCTGGGTTTGCGCGCCATTCGTTGGAGCTTGGCTGACCCCGGCATGTTTCTCAGCCAATTGCGCGCCATTTTGCGGGCGGCGGCCCACGGACAGGTGAACTTGCTCATACCCATGCTTGGGCACGCCAAAGAAATCTCACAAACGTTGCATTGGTTGGCGCACGCCCGTGCACAGTTGGACAAAAAATCCATCCCTTATGGCCCCTTGCGGGTCGGTGCCATGATCGAAGTGCCTGCGGCGGCGCTCAGCTTGCCTTTGTTTTTAAAGCATTTTGATTTTTTATCGGTCGGCACCAACGATTTGATCCAGTACACCTTGGCCATCGACCGTGCAGACGAACAGGTGGCGCATTTGTATGACCCGTTGCACCCTGCGATATTGCGCTTGTTGGCAGACACCATTGCCCAAGGCGCGGCGGCTGGCAAAGAGGTGGCCTTGTGCGGCGAAATGGCGGGCGACCCCGCTTTGACCCGGCTGTTATTGGGCTTGGGTTTGCGTTACTTTTCCATGCACCCGACGCAAATTTTGCGGGTCAAGCAAGAGGTGTTGCGCGCTGACACGCAGCGCTTGGCGCCATGGGCTCAGTACGTCATGCAAGCCGACGACCCCGCCGCTGAAATGCTCGCGCGTTGAATCAGGCCGGACCGCCGGGCAGGTACACGCTCGGGTCGGTGTAAATCGCGTCCAGTGGCAATCGGATACCGCGCGCATGGTCTTGCGCACAGCGCACCAACAAACGACTGCGGTGCCTTTCTTGGCTGGCCAGCATCTCATCGATGCCCATCCACAAGGTAAGCGCGACAGGTAAATACCCACCAAAGCTGTGGGGGTGAAGGCGTACGCGGTTTCTTCCAACACTTCGCGCACACAGGCCTCCCATGGCGATTCGCCGGGGTCCAAATGACCGGCAGGGTTGTTGAACATGAGGCCTTTAGGGGTATGTTCTTCCACCAGTAAATACCGGCCATCTTGTTCAATGATGCCAGCCACGGTCACACTCGGCTTCCAACGGTAGGTCATGGTGCAAAATCCCTGTTTTTCGGGCGTGTTGTGAATCTGCGATGATTCTCGCCCATTGCGTAGAGGAGATAACCATGCTGATTGGCGTGCCTGCCGAAACCACGGCGGGTGAAACCCGTGTTGCCGTGACCCCTGAAACGGCCAAAAAAATCATTGCCCAAGGTCACACACTCAAAGTGCAATCGGGCGCCGGCGTGGCTGCCAGCGTGACAGACGCTGCATACGAAGCTGTGGGTGCACAGATCACCGATGCAGCGGGCGCGTTGGGCGCCGAATTGGTGCTCAAGGTGCGCGCGCCATCAGCCACCGAATTGCCGCACATGAAATCTGGTGCGGCGCTGGTGGGCATGCTCAACCCGTTTGATGCCGAAGGTTTGCAACGCATGGCCACTGCCGGCCTGACCAGTTTCGCCTTAGAGGCCGCCCCGCGCACCACCCGCGCGCAAAGCATGGACGTGCTGTCTTCGCAAGCCAACATTGCCGGCTACAAAGCAGTAATGATCGCTGCTGACAAATACCAACGCTTTTTTCCGATGTTGATGACCGCTGCCGGCACCGTCAAGGCCGCCCGCGTTGTCATTTTGGGGGTGGGTGTGGCGGGTTTGCAAGCCATTGCCACCGCCAAGCGTTTGGGCGCGGTCATCGAAGCCTCGGATGTTCGCCCCAGTGTCAAAGAGCAGGTCGAATCATTGGGCGCGAAATTCATTGATGTGCCCTATGAAACCGGTGAAGAAAAAGAAGCCGCTGAAGGTGTCGGCGGCTATGCCCGCCCCATGCCGCCCAGCTGGCTTGAACGGCAAAAGGTCGAGGTCGCCAAACGGGTCGCGTTGGCCGACGTGGTCATCACCACCGCCTTGATCCCCGGTCGCGCCGCCCCTGTGCTGGTGACCGAAGACATGGTCAAAAGCATGAAACCAGGTTCAGTGATTGTCGATTTGGCGGCACCTGC
>RFYK01000072.1 GCA_009925585.1 Betaproteobacteria bacterium | reverse complement strand
TACACCAGTGGCACCACCGGTTTACCCAAGGGCTGCATGCACCCGCACCGCAGCATCATGCACAACGCCGTGGCCGCTGCCATGTGGCACAACGCCACCCAAGAAAACGTCGCGTTGTGCGTGGTGCCGATGTTTCACATCACCGGCATGGTGGCGGTGATGCATACCTCGGTGTATGCCGGCGCCACGGTGGTGTTGATGCCGCGGTGGGACCGCGATTACGCCGGCCGATTGATCTCACAACGTCGCGTCACCCACTGGACCAACATTCCCACCATGGTGATCGATTTGTTGGGCAGCCCCCAGTTTGATCAATACGATTTGAGTTCGTTGATCGCGATCGGCGGCGGCGGAGCGGCCATGCCCCAAGCGGTGGCACAGCGTTTGTGGGAACTGTATGGACTGCGTTATGTGGAAGGCTATGGTTTGACCGAAACCGCTGCACCGTCTCACAGCAACCCGCCGGACAGACCCAAGCAGCAATGTTTGGGCATTCCTTTCATCGGGGTCGATGCACGCGTGATCGACCCCGAGAACTTGCAAGAAGTGGCCGTGGGTGAACAAGGCGAAATCATCATGCGCGGCCCGCAAATTTTTGACGGCTATTGGCAACGCCCTGAAGCCACCGATGCTGCGTTTCTCTTGTTTGAAGGCCAACGCTATTTCCGCTCAGGCGACTTGGGCCATGTCGACGAGGAGGGCTACTTCTTCATCACCGACAGGCTCAAGCGGATGATCAACGCGTCGGGATTCAAAGTGTGGCCTGCCGAAGTGGAAGCGTTGATGTTTCGCCATCCCGCGATTCAAGAAGCCTGTGTGGTGGCCGCGCACGACAGCTACAGGGGAGAGACCGTCAAAGCGTTTGTGGTGCTGCGACAGTCACACCAAGGGCAGGTCAGCGCGGACGACATATTGGCTTGGTGCAGAGACAACATGGCGGTTTACAAAGCGCCCCGTTTGCTGGAGTTTCTGGACACCCTGCCCAAGAGCGGCAGTGGCAAGGTGATGTGGCGCAGTCTGCAAGAAGCAGAAATGGCCAAAGCACAGTGAGGCTGGCGCGGCTCAGTTTTGTATCGGTTTGCCGCTGACCACCCATTCATCGATTTGTTGCGACAGCAATTCACTGCTGGCTGAATACGGGTCGAACTCGGGGTGCTGCAACATCACCATCGGGTCGTTGTCAGACAAATCGATCAAGGCCATCGACCAGTCACCAAACTTTCTGGTGCTGATCTCGTGCAAGCTGACCATCTCCACATCTTTGTGGCGCGAGTCGCGAAGAATGCGGCCATAAAGTTCATTGACCACCGAGCGTTCACCTTCGAGCATTTGAAGAAAAAAGCCTTGGCCTTGGCAAAGCACACCGGTGATTTGGTTGACTTTGTTGAAGCCCAAAGCGGTTTTCAGGATAGACCCGGTGATGGTGCTGGTTTGTGGCCCGGCACTGCGACTGATGTAAAAAGCGCGAATCAGCATGGATACCTCCTGTGACAAAGCGACGCAAACACGAAGCTTCCATTGCAGGCCCCATGCTAAACCGGTTTTGAGTCAGTCCAAGGGATGGAAATCCCCATGCTGAAACACAGCGGCGGGGTGTTTGGCATGCGTATGATGAAACCATGCTCAAACTCTCTGTGCTGGACCAGTCTGTGGTGTCTTATGGTCAACCGCAGGATGCCGCCATTCGCCATACGCTGAACCTTGCACAACGCTGTGAGGAATGGGGTTACGCCAGGTTCTGGGTCAGCGAGCATCACAATTTGCCCAGCATTGCAGGCACCGCGCCTGAAGTCTTGTTGGCAGCGATCGCGGCACGCACCCAGCGCATCCGCCTTGGCAGTGCTGGCATCATGCTGCCGCACTATGCCCCGTTCAAAGTGGCCGAGCAGTTTCGCGTGCTGGATGCACTCGCGCCCGGGCGCATAGATTTGGGGCTCGGTCGTGCACCCGGCAGCGATGGTCGCACTTCTGTTTTGCTCAATCCAGACCGTTACGCGTCTGAGCGTTTTCCTCAGCAAGTGGTCGAATTGCAAGCGTGGGTGAGTGGCACGCCATTCCCCTCTGGGCACCCTGGCCATGGTGTGGTGGCGCAACCCACAGGTGCAAGCGTTCCTTCTCTGTGGATTTTGGGCAGCTCAAACTATGGCGCACAACTCGCGGCGCATTTGGGTTTGCCGTATGCCTTTGCGTATTTCTTCAGCGATGGCGTGGGTGTGGAATCGGCCTTGGACTTGTACCGCAGCCAATTCAAACCCAGCGCCTATTTGGACAAACCCCAGGCCACCATTTGTGTGTCTGCGTTGGCTGCTGACACGGAGGAGGCCGCTTGGTGGCAATTCCAAAGCCGTGCACGCTGGCGCTTGGAGCGCAACCGGGGCAGGGTCACGCCGTTGTTGCCCCCGGCGTTGGCCACAGCTGATTTAGGTCAGGAAGATTTGCAGGCGATAGAGGCCATGAAAGCCGATGCGTTGGTGGGCACGCCCGATCAAACCGCCGACAAACTGCAGGCACTGGCCGCGTCACTGGCGCTGGATGAGTTGGTGGTGTGTACATGGGCACACGACCCAGCAGTGCAGTTGCGGTCATTTGAATTGTTGTCAGATGCTTTTGCTTTGAACCCATCCACACGCCAAGCCGCGTTGGCGTGAATGTTTTTTTTATGGAGTAACCCGATGTTTGCAACTTCTATCGCGGGCAGTTTGCCCAAACCCGAATGGCTGGCTGAAACCCAAAAACTCTGGCCGCAATGGAAAGCCGAAGGCGAAGCGTTGCGACAAGCCAAAGCCGACGCCACGCTGTTGTGGATCAAAGCCCAAGAAGACGCAGGCTTGGACATCATTGGGGACGGCGAGCAAGCACGACAACATTTCGTGCATGGGTTTTTAGAGCAAGTCGAAGGCATTGACTTTGAGAACAAAGTCAAGATGGGCATTCGCAACAACCGCTATGACGCGATGGTGCCGCAAGTCGTGTCCAAGCTCCGCCTCAAAGGTCGTGTGCACGCCATGGAAGCGCAGTTGCTGCGTGCGCATACCAAGAAAAAAATCAAATTCACCTTGCCCGGCCCCATGACCATCGTGGACACCGTCGCCGACCGTTTTTATGGCGAAGGTGAAGAAGGCCGCATCAAAATGGCGATGGCATTTGCAGAGTTGCTGAACCAAGAAGCCTTGGCTTTGCAAGCTGACGGTGTCGACATCATTCAATTTGACGAACCCGCTTTCAATGTCTACATGGAAGAAGCCGCGGACTGGGGCGTGAAAGCCTTGGAGCGCGCAGCGCAAGGGCTGACCTGCACCACTGCCGTGCACATTTGCTATGGCTATGGCATCCAAGCCAATGTCGATTGGAAAAACACCTTGGGCGAGGAATGGCGTCAGTACGAAAAAGTGTTTCCAGCCTTGGCCAAGAGCAGCATTGACCAAGTGAGCTTGGAATGCATGCACTCGCATGTGCCCATGGATTTGATCGCCTTGCTCAAAGGCAAGGATGTGATGTGAAACCCCGCAAGAAGTGGCAGACACGATAGGCAAAGCCTTGCAATTTGTTGCCAAGGACAAATTGTTCCCCTGTACCAATTGCGGCCTCGCGCCCATGAGCCGAGAAGTGGCGTTGAAAAAGCTGGAGGCGTTGGCCAAAGGGGCTGCGTTGGCGAGGGAGAGGGTTTGAATTAAGTTATGTGACGTCTAAAAATAAAAAGGGCCCGCAGGCCCTTTTTATTTAAGCGCTTCAACCTCAAGCTTGTGAACTGGCCTCATCCAAAGGCACGCCGCATTCACCGGCCGCCACGCCCTCGGGCAATACCTGCGGTTTGTGAACGATGCGGGTGACCGGGTCGTATGCCACTTCTTTCAAGAACATGGCCAGCACCGCATCCATGCTTTTGGCGTGACCGTCAAACCAAACGGCCAGTTCGCCCGTCAGTTGGCGCACCAGTTTGAGGTTGCCTTCTTGTTCGCCACGACGCAAAGCTTCGTTCATCACTTTCAAAATCATGTCGTGCTCGTCGGTGTGGCAGCCGCCGGGGCCGAAGCTCACGTCTTGCATCCATTGGTTTTCGCCGCTGAAATGCTCTTCGGTGTGCGCGATCAGGCTTTTGAAACTGGCAATGAGTTGGTCCTCAGGGGCCAGTTCGGTGGCAGCCAGCAGGTCCACAAACTCGCGGTGGGTCTGGTCCATTGGGTCCATGTTCATCACCAAGTCATCAGACCAAGTGAGGGTGGGTTGTTCGTCTAAGGTGGTGGTTGGTGTGTTCATTTTTTGTCAATCCTTGGGTGGATGATAAACGCCGGAATTAATTGGAGTCTGACCCCAATTAAATATCCCTCACGTCGGCCACCGGGTTGCTGCCAAAGTCGGGGCGTTGCAAATAGGCCAGCACCTGTTGAGCCGCTTTGGCGGGCGAGGTGAGTGCGCCGCTGGTCTTCATTTGCACAAACATGCTTTGGTCGGGAAAGCCCGCGCCGGCGGCTGAGCGCAGTTCGGTTTGCATGTCGGTGTCGATCACGCCTGGCGCCAGTGATACCACTTTGGCAGGATTGGCGTGTAAGGCCTCGTCCAGCGCCAAGCTTCGTGCGAAATGGTCCAAACCCGCTTTGCCAGCGCAATACAACGTGCTGGCCGCCATCGGTCGTCGTCCCAGCCCAGACGAAATGTGCAGCAATTTGCGCGGCACGGCCCAAGCGCGGGTGTGCTTTAAAAACACCGCGCTCAGCAGCACAGGGGCTTGCAAATTGACGGTCAAACCTTGTGACAGGCTGTCGAGCGACGCTTCTTCTATGGGGCCCAAATGACCGATCACGCCCGCGTTGTTGATCAGGGTCGCCGACGATAAATGCGCCGGGTCGACTTGCATGAGCCATTGCGATAACTGGTTGGCCACGGCAATGGGTTGCGCCAAGTCGGCTTGCCATTGCCACAGTTCGGTGCCGTGTTGTTGAGCCAACTTGTCCAAGGCATCAGAGCTTGCGCGCGAAATGCACAACAGTTGTTGGTCAGGGCGGCACAGTTGTTCTGCCATGGCCAAACCCATGCCACGCGAGGCGCCTGTCAGGATGGTCAAGTGTTTTTTCATCTGGTACTCCTAGGGGGTTGGCAGATTGTGTCACCTGTGCTGTTGACCCGACTTGTCTTCAGAAATGCCAATCTGGCGGGCTGTGCCAGTGCAGGGTTTGCTGGGTGTGGGGGTGAGTGAATCCGAGTTCGCTTGCGTGCAGCATCAAGCGATGCGTTCCTTCGGTGCTGGCGGCATACAAAGCGTCGCCAATGATCGGGTGTCCGATGGATTGCAAATGCACCCGCAGTTGATGGCTGCGGCCTGTGAGTGGCTGCAACGCCAGCATTGAAGCAGCATGGGTTTGGTGGCGTCCAATGCATCGCCAAAGCGTGACACTGGGTTTGCCTTGGGGGTCGGTTTTTTGCAGGGGTCGGTTGGGCCAATCGGCGATCAACGGCTGGTCGATGGTTTGCCATGCGTCGGTCAGCGGCAATGCGCCGTGCACCCATGCGGTATAGGTTTTGTGAACTTCACGCGCTGCAAACAGCATGCTCAATCTGCGTTGGCTGTCTGTGTGCAATGCAAACACCATCAGTCCCGATGTCGCCATGTCCAGCCGGTGAACCACCCGTGCGCTGGGGTGACTTTGCTGCAAACGACTGAGCACGCAATCTTGTTTGTCTGGGCCGCGACCGGGCACGCTGAGCACGCCAGCGGGTTTGTTCAACACCACCAAATGGCTGTCTTCAAACACCAAAGGCATTGGCATGTCACACGACCGACAAATGCTTCAACAGCGTTTGCCATTGCGTATTCAGATTGCTTTGATCGCAAGCAAGCACATGACGGGTGGGCATGCTGCGCAGCCAAGTCAGTTGTCGTTTGGCCAGTTGTCGGCTGGCAGCCATGCCAGTCTCCCGCAAGCGATGCAAGTCGTTGGGGCCAGGGGACGTATCGCCGAGGGCGTCAAGCATTTCCCAGCATTGGCGATAACCCACGCATCGCATGGAGGGCAAATCGGCATGCAAGTCACCGCGCTGTCGCAAACCGCGCACTTCTTCGACCAAACCGAGCTGCAGCATGGCCTCAAAACGTTCTTCGATGCGTAGATGCAACCAGTGGCGCTCTGTCGGTTCCAAAGACACCACGGCGATATCGGGTCCGGCCACACGCGTTGCGCCAAAAAACGAAGACAAAGGCTGGCCGCTGACACGCCAAACTTCCAACGCACGTGAGATGCGCTGCGAATCGTTTGGTGGCAAACGAGCGGCAGTCACCGGGTCGACTTTCGCCAATTCGGCGTGCATGCCTGGCCAGCCAAGGGATGCCGCTTGTGCCTCTAGGTCTGCGCGAATGTCTGCAGATGCCAAAGGCAAATCATCCAGCCCTTCTGTCAATGCTTTCAAGTAAAGCATGGTGCCGCCCACCAGCAGGGGCAGCTTGCCCCGTTGTCGAATGTCATGGATCAGGCGCGTGGCGTCGCGGGCAAATTCTGCGGCGCTGTAACTTTGCGAAGGGTCAAGAATATCAATCAAGTGATGCGGCACAGCTTGCAGTTCGTCAGGTGAGGGTTTTGCCGTGCCGATGTCCATCCCTTGGTAGACCAAAGCGGAGTCCATGCTGATGATTTCTAAAGGAACTTGCTTGGCCAACGACAAAGCCAATGCTGTTTTGCCACTGGCAGTGGGTCCCACCAGTGCCAAGGCTGCATGCGCAAACTCACTCAGTGGAGATGGGTTCACCATGCCATTGCACCAAAGTCCAAGCCGTCAGGGCCAGCACACCGCCCCAAAACGCCACGCCATGCGCCAAAGGAAACAGCGTTCCATCAATGCTGTGGCTCAACCAAGCACCGGTCGCAAACGCTGACAGCATCATCAAAAACCCGTTCATGGCAGAGGCAGCCCCGGCAGATTGCGGAAATGGGCCCACCGCACCGCTTTGCCCAATCGGTTGATGAATACCGTGGGCAATGATCATGGGGTACATGCCCAGCACCAAACTGGTTGCACTGGCCCAACCGCCATAAACCATCCAACACAGCATGGCACCGCTGAAGGCGCTGGACACGCCAGCGAGTGCAATGGTTTTGCGCATGCCGATTTTTCGCAAAAGAAAACGGCAAACGATGGTGCCCGTGATGTACATGATGGACATGGACGAAAGAATCCAACCCAATTGCAAACCACTCAAATGCAGCACTTGAATGAAAACAAACGACGAGGTGGCCAAGTACACAAACAATGCGCCATAAGCCGCCAATGACAGCAGCGCAAAAGCGCGAAAGGTGGGGTTTGACAGCACTTGCCACCAAATTCGCATCATGGTGGGAAAGTGCAATGCGCGAGGATTGGGTTGCGTCAAGGTTTCTTTGAATTGCCAAGCCACCAAAGCCAGCGTCGCGACCGCATACAACACCACCGACATCAGCGCGACTTGCCAGCCCCAGTGTTGACTTAAAAAACCACCCAAAGGCGGGCTGGTGCAGGCCATCAATCCCAATCCGGTCATGGCTTTTGACATGACACGTGCCCCATTCGGCGGTTCGTACAAATCTCGCACCACAGCGCGTGCACTGGTGATGACCGCACCCATCGATGCCCCTTGCACAATGCGCCACACCACCAGCGTTTCGATGCTGGTGCTCAAGACACAACCGATGGCTGCGATGGCGTAGACCGCCAAGCCACCCAACATGATGGGACGTCTGCCCACTTTGTCAGAGAACGGCCCCCACAACAATTGCGAGGTGCCGAAAGCCAGCAGCAAACCTGTGAGGGTGTACTGCACCATGGCCACGCTGGCATTCAAATCTTTGGCCAGACCGGGCAGGCCGGGCAAATACAAATCGGTGGACACCGGTTGCAAACCGATGGCCAATGCCAACAGCAAAATCACCAGATTCGCATGCATCAGCGGCCCCGCAAAAACAAGGCGTCAAGTTCACGCATGCTGAGTTGCCGCCAAGTAGGGCGGCCGTGGTTGCACTGGTCAGCGCGTTCGGTGGTTTCCATTTGGCGAAGCAAAGCGTTCATTTCTTCCAAGGTCAATTGGCGGTTGGCGCGGACCGCTGCATGGCAAGCCATGGCAGCCAACACATCGTCGCGCGCGCGTTGCAGTACATGGTGGGCATCGTGTTGGGCCAATTCAGCCAACACACTTCGCGCCAAGGCCACGGCATCGCCCTGCGCCAATGAGGCGGGCACGCGCCTGACAGCCAACGATTGCGCCCCCAGCATCGAAATGTCCAAACCCAATTCAGACAACACTTGCGCGTGGCTGTCGCAGGTGGCGATTTCTTCTGCCGTGGCCGAAAAGGTGGCTGGTATCAGCAGGTTTTGGCTTTGCAAGGCATGCTCGTTCAACTGGGTTTTGAGTCGCTCGTACACGATGCGCTCGTGAGCCGCGTGCATGTCGACCAACACCAAACCGCTGGTGTTCTCAGCCAAGATGTACACCCCTTGCAATTGCGCCAATGCCTTGCCCAGCGGCCATTCACCGTCCGGCAAAACCGGCGAAAGCGACGACGTGGACCAAGCGGTTGGGGCAGCGTTTGAGGCGGGCTCTTGGGTATGAACTTTGGCTGGTTGCCATGACTGACCCATGTCTGTCACTGCGTTGCCCAAGTGGGATGACCAAGGCAGAGGTCGTTGTGAGCCGCTTGGGGCGGATTGGCCGAAATGCTGCAGGCTGGCGATGGCTAGGCGTCGATCTTGGGCGTCAGACACGAAGGGCGAGTCGTTGGGCGCAGGTGATGTGGCCAAAGATTGACCCGCGCGAGACACCGCCAGCACCGACGACAGCGCGTGCTGCACCGCTTGGTGCACTTCACGGCTGTTGCGAAAACGAACTTCGATTTTGGTGGGATGCACATTCACGTCCACGCCATGTGGGTCCATGTCCAAGTACAAGGCATATACCGGTTGGCGTTGTCCGTGCAACACGTCTTCATAGGCGCTGCGAGCCGCATGCGTGAGCACTTTGTCTCGGACAAAGCGGCCATTCACATAGGCGTATTGATGGTCAGCACGCGCACGTGCGGCATCCGGCAAGCCCGCACGCGCACGCACATGGACGTTGCCATGTTGGTGATCAATCCACAAAGACTGTTCGATGAATTCACGACCCAAGACATCTGCCAAGCGCAAATCCAACCCGGACGCGTGTGGTTGACTGCGCCACTGGACCACCACTTTCCCGTCATGCCACAAAGCAAACCCCACATCGGGTCTGGCCAATGCATGCCGCTTGAGGATTTCAAGGCAATGGGCCAATTCAGTGGCGGTGGTCTTGAGAAATTTGCGCCGTGCGGGGGTGCTGAAAAACAGCTCTTTGACTTCGACCGTGGTGCCGATTTGCCGCGCCACGGGTTTGAGTTCGCCGCTGCGGGCATCGAGTTGCATGGCGTGCTCTTGCCAAGGGGTGCGTGACATCAGGCTGAGTTCGGACACCGCAGCGATGGCAGCCAAGGCCTCGCCTCTGAAACCCATGGTGGAGACGGATTCCAAATCGTGCAGGCTGGCGATTTTGCTGGTGGCGTGGCGTTTGAGCGCCAACGGCATGTCTTGTGCAGAGAGGCCGGTGCCATCGTCTTCCACGCTGATCAATCTGACGCCGCCTTCCACCAAACGCACCACCACTTGGCTGGCGCCTGCATCCAAAGCGTTGTCAACCAATTCGCGCACCACAGACGCGGGCCGTTCCACCACTTCGCCAGCTGCAATCTGGCTGATGAGTTCATCGGGCAATTCGCGAATGCGAGGGGAGGAGGGGGAAGCAGAATTCACTGCTTGATTCTAGGTGCTCTGCCTCGCAGGCCATAATCGCTCGCATGGAAATATTGAACTTGCTGTTGGAATTCATCTTGCACATTGACAAACACTTGGCGGTGTTGGTGCAAGAGCATGGTGCCTGGGTTTATTTGGTGCTTTTTTTGATTGTGTTTGTCGAAACCGGCGTGGTGGTCATGCCTTTTTTACCTGGCGACTCGTTGTTGTTTGTGGTGGGCGCCATGGGTGGTGCAGGCCTGCTTCACTTGCCGCTGGCATTGGCGCTGATGTTGATTGCTGCGATGGCGGGCGATCAGTGCAATTATTTGATTGGACGGTATTTCGGTCAAAGGCTGCTGGATGGAAATTACCGTTGGTTCAACCGCAAGGCCTATGACCAAGCCCATGCTTTTTATCAAACACACGGTGGCATCACCATCATTGCAGCTCGCTTCATTCCGTTCATCCGAACTTTCGCGCCATTTGTCGCTGGCGTGGCACACATGGACCGGGCGCGGTTTTCGTTGTTCAACGTGAGTGGCGCGGTGTTGTGGGTGGTTGGTGTGGGCGTGCTGGGTTATGTGTTTGGCAACATCCCTTGGGTACAGCAACATTTTGAAAAATTCATTTGGGCATTGATCGTGTTGCCCGGTTTGCTGGCCGCATGGGGTGCATATAAAGCCAGACAGCAACCGCCGGCTTGATCAAGGGAACTGTTTTTATAGCGATCGGTTGCGCGCCATGGGTGGGTTGCGCAAAAAATAATTTTCAATGCCAGTGAGCAAGGCATCTGCCAATTTGTTTTGGTAGTCCTCACTCAACAAAAGAGCTTCTTCTTGCGGGTTGCTGATGAAAGCAGTCTCTACCAACAAGCTGGGAATGTCTGGCGCTTTGAGCACAGCAAAACCCGCTTGTTCGACTTGCGGTTTGTGCAATTTTCCCACGCGCCTGATCTGACCCAGCATTTCATTGCCCAGTTTCAAGCTGTCGTTGATTTGTGCGGTGGTGCTCATGTCGAGCAATGCACGTTGCACATGTTGGTCTTGCACTTTGAGGTTCAAGCCACCCACTGCATCTGCGCCATTTTCTTTGTTGGCCATCCATTTCGCTGCTGCACTGGACGCCGCGCCTTGGCTCAAGGCGAACACGCTGGCACCACTGGCTTTGGGTGTGAAAAATGCATCCGCATGCAAACTGATGAACAAGTCAGCTTGGACCTGTTGGGCCTTTTGCACTCGCACATGCAACGGCAGGAAAAAATCTGCGTCTCGCGTCATGAATGCGCGCAATGGCAAATCCCCGCGCTTGGTTTTGAGCACGGTTTTGTTGATCCGCTCGCGCAACCGATTGGCAATTTGCAGCACCACATCTTTTTCACGCGTGCCTGCTGGGCCAATGGCGCCCGGGTCTTCGCCGCCGTGGCCAGGGTCCAAAGCCACCACGGCAAACCGTTCAAAAGTGTTGACCTCAGCAGCGTGTTTCGTTGCAGCGGACTTGTTGACATTGTTTGCGGGCGGCGCTGGCGGTGAAGTGGTCGTCGCCGTTGGGGGCATGGACGTGGGTGCAGCCTCTTGGCGGTTCACTGGGTTGGCGTTGGTGACCGCTGTTGACGCAGGGGGGGTGGTGTTGTTGGTGGTGGAAGGGGGAGCGTTGGAATGTTTGTTCATCCATTCGCCCAATGCGTCATTGCCTGTCACGGGTTTGTTGTCATCGCGCAATTTTTCTGCGATCAAAGCCTCCAGTGGATCGATCACTGACACCGGATACAGGTCCAGCACCAATCGGTGCTGAAAATGGGCTTGGCCTGACTGCACGGGTTCAAGGTTGAACACTTGGGGTTTGACGGGTTGACGCAAGTCCAGCACGAGTCGCACCGTGGTGGGTGTGAATTGACCGACGCGCACGCCAGTGATGTAGGGGTCATCGCTGCGCACCTTGCCAACCAATTCGCGCAAAGCCGCATTCAGTTCAATGCCTTCAATGTCGACAGCCAGCCTTGGCGGTTGAGCGACAAAAGTGTGCTTGGTCACCAAGGCCGTGTCAGATTCGATCGTCACGCGTGTGTAGTCGTTGGCAGGCCAAACCCGCACCGCAATGATGCTGGCGCCACGGGCCAGTTGAGCACGGCCGAGCAACAGCACCAATGAACCGGTTTGAAGCAAAAGCCGTCTGTCCATGGTCAATCGCGCGCCTGTGCTGACGAGTAAAACAAGGGAGGTGAGGGCAAATTCATGACATGAGCTTTCGGCCGATGGCGGTGTTGGCGGACACCGTGACTTCTCGGCTGTCGTCGATGTTGACATGCCATTGCAAGTCAAGGTCTGCGATCGGCAAAAAACCGGTGGCTTTTT
>RFYK01000071.1 GCA_009925585.1 Betaproteobacteria bacterium | reverse complement strand
GAATGCGTGTCAGTGTTGTTGCGGGTGCTGTACCCCGTGTGTCCGCACATCAGCGACCATTTATGGGGCGAATTGGGGTATGCCAACACGCTGGGCTCGTTGCTGGATGTGGCATGGCCGAGTGTGGATGAAGCCGCCTTGGTACAAGACCAGATTGAGCTGATGTTGCAAGTCAATGGCAAGTTGCGCGGTTCGTTGAAAGTGAGTGCGCAAGCCGACAAGGCAAGCATTGAGCAAGCGGCATTGACCAGCGACGCGTTTCAAAAGCAGTCGCAAGGCGCGGCCCCGAAAAAAATCATCATCGTCCCTGGGCGGTTGGTGAACTTGGTGATTTGATGCCACACGCCAACCCCGCCTCCTTGGGTTCTCGCAGAGCATGGCTGCAGCAAGCCATTCGCGTTGGTGGTGCGGTGTCGGTGCTGGGTTGTTTGTTCGCTTGCGGTTTTGAATTGCGCAAAGCGCCGAACCTGCCTTTCAAAACGCTCTACACCAACCTTCCTGAAGCCTCACTTTTTGGCCAATTGCTCAAGCGCAATCTCAAAAGCATTGGCAACTTGGAATTGATTTCGGATGTGCGAGAAATCGAACGTGCGGATGTGATTTTGGAGATGTTGCAAGAGGTACAAGAAAAAGTGATTTTGAGCCGCACCTCCACCGGCACGGTGCGTGAATTCACTTTGCGCTTGCGAGTGCGTTTCAGGCTGCGTACCCGCGATGGCGACGAACTGATTCCCGACACCGAAATCGTGCAAGAGCGAGACATCAGTTTCAGCGAGACAGCGGCGTTGTCCAAGGAGTCCGAGGAACAGCTGCTGTACCGCGACATGCGTTCAGACTTGGTGCAGCAATTGATCAGACGGCTGGCCGCCGCCCGTTTGCCCTGACCCTTCCATGCAAATCGCCGCGTCACGTTTGTCAGAGCATGTGTCCAAAGGGTTGCGCAGCGTGTATGCATTGCACGGGGACGAGCCCTTGTTGCAACAAGAAGCGGCCGATGTCATTCGACAAACCGCACGCGAACAAGGCTACACCGAGCGGCAGATGTTCATGGTGGCTGGTGCGCATTTCGACTGGGCCGAAGTGCAAGCGGCAGCGGGTGCGATGAGCCTGTTTGCTGACAAGTTGTTGATTGATTTGCGCATTCCCTCTGGCAAACCGGGCAAAGAAGGCAGCGTGGCGTTGCAGTCCCTCACAGAACAGTTGGCCGATCAACACGATGTGTTGTTGTTGGTGTCTTTGCCCCGTTTGGACAAAACCGCCAAAAGCAGTGGTTGGTTCATGGCGTTGGAGAACCATGGCGCAACCGTGCAACTCGATCCGATCGATCGATCGGGATTGCCCACCTGGATTGCTCACCGACTGGGACAGCAGCAACAAAGGGTTCGCGAAGGCGAAGAGGGGCAGCGCAGCTTGCAGTTTTTTGCGGACCGGGTGGAGGGCAATTTGTTGGCTGCGCACCAGGAAATTCAAAAGCTGGGCTTGCTGTATCCGCCAGGCGAGTTGGATTTTGAGCAAATTGAGCGCGCGGTATTGAACGTGGCCCGCTACGACGTGTTCAAACTCACCGAGGCGGTGTTGGCCGGGCAGCATTTGCGCGTGCAACGCATGGTCGATGGTTTGCAAGCCGAGGGCGTGTCTGAGGTGTTGGTGCATTACACCTTGGCGGAAGACATCCGAAGCTTGAAGCGGGTCAAAGATGCGGTGATGGCCGGACGCCCATTGCCTCAGGTGTTGCGCGAGCAAAGGGTGTGGGGCTTGAAAGAGCGCTTGTTCGAACGGGTGTTGCCGCAACTCAAACCCGCGCAACTTGAGCGATTGCTGCACAGTGCCCACCAAGTCGATGGCGTGGTCAAGGGCATGAAGCTGCCTACTTGGCCCAGCGACAGTTGGCAGGCGTTGTTGCGCTTGGCGCTGATGTTCAGCAAAGCCTGCAGTCCGCGTTGACCCTGCGTGTCGCTGGCGAACGCAGCGACACAGTTCTTGACACCAGACAACGGCTTCTCTGCCAAAATCCAACCATGAACGCCCACACCATTCCAGAACTCATGTTGGCCTTGGGTCAACAGGCCAAGCAGGCCAGCGCCGCCATGGCCAAAGCCACTGCCGCGCGCAAAAGCCATGCGTTGCGTGAACTCGCCCGCTTGTTGCGCGCCGATACGCCGGCCTTGGTGGCCGCCAACCAAGAGGACATGCAACGCGCCGCTGCCCAGGGCTTGGACGGCCCGATGCTCGACAGGCTCAAATTGACGGCGGCCATTTTGGAGACCTGCGCCGTGGGCTGCGAGCAACTCGCCACCATGCCTGACATCATCGGCAGCATCACGGGCATGACGCAGCAACCCAGTGGGATTCGGGTGGGACAAATGCGCGTGCCCATCGGTGTGTTTGGCATGATTTTCGAAAGCCGCCCAAACGTCACCATCGAAGCGGCGTCACTGGCCATCAAAAGTGGCAATGCTTGCATTTTGCGCGGCGGCTCTGAGGCCTTGGCCTCTAACACGGCATTGGCTCAACGCGTGCAACAGGCTTTGCACACCGCCGGTTTGCCGCGCGACGCGGTGCAATTGGTGCCCACCACCGACCGCGAAGCCGTCGGTCATTTGATCGCCATGCCTGACCACGTGGACGTCATCATTCCGCGCGGCGGCAAGGGGCTGATCGAGCGCATCAGCCGTGACGCCAAAGTACCTGTCATCAAACACTTGGACGGCAACTGCCACACTTACATTGATGACCCGTGTGATTTGGAGATGGCGATTCGCGTCACCGACAACGCCAAAACGCAAAAGTACAGCCCTTGCAACGCGACCGAAAGTTTGTTGGTGGCGCGCGGCGTGGCGGCCGATTTTTTGCCGCGCATCGGTGCGGTGTTTGCCAAAAAAGGGGTGGAAATGCGCTGTTGTCCCGACAGCAAAACCGTGTTGCAAGGCATCGATGGGGCGGTCGTGAAAGACGCGACCGAGCAAGATTGGTTCGAGGAATATTTGGCGCCGATCATCAGCATCAAACTGGTCAGCGGGGTGGATGAAGCCATTGCACACATCAACCATTACAGCAGCCACCACACCGATGCCATTTTGACGCTCAACCATGCACATGGTCAGCGTTTCGTCCACGAGGTCGATTCAGCGAGTGTGATGATCAATGCCAGCACCCGGTTTGCCGATGGCTTCGAGTATGGCTTGGGCGCTGAAATCGGCATCTCCACCGACAAATTTCACGCGCGAGGGCCGGTCGGTATTGAAGGCCTGACCTCGTTGAAGTTTGTGGTGATGGGCGAAGGTGAAGTGCGGGGTTGATGCGTTTCAAGATCTATTGCTGATCTGATTAAGCAGAGGTCAACTGGCCTCTTCATAAAACCCATTTAAAAGTGTCCAATATGCGTGTTTCACTGACACCACGTTGTCAGTTATGGCTAAAGTGGTTTTGCCTGACGGCGTGGGTTTCATGGCGCACATGCTCGATAGGGATGGCAACCGTGTGGGCTTGATGGTCAGTCACTCGCATGACAGGGGACGGTGTGCCGGGGTTCGTGCCCTGGAGTATGGATATTGACCATGTGGTGGATGTTCAGATTGCACCAATCAAGCCTTTACGGGCTGAATGGAAATGGATTGTTGATAAAACATATGGGGGTGCTCCATTCCGGTTGGGGCAACTCAGAATTGAAAAACCAGACTTTGAGCGGATTGTCCAAGCGATGGGATGCCGAATTTGAAAGACTGGGCGTGATTCAAATGCCAATGTCTTTTGATTGAGCCTTGCTTTTCTCTTTGGCTTCATAGTAAGAAGCAGCCAAGGACATGGCGCACATCAAGAAGGTGAAGCAACCGATCACGATATGGACGTCATTCATGTTCAGTTCCTTTGTTAAATGAGAAGCTAACAGATGCAAAAAGTATAAGAGACAAGCCACAAAACAACAAATAGGCCAAGCTTTCCCCATTTTTGTTATCGAAGATAAGAAACGCCACGCAAGCGTTTCCCGTCATCATCGAGCCGCTTGCACGAAGGCCTGACTTGAAGTCGGGTTTTGAGAAAGAAAAGTCCATCGCTGCAAGGGTAAAGTGAACTTGCAGACTCTTCTTTAAGGCGCAGTTCCTGAATTTGTCAGCCAGTCTCCACCCTGTCGCTTGAAACTGTCAAAATCATCCCCAAATCTTAAAAACACACGAGACATATCAATTCATGGTTCCCCATCTCATCACTGCACTCACTGCGCAACGCGGGATTCAAACTCGCCCCTGTGGACACCAACTTGTATCCCGGCGGCTGGAACAACCTCACCCCCGAAATGTTGCCGTTGGCCGTGCAAGCGGCGATGGCGGCGATTGAAAAAATCTGCCCAGAAGCACGCAACCTGTTGTTGATTCCAGAGAACCACACCCGCAACACGTTCTACCTGAGCAATGTCGCGCAGTTGGCGCGCATCTTCAACATGGCGGGGTTGAATGTGCGCATTGGCTCGATCAACCCTGAGATCAAAGAAAACACCCTGATTGATTTACCCAACGGCGACTCGGTGATGTTGGAGCCTGTCATTCGCAACAAAACCCGCTTGGGTTTGAAAAATTTTGACCCTTGCACGATTTTGCTCAACAACGATTTGAGCGCGGGCATTCCCGGCATCTTGGAAGATTTACACGAGCAATACCTGTTGCCACCGTTGCACGCGGGTTGGTGTGTGCGCCGCAAAAGCACCCATTTCGCCAATTACGAAGAAGTGACCAAGCGCTTTGGCAAACTCATTGGCATCGACCCTTGGCTGATCAACCCGATGTTCAGCCAATGTGGTGAAGTCAATTTCGCCGAAGGCGAAGGCATGGAGTGTTTGACCACCAACGTGGATGCCTTGCTGACCAAAATTCGCCGCAAGTACAAAGAATTTGGCATCCATGAAAAGCCGTTTGTGATTGTCAAAGCAGACAACGGCACCTACGGCATGGGCATCATGACGGTGCGCGATGTCAAAGACCTTGAGGTGCTCAACCGCAAAACCCGCAACAAAATGAGCGTTGTCAAAGACGGGCAGGAAGTCAACCAAGTCATCATCCAAGAAGGTGTCCAGACCAACGAGCGGATCAACGACGCAGTGGCTGAGCCCGTGGTCTACATGATGGACCGCTATGTTGTCGGCGGTTTTTACCGCGTCCATGCGGAACGCGGCATCGACGAAAACCTGAACGCCCCGGGCGCAAGCTTTGTGCCGCTGGCCTTTGAGCAAAGCGCCCATACCCCGCAACCTGGCATGAAACCAGGGGCCAGCGCCCCAAACCGTTTTTACATGTACGGCGTCATCGCCCGTTTGGCCATGCTCGCCGGCAGTTATGAGCTGGAAGCCACCGACCCGGACGCCGAGGTTTACGAGTAAAAAATAGCTCTTTTGCTGCATTGCGGAATCGTTAAACTCTGCGCTTCCTTTGTTTCCGGTCGGCGGTCAAAACCGCTTGAAGTTTTATGAGCGAAACGCAAAGTCAAGACCACACACCATCGTCTTTGGCAGGTTTGACATTGGGTGCCATTGGCGTGGTGTATGGGGACATTGGCACCAGCGTGCTCTACTCAATCAAAGAGGTATTTGGCTCTGGCCATGTGTCTTTCACGCCTGAAAACGTCTACGGCATCCTGTCTATTTTCTTTTGGACGCTGACGTTCATCGTTTCGCTCAAGTACGTGACCTTGGTTTTGCGCGCCGACAACAACGGCGAGGGCGGTTTGGTGGCCATGCTGGCATTGGCATCCTCCTCTGTGCGAGACAAACCCAAACTGCGCAGCATTTTGTTGGTGGTGGGTATTTTCGGCACCTGCTTGTTTTATGGCGACGGGGTGATCACCCCAGCGATCTCGGTGCTGTCAGCAGTTGAGGGCTTGGAAGTCGTGTCTCCCGCCTTCAAACGCTGGGTCATCCCCCTCACCCTGTTGATCTTGTTGTGTTTGTTTGCCGTGCAAAAGCGTGGCACAGGCGGCATTGGAAAGTTTTTCGGCCCGATCACTTTGGTGTGGTTCGCCGCGATCGCTGCCTTGGGGCTTTATCACATCGTTGGACACCCTGAAATTTTGTGGGCAGTCAGTCCGCATTACGCGGTCATGTTCATATGGGACCAACCCTTCACCGCATTCATCATTTTGGGTGCGGTCGTGTTGTGCGTGACAGGCGGTGAAGCGCTGTACGCCGACATGGGCCATTTCGGAAAAAAACCGATCCGCATGGCATGGTTCAGCATCGTCATGCCGTGTTTGACATTGAATTACTTTGGACAAGGGGCGTTGTTGTTGGCCGAACCCAAGGCCGTCGATAACCCGTTCTTCAACATGGCGCCAGATTGGGCGTTGATTCCGTTGGTGGTGCTGGCCACGGCCGCCACCGTGATTGCGTCGCAAGCCTTGATCACGGGTGCGTTCAGCGTGACGAAACAGGTGATTCAACTGGGCTTTTTGCCGCGCTTGCAAATCCTGCACACCAGCGAAAAAGACACCGGGCAAATTTACATGCCGCTGGTGAACTGGGGTTTGTTCGTTGTGATCGTGCTGGCCGTGGTCATGTTCAAAACCTCCAGCAACTTGGCAGCGGCCTACGGCATCGCGGTGTGTACCGACATGTTGATCACCACCGTGCTGACCTTCTTTGTGATTCGTTATGCCTGGAAATACCCGCTGTGGTTGTGCATTGCTGCAACCTCGGTGTTCTTCGTCGTGGACTTGGCATTTTGGAGTTCCAACCTGTTGAAGCTGGCCGACGGCGGTTGGTTCCCCTTGTTCATTGGCGGCATGATTTTGGTGTTGATGTTGACTTGGCGCGACGGCAGATCGTTGTTGCACCACAAGACCCGTGACGAGGCCATGAATTTGTCTTCCTTCTTGGAGGCCTTGTTCATCGCGCCGCCAACGCGTGTGGAAGGCACGGCGGTGTTCCTCACGTCTGAAGACGGCATCGTGCCCAATGCCATGTTGCACAACCTCAAGCACAACAAGGTGTTGCACGCGCAAAATTTGTTTGTCACCGTGCGCAACCATGAGGTCCCGTGGATTGCAGAGAACAAGCGCATCGAGTTCAACGACCTGGGCGGCAATTGTTGGCAGGTCATGGTGCATTACGGCTTCATGGATGACCCGGATGTGCCATTCGCGTTGTCGTTGTTGCGCGGCCAGTTGGGTGACATCAACCCGATGAACACCAGTTATTTCCTCTCGCGCGACAGCATCGTGCCGACCGTCGGTGGCGGCATGTCGCAGTGGCGTGAAAAGCTGTTCGCTCAGATGTACCTCAACGCCAGCGCAGCAGCCGACTTTTTGAATTTGCCCAGCAACTCGGTGGTGGAGATGGGCAGCAAAATCGAGATCTGAGTCGCCCCCCCACCCCGGTGGTGTTCGCTGTTAACCTAGCGCCATGAACTTATTGTTTGTTTGCGACCCGCTGTCTTCGTTTCACATCGAAAAGGACAGCACGTTCACCATGATGCGGGAAGCTCAACGGCGCGGGCATGTGGTGTGGGCTTGCACGACCAGCGATCTTCAGTGGCAAAGTGGCGCCCGGGTCAGCGCCAGTGCGAAGCAAATCACGCTGACGGGTCACGCCAGCGACTGGCATGCTGTCGTTGCGCAAGACGTCAAAGCCTTGTCTGACATGGATGCCGTGTTGATGCGCAAAGACCCGCCGTTTGATAACGAATATTTTTACGCCACGCATTTGCTCAGCCAAGCCGAGCGCGAAGGCGCCCGGGTGTTTAACCGCCCGCAGGCATTGCGTGAGCACCCTGAAAAACTGGCCTTGATGGCATTCGCTGAATTCGCCAGCCCGACCTTGGTCACGCGCAGCCCCCAAGCCATTCGCGACTTTCACGCACAACACCAAGACATCATCTTGAAGCCCTTGGACGGCATGGGTGGCATGGGTATTTTTCGAGTGAAAGCCGATGGCTTGAACTTGGGCGCCATCATGGAGTCGCTCAACCGAGATGGCAGCACCAGCGTCATGGTGCAAAAGTTTTTGCCTGACATCACAAAAGGTGACAAACGCGTGTTGGTCATTGGCGGGCAAGCCGTGCCGTTTGCATTGGCGCGTATTCCGCAAGGCAACGAAGTGCGCGGTAACCTGGCCGCAGGCGGCAAAGGGGTGGCGCAACCCTTGAGCGAGCGCGATTGGCAAATCGCCAAAGCCATGGGCCCGGTATTGGCAGACAGAGGGTTGTTGTTGGTGGGCTTGGACATCATTGGCGACTGTTTGACCGAGGTCAATGTCACCAGCCCGACTTGCTTTCGTGAGATCACCGATCAAACCGGTTTCGATGTGCCTGCGATGTTCATCGATGCCTTAGAGCACGCGCTGGCTGACCCGCCCTGACCTTCCATGGCCCACACACGCTGTATTTAAGTGATGAAGGTCTTTATCGAACAAGCGTTATTCGAGCCGTACGCGTACGCGGCAAACGAGCGATTGAACGCGGTCAGACCGTTTGAGTATTCGCAAAGCCGCAACCATGTGCACGGCGCCGTCAGCATGCTGTCGCCTTATTTGACGCATGGGGTGTTGAGCATCCCGGACGTGGCCGATTACATGTACCGGGTGCATCGCATGGGCGCCCAACACAAATTCATTTATGAATTGGCATGGCGTGAGTATTTTCAGCATGTGCATCAGGTGCTGGGCGACGCGATCCATGTCAATTTGCATGAAGGCGTGTTGCCTGACGATGCCTACAGCCAAGACTTGCCTGAGGATGTTCGCTTGGGGGCCACAGGCGTGCCCGTGATAGACCAAGCGGTGCGACAACTGTATTTCAGCGGTTATGTGCATAACCATGCCCGCTTGTGGCTGGCCAGTTATGTGGTGCACATCCGCAAGGTGCACTGGCGCGTAGGGGCCGATTGGATGTACAGCCATTTGCTCGATGGTGACGTGGCCAGCAACGACTTGAGTTGGCAATGGGTGGCTGGCACGGGCAGCAGCAAACCTTATCTGTTCAATGCAACCAATGTCACACTGCACGCCCCTGAACCTTGGCACAGCAAACACACCGTGGTCGACCAGGAGCTTGACATCATGGACATGATTGCGCGCAGCCGTGCCACGTTCACGCAGTCATCGAACACATTCGCACGAATCGATGAACCCGAGTTGTTCATGCGCCCGCCGCCGGGGGTTGACTTGATGCCTGCAGGGTTGGCGGCTGACAAATTGATCGGACGGGATGTCTGGTGGATTCACCCGTGGGCATTGACGGACAAGTTACCCGCTGCCGTGCCCGCTGAGGCGATGCAGGTGGCGGCCTGTTGGTCGGAGTGGACGCAAGCCAGGCCGTGGAGCCAAGCGCGATGGAAATTTGTCGCAGGTGGCATGCATGCCTTGGCTTCGCATTGCTGGTTTGAAGATGCGGCAGGGTTGAGCAAGATTTTGGGCAAAGCTAAATCTGTGCACGTCTGGGATCACCGTTGCTTGCCCGATTGGCCGGGCGTGAATTGGGTTCGCCACAGTCCGCCACGTTTATGGCCGGTGCAAGAAGAACATTGCAAATCGTTTTCAGCTTGGTGGAGCAAGGTCAACCGTTACCGTTTGACCCTGCCTCAGTTGCTGCGGCGCACCGCGTGAGGCCGCTTTTTTAAGCCGCTTTGACTTTCAAACGCCATGCATGCAGCAAAGGTTCGGTGTAGCCACTGGGTTGCGCCATGCCTTGGAACACCAAATCGCAAGCGGCTTGGTAGGCCTTCGAGGTCTGGAAACAACCTGCCATGGGTTGGTACAGCGGGTCGCCTGCATTTTGCTGATCGACCACCGCGGCCATGCGCTCAAAGGTGGCACGCACCTGTGCTTCGCTGACCACGCCGTGACGCAACCAGTTGGCGATGTGCTGGCTGGAAATGCGCAGCGTGGCACGGTCTTCCATGAGGCCGACGTTGTGGATGTCTGGCACTTTAGAGCAGCCCACGCCTTGGTCAATCCAACGCACGACATAGCCCAAAATGCCTTGCACATTGTTGTCAAGCTCTTGCTGTTTGTCGGCGTCGCTCCAATCGGCTTTGGCAACGACGGGCACGGTCAACAAGTCTTTCAGCAATGAAGCATGCTGTTTGTCAGCGTCGATTTTTTCAAGCTCTTTTTGCACATCACTCACCAGCACTTGGTGGTAGTGCATGGCATGCAAGGTGGCTGCGGTGGGACTGGGTACCCAAGCGGTGTTGGCACCGGCTTTGGGATGACCGATTTTTTGTTCCATCATGGCTTTCATCAAATCGGGCATGGCCCACATGCCTTTGCCGATTTGTGCCTTGCCTCGCAGGCCGCAAGACAAGCCAACCAGCACATTGTTTTTTTCATAAGCCGCGATCCAGGCACTGCTTTTCATGTCGCCTTTGCGCAGCATGGGGCCCGCTTGCATGGCGGTGTGCATTTCATCGCCGGTGCGATCCAAGAAACCGGTGTTGATGAACGCCACACGGCTGGCCGCTGCGGCAATACATGCTTTGAGGTTGACGCTGGTGCGCCGTTCTTCGTCCATGATGCCGAGTTTGACGGTGCTGTCTGGCAAGCCCAAAATTTGCTCGACCCTGCCGAACAATTCCGCTGCAAATGCCACTTCAGCGGGGCCATGCATTTTGGGCTTGACGATGTAGACCGAGCCGGTGCGTGAGTTGCGAATGCCGTTGGCACCATGGCCTTGCAAATCGTGCATGGCAATCGCGGTGGTCACCATCGCGTCCATGATGCCTTCAGGAATTTCATGCGTTTTGCCATCGGCCGTTTCGTACAAGATGGCAGGGTTGGTCATCAAATGGCCGACATTGCGCAAGAACAGCAGCGAGCGTCCATGCAGCTTCACTTGGGCATCGCCCTTGGGTGAGTGGTAGACGCGGTCGGGGTTCAAGCCACGCTTGAAGCTGCGTCCACCTTTGGTCACGTCTTCGGTCAGGGTGCCTTTGAGGATGCCCAACCAGTTGCTGTAAGCCAGCAATTTGTCTTCGGCGTCCACGGCCGCCACAGAATCTTCCAAGTCCAAAATGGTGGACAGGGCGGCTTCCACGACCAAGTCACTGACGCCTGCCGGATCGTTTGCGCCAATCGGGCTGTTTGGATTGATTTGGATGTCCAAATGCAAGCCGTTGTGAACCAGCAAGACCGATGAAGGGAGCGCCGCGCCCCCTTGGTAGCCGACAAATTGGGCGGGGTTGGCAAGTGCAGAGGTTTTGCCGCCTTTCAAAGACACCACCAAAGCGCCTTTGACCACGGCGTAGCCGATGGAATCAATGTGAGAGCCTTTTTTCAGAGGTACGGTGCGGTCCAACACATAGCGTGCGTACTCGATCACTTTCGCGCCACGCTTCTCGTTGTAGCCCGGACCCTTGGCGCAGCCGTTGTCTTCAGAGATCACGTCGGTGCCATAAAGCGCATCGTACAAAGACCCCCAGCGTGCATTGGCGGCATTGAGCGCGTAGCGGGCGTTCAAGATCGGCACAACCAGTTGCGGGCCGGCTTGTTGCGCCAATTCAGCGTCCACGTTTTGCGTGGTGGCTTTGGCTTTGGCGGGCACCGGAACCAAATAACCGATGTCGTTTAAGAAAGCCTGGTAGGCCTTCATGTCGCTCACTGGGCCTGGATGCTGGCGGTGCCAATGGTCCAAAGCCAATTGCAAGCGGTCACGTTCGGCCAGCAAAGCCACGTTTTTCGGCGCCAAGTCATCTGTGGCTTTCTGATCAGAAAAAAGGGGTTTCGGGTTTTCACCGATAATTTTCTATTTTAGGAGGTGGCTGTGAATCGTTTGAAAATAGGCATAGCAGGCTTGGCCATCAGCATGTGCAGCATGGCATGGGCGGAATCAGAATTCAGTGTGTATGGCGGTGTGCAAAGTTCACCCCACTCTACGGTCACCAACACCAAAGCCAACACCTCTTTTTACACCGGCTGGAAAGGCGAATCCTTTTCTTTCCCCATTTATGCGGGTTGGCGCTATACCAACTGGGCGGATGATGATTGGGGTTATGCGTTGAATTATTCGCACACCAAGGCCATTTCCACCGACCAAGGTGGCTCTAATGACAAAACGGGCTACACAAGGCTTGAATTTACCGACGGCGCCAATCCGATCACCGTGATGGCGCTGCGCAGATTTTCATACCGCGAAGTAAGAC
>RFYK01000008.1 GCA_009925585.1 Betaproteobacteria bacterium | reverse complement strand
GCCTGCGGCAAGACATTTCACCATTGGCAAAGAGGTGTGGATTGAGCGCGATGACTTCGCCGAAGTGCCGCCCAAAGGTTACAAGCGCCTCAGCCCACCCGTCACAAGTGCAGATGGCAGCGTCACACCGGGGAGCATTGTTCGTCTCAAGGCCGGTTACATCGTTCAATGCACCGGTTGCTTGAAAGACAGCGATGGCCGTGTGACCGAGGTGCATGCCAGCGTTTTTCCTGAAACGAAAAGTGGCAGCGCCGGTGCTGACAGCGTCAAAGCCGAGGCGCACCCCGATGCAGGTGGGCGTGACTTTTTGTCTGTCATCAACCCTGACAGTTTGAAAATTCAACATGCTTGGGTTGAACCGACCTTGCGGCATGCCAAACCAGACGACAAGTTTCAATTTGAGCGTTTGGGTTATTTTGTGGCGGATCGGGTTGACCACAGTGCTGCCCAGCTGGTGTTTAACCGCGCAGTCAGCCTCAAAGACAATGGGTCCAAGTAAGTCACATTGCTGCTTTCACAGCGATAATCATTTTTTCAGGAAATCTCCATGGCACAACTCTTAGAACAACTGCAATGGCGCTATGCCACCAAAAAAATGGACGCCAGCAAAACGGTGTCGCAAGACAAGGTGGACCGGATTGTGGAAGCCGCTCGATTGGCACCCAGCTCCAGCGGCTTACAGCCTTATGAAGTGGTGGTGGTGAGCAACCCCGAGGTGCGCGCCCGCATCCGCGCTGCAGCCAATGACCAGGCGCAAATCACAGAAGGCTCTCACCTGTTGGTGTTCGCGGCTTGGGACACCTACACCGCTGACCGCATCAACCACATGTTTGACCTGCACGTCAATGCACGTGGCGGCACCAATGAAGGCTGGGAAAATTACCGCAACATGCTGCTAAAAAATTACCCTGCGCGTGAGGCACAAGTCAATTTTGAACACGCTGCCAGACAAGCTTATATTGGACTGGGTGCCAGCCTGATCGCCGCCGCGTTGGAACAGGTTGACAGCACACCCATGGAAGGCTTTCAGCCCGCTGCTGTCGACGAGATTTTGAATCTTTCAGCGCGTGGGTTACGCAGTGTGGCCCTCATGCCTTTGGGTTATCGACTCAGTGGTCAAGACTGGCTAGAGCCACTGGTCAAAGTGCGTCGTCCGCGCAGCGAATTTGTCACCGAAGTGAAGTAGGCCATTGCTGCTTTGCGCTACCCCACCGCAACACCCACCGGAGAATCTCATGGCCAAAGGCGAACAGCGCAGTCACAAAATGACCAAGAAACCCAAAAAGGACACGTCACCTCCGAAAGTGATCGTGCCGGGAGACAGACCGAGTGCGCCAGTGACGTTCGTGGCGCCACGCGGAAAATTGAAAAACAAGTGATGTTCATCGGGGCAGCCGCCCCTGGTAACTGATGCTTGGGGCTCAGTGAACTGAGCCTTTGAGTGCAGCTGGCAAGGGCAACGGCATGACAGGTATGCCCTCTTCCAACAATGAATGGGTTTCTTCTAACGAAACCTGACCTCGGATGTTGCGCTCTTCGGTCTCACCATAGTGCATTTTGCGGGCTTCCTCTGCAAAATCTTGACCGACGTCTTCTGTGTTGGCCATCACATGCTGGACCATCTTTAACCAAGCCACTTGTGCTTCTGGTGGCATCGGCACGGGTGTGGTCTCTGGCATGGGCACCAGCTCATGGCTGGCAGACGAAGACTCGGTGTGGACGGGCTGAGGTTCTAGGCGAGACGTCAGCAAATTCAATCGCGGCGCGCTGAGTAACTTTTGAATGGTGTTGTCGCCACACACCGGGCATTCCACCAAGTCACGCGCTCGTTGGGACTGGTAGTCATCCTCGGACGCAAACCAACCTTCAAACTGATGCTGGTGTTGACATTGGAGATTAAGCACTTTCATGGGCGGATTATGGCAAAGACAACTGTTTCAGGTGCCCAGCGCCTGAACAACCGCCACCGCGCACAAGGACATCAATCCACCAGGCAACAAGCCCAGCAACAACACCAAACCGCCATTGAGGGCGAGCACCGCCTTGACATGTTGTTGGGCAGACACCGTAGACGCGGTCAGCGGCGGATCGAAATACATCACCTTGATGACCCGCAAATAGTAAAACGCACCCACCAACGACATCATCACAGCAAACACCGCCAACGCCAAAGAACTGATTTGCTCAGACGCAACCAATGCTTGCAACACTGACAGCTTGGCAAAGAAGCCCACCAAGGGCGGCACACCCGCCAAAGAGAACAGACAAACCGCCATCACCCCAGCAAACAAGGGGCTGCGTTGGTTGAG
Source organism: Betaproteobacteria bacterium (assembly GCA_009925585.1). Taxonomy (GTDB): domain Bacteria; phylum Pseudomonadota; class Gammaproteobacteria; order Burkholderiales; family Burkholderiaceae_C; genus Limnohabitans. The sequence goes on along the minus strand of RFYK01000008.1, from coordinate 32,722 downwards.
CCCGGCCAAGTCAGCAATTTCTTCGCTTTCAAACCCCTCGCGAGCCAACAACAAAATCACGCCGAACACACCCAAGGTGGTGAGCACATAGCTGATCATGTAGAACATCGCAGAGCTGTAAGCATTCGCTGCAGACAAGGTATTGCCATGGTTGACACCAGACAACATGCCTATCAGCACAAAACCCATTTGGGCAATGGTGGAAAAAGCCAGCATGCGCTTCAAATTGGTTTGTGCAATGGCAGACAAATTGCCAATCAACAAGGACAGCACGGCGAGCACCATCATCATTTGTTGCCAATCTATGGCGAGTGGCAACATGCCATCAACCAACAATCGCATCATCATGGCAAACGCGGCCAACTTGGGCGCAGCAGCAATCATCAATGTCACCGCGGTGGGAGAACCTTGGTAAATGTCAGGCACCCACATGTGAAAAGGAGCCGCCCCCAATTTGAAAGCAATACCGCACACCACAAACACCACGCCGAGCACCAAAACCTGATGCTTGATGTGGCCACTGGAAATGGCTTGGAACACCGTGGAGAGTTCCAGTGAACCGGTGGCGCCGTACATCATCGACAAACCGTAAAGCAAAAAGCCGCTGGCCAATGCGCCCAACACAAAATATTTCATGGCGGCTTCGGTGGCGTTGCCATTGTCTCTGCGTAACGCAACCAAGGCGTAACTCGACAAGGTCAGCAACTCTAAACCCAAATAGATCACCAAAAAATGGTTGCCAGAAATCATCACAGACATGCCCAACAACGAGAACATGCTTAAAAGAAACAGCTCTCCGCCCTCAAGCATGTGGCGGTCAGCGGCATAGGGGCGGCCATAAATCAAAGTGACCATGACAGCCAATGTGGCGAAACATTTGAGCCAATTGCCCATGGCATCTGACACCACCATTTGATCAAAACCGTACACGGTCTGCCCGGTGCTTGCATTCATGGCATGCATCAATGCCACGGCCAACAAAGTGGCCAACGTCAGCAAATACGTCAGCGCGCGGTCTTTTCGCTTGACCCACAAATCCACCAAGGTGATGACACATGCCATCGACAACAAGAAAATTTCAGGCAATGCGGTCAGCCAGCTGACACTGTTCATCATGGTTGACTTCCTAAGCAGTTCATCGTGTCATTCATAAGGGTAATTTGCTCAAAGCCACATGTTGCAGCAGCTGGCTGACAGACGCATGCATCACATCTGTGAAAGGTTTGGGATAGACGCCCATCCACAATACCGCCGCGGCCAACAGGCTGAGCATCAAAAACTCGCGTGCATTGATGTCTTGCAAAGCTTCAACATCGTCATTGACGACGGGCCCCAGATAGACTCGCTTGACCATCCACAAGGTATAGGCCGCGCCAAATATCAGCGCTGAAGCAGCCAACAGACCCAACCAGAAATTGAATTTAACGGTGGCCAAAATGACCATCCACTCTCCGACAAAACCTGCAGTGCCGGGCAGACCGCAATTGGCCATGGCAAACAACACGGCAAACGCCGCAAATTTGGGCATGCGGTTCACCACGCCACCGTAACTGGCGATCTCGCGGGAATGCACTCGGTCGTACAACACACCAATGCACAAGAACATGGCCGCAGACACAAACCCGTGCGCAATCATTTGCACAATGGCGCCACTGACACCCAGTTCACTGAAGATGAAAAAACCCAAGGTGACAAACCCCATGTGCGCCACCGACGAATACGCGACCAGTTTCTTCATGTCTTGCTGAACAATGGCCACCAAACCCACGTAAACCACGGCGATCAAGGACAGCGCCAGCATCAACCAAGCCCATTCGTGTGCAGCGTCAGGGGCAATGGGTAAGGAGAACCGCAAGAAACCGTAAGCACCCAGTTTGAGCATGATGGCAGCCAACACCGCAGAGCCACCTGTGGGGGCTTCAACGTGCACATCTGGCAACCAAGTGTGCACTGGCCACATGGGTACTTTGACTGCAAAAGCGGCGAAGAAAGCAAAGAACAACAAGGTTTGCGGCGTGGCTGCCAAAGGTAGTTGCTGCCATGTGGCCAAATCAAAACTGCCTTCTGAGGCAATGTAGAGATAAATCAACGCCACCAGCATCAGCAATGAGCCCAGCAAGGTGTAGAGGAAGAATTTGAATGCCGCGTAAATTTTGTTCGGACCGCCCCACACCCCGATGATCAAGTACATGGGGATCAAGGTGGCTTCAAAAAACACGTAGAACAACATGCCATCCAGCGCGCAAAACACACCGATCATCAAACCACTGAGGACCAAAAACGCGCCCATGTATTGGTTGACACGCTCGGTGATGACCTCCCAACCAGCGATCACCACCACCACGGTGATGAACGCCGTCAACACCACAAACCACAAAGAAATACCGTCGATGCCCAAGTGGTAATTCACATTGAAGCGATTGATCCAGGGCAGGTTCTCAACAAACTGCATGGCGGCCGAGCCATTGTCAAACTGGGCATACAAAGGCAAGGTCAACGCAAAACTGACCAGTGCACCCGTCAGCGCAACCCAGCGCACCACATTCGCATGCTCATCACGCCCCAGGGCGAGCAACAGCACGCCAAACACTATCGGGGTCCAAATGGCCAAGCTCAACATTTCCATGGCGAGCCTCTGTGGGTAATTCGAATCAATGACATGTTGGAGTTCATGGTTTGAGCCAAACGAACCAAGTGATCAATCCGAACATACCCAGAATCATCAGCAAGGCATAGTGATAGAGAAAACCGGTTTGCAAGCGCCGCGCCACCATGGCCACTTTGCCAACCACGCGCCATGACCCGTTGACGAGAAAGCCATCGATCACACCTTGATCGCCGCCCTTCCATAAACCCGTGGCCAACCCGCGTGTGCCGCGTGCGAGGATGTTTTCATTGAAATCGTCAAGGAAATATTTGTTGATCAGCAAGGTATGCAGCGGTTTGACATGGCGTTGGATGAACGCTGGCACAGCCGGGTGAATCATGTACATGTAAAAAGCCACCATCACACCCGCGATGGCCAACAGGAACGGCACTGAGGTCAATGCGTGTTCAGCCATCGCCAATGGGGAATGAAAAGCTGATTGCAGCTCGTGCACCGCCGGATGCAATGCGGTGTTGACTTGGATGGCATCTTTGAAAAAATCGCCGAACAACATCGGTTCGATGGTGAAGTAGCCGATCAACACCGAAGGAATGGCCAGCAGCACCAAGGGCAGCGTGACCACCCAAGGCGATTCGTGCGGTGTGTGAGCATGTCCGTCACCATGGTGTGCATGCGGGTCTTGGTCAAAGCGCGGCTTGCCGTGGAAGACCAAAAAGTACATGCGGAAAGAATAAAAGGCGGTGACAAACACACCTGCCAGCACGGCAGCATGCGCCCAAGCTGCCGCAGGTAAATGGCTGGCAGCGACTGCTTCAATGATGCTGTCTTTCGAATAAAAACCAGAGAACAGCGGCGTGCCAATCAATGCCAACGACCCCAGCAAAGAGGTTAACCAAGTGATGGGCATGTATTTGCGCAAACCGCCCATGTAGCGGATGTCTTGGTTGTGGTGCACACCCATGATGACCGACCCTGCGCCCAAAAACAACAAGGCCTTGAAGAATGCATGGGTCATCAAATGAAACACCGCCACTGAATAGGCGGATGCGCCCAAAGCAACCGTCATGTAGCCCAACTGGGACAGCGTGGAATACGCCACCACGCGCTTGATGTCGTTTTGCACGATGCCCAAAAAGCCCATGAACAACGCCGTGATGGCACCCACAGACAAGACCAGATTCAACGCTGTGTCAGACAACTCAAACAAGGGTGACATGCGGGCAACCATGAAAATGCCAGCAGTGACCATGGTGGCTGCGTGAATCAGCGCAGAAATTGGCGTGGGGCCTTCCATGGAATCGGGTAACCAGACATGCAAGGGAAATTGCGCCGATTTGCCCATGGCGCCAATGAACAAACAAATGCAAATGACCGTCACCAACATCCACTCCGTGCCAGGCAACGTCAAGGTGGCCAGTTGGTCGGCTTTGGCAAAAGCTTCGGTGTAATTTAACGTGCCTGCATACGCAGCAATCAAACCAATGCCGAGTATGAAGCCGAAGTCACCGACACGGTTGACCAAAAAAGCCTTCATGTTGGCAAACACTGCGCTGGGCTTGTTGAACCAAAAACCAATCAACAGGTAAGAAACCAAACCCACCGCTTCCCAACCAAAGAACAACTGCAACATGTTGTTGCTCATCACCAGCATCAACATGGCGAAAGTGAACAACGATATGTAGGCAAAGAACCGGTTGTAGCCCTCGTCTTCCTCCATGTAGCCGATGGTGTAGATGTGAACCATCAACGACACAAACGTGACCACGCACATCATCATGGCGGTGAGTCCGTCCACCATGAAACCGATTTCCATTTTCAGTTCACCGATTTGCATCCAGGTGTAAATGGTTTCGTTAAAACGCGCACCATCAACCACCACCTCTTGCAAAGTCAATGCAGACAACACAAACGACACGAACACACCCAAAATGGTGAGGCTGTGCGCCCAGCGGCGGCCCAGTCCACCGCCGCCCAAATGTGTGCCCCAGATGCCCGCCAACAAAGACCCGGCCAAGGGGGCCAGGGCAACGGTGATCAGGGTGGAGGCTTGTAGGGTTTGGCTCATGGTGGAAAGTGGCTCAGCCTTTGAGGCTGTTGAGTTCGTCAACACTGACGCTGGAACGGTTGCGGAACAACAGCACCAAAATGGCCAAGCCAATCGCAGACTCGGCAGCGGCAACCGTCAAAATGAAAAACACAAAAACCTGTCCATGCATGTCGCCAAGGTAATGCGAGAACGCGACAAAATTGGTGTTCACAGCCAGCAACATCAGTTCGATGGCCATCAACAACACGATCAGGTTTTTTCGGTTCAAAAAAATACCGATGACAGACAGCGCAAACAATACTGCGCCCAATGTCAAGTAATGGCCGAGCGTGATGTTCATGGTTTCGGCTCCTCTGACACAGGGGGGACCAAGGGTTGCTGGACCGGGTCCATTTTGACCAATCGCAAACGGTCAGCGGGTTTGACTTTGACTTGCTCGCTGGGGTTTTGCGCTTTGGTGTCTTTGCGCTCACGCATGGTCAATGCAATCGCCGACACGATCGCCACCAACAGAATCACGGCTGCAATTTCCAGAGGGTACAAATATTCGGTGTACAGCATCACGCCCAAGTCTCGCGTGTTGGACACCGGTAAACCGTTGACAGTGTTGGGGTCAACGGCAATTTGCGAGGAACGGAAACCACCCATCAACACCGAGGCCAACTCCAGTGCCAGCACGGCACCGATGAAAGCGGCCAAGGGGAAGTGTTTCCAAAAATCTTTTTTCAAGGCGTCGATGTCAATGTCGATCATCATCACCACGAACAAAAACAAGACCATCACTGCGCCCACATACACCAACACCAAAGTGATGGAGAGAAATTCGGCTTTGAGCAACATCCAAATGCCCGACGCTTGAAAGAATGCCAACACCAAATACAACGCCGCATGTACCGGGTTGCGCGAGGTGATGACGCGCAAAGCCGCGAACAGCATGACGGCTGAAAAAAGATAGAAAAGCGCTGATTTGATATCCATGTGCTTGTCTGCCTGTGGGTTAGCGGTACTTGGCGTCAGCCGCCTTGTTGGCCGCAATTTGCGGCTCGTATTTGTCACCAACGGCCAACAACATCTCTTTGGTGAAATACAAGTCGCCGCGCTTTTCGCCGTGGTATTCAAAGATGTGTGTTTCAACGATGGAGTCCACAGGACAGCTTTCTTCGCAAAAGCCACAAAAAATGCATTTGGTCAAATCGATGTCGTACCGGGTGGTTCGGCGTGAACCGTCGTCGCGCACATCCGACTCGATGGTGATGGCCATGGCGGGACAGACGGCTTCGCACAATTTGCAAGCGATGCATCGCTCTTCGCCGTTGTCGTAGCGACGCAATGCATGCAAACCACGAAAGCGCGGGCTCAGCGGTGTTTTTTCCTCAGGAAACTGCACCGTGATCTTGCGAGCGAACATGTAACGCCCAGTGATGGCAAAGCCTTTGAAAAATTCCAGCAACAAAAAACTGGAAAAGAAATCGGCCCAAGAAAAGGGCGTCGGTGGGGTGGTGGAAGTGTGCGTGGTCATGGGTGTCTTTGCATCAGTTCCAAATGTTCCAAGGGGTTTGCATCCAAGCCCCGATCAACACCAACCACACCAAGGTCACAGGGATGAAAATCTTCCAACCCAAACGCATGATTTGGTCGTAACGGAACCTGGGGAAGGTAGCGCGTACCCACAAAAACATGGTGACCACCACAAAAATTTTGGCGGCCAACCAAATCCAACCGGGTACCCAAGCCAAGTAAACCGTGTCCAACGGCGGCAACCACCCACCCAAAAACATCAGCACGGCAATGGTGGACACCAAGATCATGTTGGCGTATTCACCCAAGAAGAACATAGCAAACGACATGCCGGAGTATTCGATCATGTGGCCGGCGACAATTTCCGACTCACCTTCGACCACATCAAACGGGTGTCGATTGGTTTCCGCCAAACTGGCAATGAAATACACCACAAAAATGGGCAGCAAAGGCAACCAGTTCCAAGACAGAAAGCCCACACCGTGGTCGGCAAACATGCCCTTGCCCTGACCATTCACGATGTCAGTCAGGTTAAGACTGCCCGACACCATCAACACCACCACCAAACAAAAACCCATGGCGATTTCGTAACTGACCATTTGCGCAGACGCACGCAACGCGCCCAAAAATGCGTATTTGGAATTCGATGACCAACCCGCGATGATGATGCCGTACACCTCCAGTGAAGTGATGGCCATCAAAAATAACAAGCCTGCGTTGACATTGGCCAAGACCACTTCCGGACCAAACGGAATCACCGCCCAAGCCGCCATCACCGGCATGATGGTCATGACCGGGCCCAAAAAGAACAAACCCGAACTCGCCTTGGTAGGCAAGATGATTTCTTTGGTCAAAATTTTCAAAGCGTCGGCAATGGGTTGCAACAAACCGCCTGGGCCGGTTCGGTTGGGTCCCAAACGGATTTGTGTGAAACCAATGGCTTTGCGTTCCCACAAGGTCAGGTAAGCCACACAACCCAGCAAGGGCAAGACCACCGCGACGATTTTGAGCAATGTCCACAACACAGGCCACACCAAGTTCACCCACCAGGTGGCAGTCAATAAAGATGCGCCCGTATTGAACAACAGGTCAACCATGGACCGCCCCTTCTTTGGCGTCGGCGGTCATTTGCAATGCATGCGAACGGCGGACCAACGGGTCTAGTTGGTAAATAGACGCTGAGACCGGTGCCTGGGTGGCAGGTGACACATCAATGGCAGCATGGCATTCGTTACTCAACCGAGAAGCGACGTCCGCTGGCAAAGCCTGCGCGCGAACTTGCTCGATGGTTTCGAAGTCAAAACCGGGCAGGCCCAACATGCTGCCAAGCACCCTGAACACTTTCCAAGCCGGACGGGTTTCACCCAGGGGTTTGACCACCCCATGGAAACTTTGCGCGCGGCCTTCGGTGTTGACAAAGGTTCCGGCTGTTTCGGTGAAAGGTGACACGGGCAACAAGACGTCGCTGAAGTCCATGTTGGTTTTGAAAGGCGACATGGTCACCACCATGTCAACCGAATCGAGACGGTGTGGTTGGACCGCGCAATCATGGGCTGGCTCGGTGTGCAACAAGAACATGGCTTTGAGTGAATGGGACTGCAACATTTGCGCGGCATTCAAACCTTGGTTCAACGGACGGGCTGACACCAACTGCGCACCCACACTGTTGGCGGCTTCGCCCAAATAGCCCACGCTGGCACCTGTTTGCTGGGCGATGAATTGCGCCAACGACAGCAAACTGGATGCTTTGGCATGGTGCGCTGCGGCATTGCCCAGCAACACCGCTTTGCGCTCGCCATTGAGCAAGCCAGTGGCAATGGCTTGAACACCCGGCGCATTGGCATTGCCAGCCACTGGCGGATGGGTGTTTTTCAACTGTGCAACCGCGGCCGCGATATCAGCCAATGCCTGAACCCAAACAGAGGGTTCTGCCAACACGGTTTGCGAGACAGGCATGGCCCAATCAAACATGTGTTCATTCAAGGCAAACACCTTGGCGCCTTTGCGTGCCGCTTGCCTGATGCGTTGCGCCAGCAAGGGTTGGTCTTTGCGAACGTTCGAGCCAATGACCAGCACGGCTTCCATCGAGGACAAAGAGGCGATGGAGGTGCCCAACCAACGCACTTTGCCGTCATGCTGGAAATCGGCCGCGCGCAAACGACTGTCGATGTTGTCACTGCCCAATCCACGCATGAGCTGTGTGGCCAGGTACAACTCTTCCAAGGTGCTGTGCGGACTGGCCAAACAAGCCAACGCAGCGTCGCCATGCGAGGTACGGATTTGCTGCACGCCATTGGCCACATACTCCAGCGCGGTTGACCAATCCACCGTGATCCATTCGCCATTTTGCTTGAGCATGGGCTGGGTCAAACGATCATCGCTGTTGAGCGCTTCATAACTGAAGCGATCCCGGTCGGCAATCCAGCATTCGTTGACGTCTTCGTTCTCCAAAGGCACTACCCGCATCACACGGTTGTTTTTGACTTGAACAATCAAATTGGCACCGGTCGCGTCATGCGGACTGATGGATTTGCGACGGCTCAACTCCCAAGTGCGGGCCTGGTAACGAAATGGCTTGCTGGTCAATGCCCCCACAGGGCAAATATCGATCATGTTGCCCGACAACTCCGAGTCGACGGTCTCGCCGACAAAGGCTTCGATTTCAGAATGTTCGCCACGGTGCGACATGCCCAGTTCCATGCTGCCTGCGATTTCTTGACCGAAACGAACGCAGCGTGTGCAATGGATACAGCGGCTCATTTCTTCCATGCTGACCAACGGGCCCACATCTTTGTGAAACACAACGCGTTTTTCTTCCTCGTAACGGGAAGCGCTGCCGCCGTAGCCCACCGCCAAGTCTTGCAATTGGCATTCGCCGCCTTGGTCACAAATCGGGCAATCTAACGGGTGGTTGATCAGCAAAAATTCCATCACCGATTTTTGTGCCTTGATCGCGCGGTCCGATTTGGTATGAACCACCATGCCTTGGGTCACGGGCGTGGCACACGCAGGCATTGGTTTGGGCGCTTTTTCAATGTCCACCAAACACATGCGGCAGTTCGCCGCGATGCTGAGTTTGCGGTGATAGCAAAAATGCGGGATGAAGGTCCCGGCCTGTTCAGCGGCCTGGATGACCACACTGCCCTCGGCCACTTGCACGGTCTTGCCGTCAATTTGCAATTCAACCATGGTGTTCACCCGCTGTGACTGCCGCTGTGACCATGCAGGTCTTGTGCGTGATGTGGTGTTCGAATTCGGCGCGGAAATGCTTGAGCATGCCACGCACGGGCATGGCGGCGGCATCGCCCAAGGCACAAATGGTGCGCCCCATGATGTTTTCTGCAACGCTGTCGAGCAAGTCCATGTCTGATGGTTTGCCGTGGCCTTGTTCAATCCGATCCACCATGCGTGACAGCCAACCGGTGCCCTCGCGGCACGGTGTGCATTGCCCGCAAGACTCGTGCATGTAAAACGCGGACAAGCGTTGCAAGCTCTTGACCATGCAACGGGTGTCGTTGAGCACAATGACCGCGCCCGAACCCAGCATGGAGCCCGCTTTGGCGATGGCGTCGTAGTCCATCGTGATGTCCATCATGATGGACGCGGGCAACACCGGGGCGGAGGAGCCACCGGGAATCACCGCTTTCAACTTGCCGCCTTGCACGCCACCAGCCAATTCGAGCAATTTGGCAAAAGGCGTGCCCATGGGAATTTCATAATTGCCTGGCAAGGCCACATCGCCGCTCACAGAAAAAATCTTGGTGCCACCGTTGTTGGGCTTGCCACATGCCAAATAGGCTGCGCCGCCGTTGCGGATGATCCACGGCACCGCGGCAAATGTCTCGGTGTTGTTGATGGTGGTGGGTTTGCCGTAAACGCCAAAGCTGGCAGGGAACGGTGGCTTGAAACGCGGCTGACCCTTTTTGCCTTCCAGCGATTCAAGCAATGCAGTTTCTTCGCCGCAAATATAGGCTCCAAAACCATGGGCCGCGTACAGCTCAAAACTGAAATCGCTGCCGTGTATGCGTTGCCCCAAATACCCTGCCGCCCTGGCTTCTTGCAAAGCCACTTCGAAGCGTTCATAGGTTTGGAAAATTTCGCCGTGAATGTAGTTATAGCCCACCGTGATGCCCATGGCATAGGCGGCGATCGCCATGCCTTCAATGACGATATGGGGGTTGTATTCCAGAATGTCGCGGTCTTTGCAAGTACCTGGCTCGCCCTCGTCAGAATTGCACACCAAGTATTTTTGGCCATTGAATTGGCGCGGCATGAAACTCCATTTCAAGCCAGTGGGGAAACCTGCCCCGCCTCGGCCACGCAAGCCCGATTCTTTGACACAGGCAATGACTTGGTCTTGTGTCCATGCGGCTTCGCCGTTCAAACCCAAAATGGTTCGCAGCGCTTGGTAACCACCCCGAGCCAGGTAGTCCTGCAAACCCCAGTTGCGGCCATTGAGGTCAGCGTAAATTTGCGGCTGAATGTGGCGACCGTGAAAACAGCTTTCCAATCCTTTGGACTGAAATTGGGCAAGCAATTGCTGTACGTTCATGGCTTGGCCTCCGCCTGTTGCAGGCCGTCAATCAATTGGTCTAGTTTGTCATGGCTCATGAAACTGCACATGTTGCGGTCGTTGACGAGCAACACCGGCGCATCGGCACACGCGCCCATGCATTCACCGGGTTGCAAAGTGAACTTGCCATCCGCGGTGGTCTCACCCACCCCAACACCCAGCTTTTGGCAAAGGTGTTCCAACGCCTTTTGACCGCCGCGTAACTGGCAAGGCAAATTGGTACAGACGTTGATCTTGAATTGACCCACAGGCTGCTGATTGAACATGTTGTAGAAGGTAAACACTTCATGCACGGCCATGACAGGCATCTCAAGCACTTGGGCCAATGCTTTTTCATGTTCCGGGGAAACATATCCATGCTCTTGCTGGAGGATGGACAAGCACGCTATGACCGCCGACTGTTTTTGATCAGACGGGTACTTGTCCAACTCGTGTTGAAAACGGGTCAAGGTGTGCTGGGAAAAATGGTCGAGTGTGGTGTTCATCGGTCAATTTCTCCAAACACGATGTCCATGGTGCCAATGATGGCCACCGTGTCAGAAATCATGTGGCCTCGTGTCATCTCGTCCATGGCCGCCAGGTGCGCGAAACCAGGCGGGCGGATTTTCAAACGATACGGTTTGTTGGCACCATCACTCACCAAGTAAATGCCAAATTCCCCCTTGGGATGCTCCACCGCCGCGTAGGCCTCACCTTCCGGCACATGGAAACCTTCGGTGAACAACTTGAAATGGTGGATCAACTCTTCCATGCTGGTTTTCATGGACTCGCGTGAGGGTGGCGCGACTTTGTGGTTGCTGGTGATGACCGGGCCGGGGTTGTCACGCAACCATTTGACGCATTGGCTGATGATGCGGTTGGATTGGCGAAGTTCTGCCACGCGCACCAAGTAGCGGTCATAACAGTCCCCTGTCAAACCCACAGGCACATCGAAATCCATTTGGTCATACACATCGTACGGTTGCTGTTTGCGCAAATCCCAAGCGATGCCCGAACCACGCAACATGGGGCCCGTGAAGCCCAGGTTTTTTGCGCGCTCAGGTGTGACCACACCGATGCCCACGGTACGTTGTTTCCAAATGCGGTTGTCGGTGAGCAATGTTTCGTACTCGTCAACGTATTGGGGGAAACGACGGGTGAAGTCGTCAATGAAGTCGAGCAACGAGCCTTGGCGGTTTTCGTTCATGCGCGCGATGGTGCGGGCATTTTTGATTTTGCTGACTTGGTACTGCGGCATGTGGTCAGGCAAGTCACGGTAAACACCACCGGGACGGAAATAAGCAGCATGCATGCGAGCCCCAGATACTGCTTCGTACATGTCGTACAAATCTTCACGTTCGCGAAAACAATAAATCAAGATGTTCATCGCGCCGCAGTCAAAGCCATGGGCACCTAACCACAACAAATGGTTGAGCATGCGCGTGATTTCGGCAAACATGACACGGATGTATTGCGCACGAATGGGCACTTCCAAGCCCATGAGTTTTTCAATCGCCAAACAATATGCGTGTTCATTGCACATCATGGACACGTAATCGAGGCGGTCCATGTAAGGCAACGATTGAATGTAGGTTTTGCTCTCCGCCAATTTTTCAGTGGCGCGGTGCAACAAACCAATGTGCGGGTCTGCGCGTTGCACCACCTCGCCGTCAAGCTCGAGCACCAAACGCAACACGCCGTGTGCGGCCGGGTGTTGCGGACCCAAATTCAAGGTGTAGTTTTTGATGTCTGCCATGGCTTCAGTTCAATCCGCCGTAATGGTCTTCACGAATGATGCGTGGCGTGATCTCGCGCGGCTCGATGGTGACGGGTTGGTAAATGACACGTTTTTGTTCGGCGTCATAACGCATTTCGACATGACCTGAGGTGGGGAAATCTTTTCGAAAGGGGTGACCAATGAAACCGTAGTCGGTCAACAAACGGCGTAAATCGACATGGTCTTTGAAAAGAATGCCAAACAAATCGAACGCTTCACGCTCAAACCAATTGGCGGCGTTCCATACACCCGTGACCGAATCCAATTGCGGCATGTCGTCGTCACTGGCGTGCACACGCAAACGCAGCCGCCAGTTATGGGTCAACGAAAGCAAATGCAACACCACCGCATAACGGGGGGCGTCGCTGAATTTGGAATCGGCGCCGTCTTTGTATGCAGAGTAATCCATGCCACACAAATCCAACAATTGTTCAAACGCCAACTCAGGGTGGTCTCGCAAGAGCATGGACACAGCCAAATAATCGTGTTCTTTGACGGTCAAGGTCAATTCACCCAAGGCCAATTGCAGGTCTTGAATACGTTCGCCCAGCACATGCTTGAGCGCATGTTGGAGTGTGTCAATCGAAACAGTGAGGCTCATGAATGTGTCAACGCGCGATGGTGTTTTCGCGACGAATCTTGGATTGCAACTGCAAAATGCCATAGAGCAATGCTTCTGCTGTGGGCGGGCAACCAGGCACGTACACGTCGACAGGCACAATTCGGTCGCAACCGCGCACCACTGAATAGCTGTAGTGGTAATAGCCGCCACCATTCGCGCAAGAACCCATGGACAAGACCCAGCGCGGCTCGGACATTTGGTCGTACACCTTGCGCAATGCCGGTGCCATTTTGTTGCACAAGGTACCAGCCACGATCATCAAATCGGATTGGCGTGGGCTGGGGCGAAACAACATGCCGAAACGGTCAATGTCATAACGGGCTGCACCTGCGTGCATCATTTCCACCGCACAACAAGCCAGGCCAAATGTCATGGGCCACAGTGAACCGGTTTTGGCCCAATTCACCACCGAGTCGTAAGAGGTGGTGATGAAACCTTCTTTGAAAACACCTTCAAGCGACATGTGTCATTCCCAGTCAAGGGCTCCCTTTTTCCACTCGTAGACAAAACCCACGACCAGAATGGCCAGAAAAATCATCATGGCGATGAAACCCGTCATACCGATTTCCTTGAGCGCCACCGCCCAAGGAAACAAAAAAGCAATCTCAAGGTCAAACAAAATGAACAAGATGGCAACCAAGTAATAGCGCACATCAAATTTCATGCGGGCATCTTCAAACGCCTCAAAGCCGCATTCATAAGGGGAATTTTTGGCGGCGTCGGGTTTATGTGGACCCAAAAATGCACCAATCAATTGAGGGGCCACGCCAACCAACAAACCGACAAGTATGAATAAAAGAACGGGTAGGTACTGTTCTAGGTTCATGTCAAACTCTGGTTAGAGGTCATTGATCGGATGAGCTTCGTGCATTGTGCTGACAAGTCGATGACAGCGGTTTTTTTGATGGTGCCGTCGGCGAGACTCGAACTCGCACAGCTTTCGCCACTACCCCCTCAAGATAGCGTGTCTACCAATTTCACCACGACGGCAATGTTTACTTCTTTTACTTGGCAGGAATTTGCGATGCAGGTGTGGAGGCCGGTGTCGTGGCAGGCGCGCTTGGCACAGCCTTGTCAGCAGTCGCGGGGGCATCTGCCGAAACAGGTGCAGAGGTTGAACCAGGGATGTTGTCGCCAGCGCTGGGCGGCGCAGTCACGGGCAGCGAAGTGCGCTCGAGCAAACTGCCTGAGTCTGTGGGACGCAAATTGCCAAAGTAGGCCAACACCAAGGTGCACACAAAAAACACCGCAGCCAACACCGCGGTGGTGCGAGACAAAAAGTTGGCGCCACCGCTGGCACCAAACAAACTGCCCGAATTGCCACTGCCAAATGCTGCACCCATGTCAGCACCCTTGCCGTGCTGGACAAGAATCAGTCCGATCATGCCCAATGCAGACAAAATTTGCACCAACAGCAATAGATTAAGTAGCGTACTCATGTGAACTCCGAAAAAGTCATGGTGATGCGGCAGCGATGATGGACAAAAAGTCAGCCGCTTTCAAAGAAGCGCCGCCAATCAAACCACCATCGATATCGTTTTGTGCCAGCAAACTGGCGGCGTTGGCAGCATTCATGCTGCCGCCGTACAACAAGGGAATGCGCTGCGATTGTTCAGTGGCCGCCTTGAGTTGCGCTCGAAGCAATGCATGAACTTGCTGCGCTTGTTCGGGGCTGGCGGTTTTGCCAGTGCCAATGGCCCAAACAGGTTCGTAAGCCACCACAATCTCGCTGATGCAATGGCCATTGGTTTGAATCACCGCCGCCAGTTGACGCTTGACCACCGATTCGGTGTGACCAGCTTCGCGCTCTTGCAATGTCTCTCCCACGCAAACAATGGGCGTGATGCCAGCCGCCAATGCACGCTGTGCTTTGGTGGCGACCAACGCATCGGTTTCGCCGTGGTATTGGCGTCGCTCTGAATGACCCACGATGGCAAAACGAACACCAAACTCACGCAACATGGCCGCAGACACTTCACCGGTGAAAGCACCTTGTTCATGGGCAGACACATCTTGCGCACCCCACAGCAAATGACCCGATGCAGCCAATTGCTGCACCTGGGACAGGTACACCGAGGGAACACACACCGCCGCGCGACATGACGCATCAGACAAACCTTCGGCAATTTGGCGCACGAGCTCCTGATTGGCAGACAAGCTGCCATTCATTTTCCAGTTGCCAACGATCAGTTTGCCGTGCATGTGAATGTCACTCTTGGTGCGGCGCTTCGTCGTGGTGGGCCGGCGCTTCAGGACGATCAAGCAACGCCTTCATCGACAACTTGATACGGCCTTTTTCGTCAGTTTCAAGCACTTTGACGCGCACCACTTGGCCTTCGGCCAACACATCGGTGACCTTGGCAATCCGCTCGTGGCTGATTTGACTGATGTGCAACAAACCGTCTTTGCCGGGCAACAAATTGACCAATGCACCGAAGTCCAAAATTTTGGTGATGGGGCCTTCGTAAATCTTGCCAATTTCCACTTCCGCTGTGATTTCTTGGATGCGGCGTTTGGCTTCGTCTGCCTTGGCGCCGTCAGTGGCTGCGATGGTGATGGTGCCGTCTTCTTCAATGTTGATTTGGCAACCGGTTTCTTCGGTCAATGCACGGATGACCGCGCCACCTTTACCGATCACGTCACGGATTTTTTCCGGATTGATCTTCATGGTGTAGAGCTTGGGCGCAAAACTGCTGACTTCGGTTTTGGCCTCGCCCATGGCGTCTTGCATTTTTCCCAAAATGTGCATGCGCGCTTCTTTGGCTTGCGCCAAAGCCACTTGCATGATTTCTTGGGTGATGCCTTGGATTTTGATGTCCATTTGCAAAGCGGTGATGCCGTTGGTGGTGCCCGCCACTTTGAAGTCCATGTCGCCGAGGTGATCTTCATCACCCAAAATGTCAGTCAACACTGCAAAGCGGTTGCCGTCTTTGATCAAGCCCATGGCGATGCCAGCCACGTGGGCTTTCATCGGTACACCGGCGTCCATCAGCGACAAACATCCACCACACACTGACGCCATGGATGAAGACCCGTTGGATTCGGTGATTTCAGAGACCACACGCATGGTGTAGGGAAACTCTTCTTTGGTGGGCAAACACGCAGCCAAGGCACGCTTGGCCAAACGACCGTGACCAATTTCGCGGCGCTTGGTGCTGCCCATGCGCCCAACTTCGCCAGTGGCAAACGGAGGCATGTTGTAGTGGAACATGAAGCGGTCTTCGAATTCACCCGCCAAAGCGTCAATGCGTTGTGCATCGCGCTCAGTGCCGAGGGTGGTGACCACCAACGCCTGCGTTTCACCACGGGTGAACAAGGCAGAGCCATGGGTTCGCGGCAACACACTGTTGCGGATTTCGATGGGACGCACGGTGCGAGTGTCGCGGCCATCGATGCGAGGCTCGCCTGCCAAAATTTGGCTGCGAACAATGCGCGCTTCGATGTCAAACAACATGCTCTCGACTTTCACGCTGTCAAATTCGACACCTTCGGCCTTGAGCCCGTCCATGACAGCGGCATAAGCTTCACGGCACGCTTGGGTGCGGCTTTGCTTGTTGCGGATTTGGTAGGCGGCGGCCAATTTGTCGTCGGCCAAGGCCGCCACTTTGGCAATCAAAGGCTCGTCTTTGGCCGGCGGCTGCCAATCCCACACGGGTTTGCCCGCGTCACGCACGAGTTCATGAATGGCGTTGATCGCCATTCGGCTTTGTTCATGACCAAACACCACAGCGCCGAGCATGACTTCTTCTGACATTTGCAATGCCTCAGACTCCACCATCAACACAGCAGCTTCGGTGCCCGCCACGACCAACTCAAGCAAGCTGTCTTTGCGCTGGGTCTGTCCGGGGTTGAGCACGTACTCGCCGTTGATGTAGCCCACACGCGCCGCACCGATCGGGCCGTTGAACGGGATGCCAGACACGGAAAGCGCCGCTGAGACACCCATCATGGCGGCGATGTCAGCGTCCACTTCGGGGTTGAGTGACAAGGTGTGAACCACCACGTGCACTTCGTTGTAGAAACCTTCTGGAAACAAGGGGCGAATGGGACGGTCGATCAAACGGCTGGTCAGCGTTTCATGTTCGCTGGGTTTGGCTTCGCGTTTGAAGAAACTGCCCGGGATTTTTCCTGCGGCATAGGTTTTTTCGATGTAGTCGACGGTCAAGGGGAAAAAATCTTGGCCGGGCTTGGCATTTTTAGAGCCCACCACGGTGGCCAATACCACGGTGTCATCGATGTTGACCATGACGGCGCCGCCGGATTGACGTGCGATTTCGCCGGTTTCCATGGTGACCGTGTGCTGGCCCCACTGAAAGGTTTTGCTGACTTTGTTGAATAAGGACATGTGTGATTCCTGAACAGAAACGTGAAGTGAAGGCCACTTCACAAAAGCCCAAAGTCACTGTCAGAACACGATGCCATTCCAGAAAAATACCTTGTCTTTTTTTGGAATGACACAGCTTCGCTCTGAGTCAGTTGCTTTGAAAGTGCCCTGCCCCATGCGCAAACGCCTGAGTGAATGAACAGACTCAGGCGTTGCACTGGCAGGGGGATTACTTGCGCAAACCCAATTTGGCGATCAGCGCGGTGTAGCGCTCGGCGTCTTTGGATTTGAGGTAGTCGAGCAATTTGCGTCGACGGCTGACCATGCGCAACAAACCACGGCGGCCATGGTGATCCTTGGCGTGTGTTTTGAAATGGGGGGTCAGTTCATTGATGCGTGCAGTCAAGATGGCGACCTGCACTTCGGGGCTGCCTGTGTCGTTGGCAGAACGGGCATTGGCCTTGACGACCTCGGCCTTGTTTAATGTAGTCATGGTGTTTTTCCAAAAAATTTGACATGCGCCAACAGCCGGAAATGCCAGATGGCGTGAACTTGGAACCGAAATGGCCAAGCCTTGGAATTATAGCTTTCCCAGCCACTGCCTGAGCCTGCTGGCGCCCTCACCTAAACGGTTTGGGTCTTGTGACGCAAAACACCAGCGCAACCAACCTTGGGCTTGCGGGGCAAACGCACTGCCCGGCGCCAGGCCCAAGCCCGCTTCAGCCACCAGTCGCTTGGCCGTCGATACGTCGTCATCATGGCCAGGAATGGAGAAAAAAGCATACATTCCACCATCCGGTTTGGCCAATGTCAGCCCGGGAATGTCAGCCAACTCGGCGAACAATCGGTCTCGACACGCCTGCATGTTCGACACCACGCGGGGCACCACCTCGCCCGCATGCTGCAAAGCGGCGATGCCAGCGCGCTGGACGAACACACTTGCGCACGAGGTGTTGTACTCAATCAGCTTGCCCATGTGCTCGGTCATCGCCACCGGCATGACCAGCCATCCCAAGCGCCAACCGGTCATCAAAAAACTTTTGGAAAAACTGTGCGCGACCACCAAGCGGTCTTGCGCTTGGGCAATGTCCAGAAAACTCGGTGCGCAATGGTTGCTGCTGGGCAGGTAATACAAATTTTCGTAAACCTCGTCGGCCAAAATCCATGTCCCCGTGTGTCGGCAATGTTCCAACACGGTCTGTTGTTCTTCCCGGGTCAATGTCCATCCTGTCGGGTTGTTCGGCGAGTTGATCACCAGCAAGCGGGTCTGGTCTGTCACGGCGGCAAGCAACTCGTCCATGGGCAACGTCCATCGACCGTGATGGGGCCGCAAACACACGGTGTGCAATTGCGCACCGAGGATGACGGGTTGCGATGTCAGATTGGGCCAAACGGGCGTCACCACCACGGCCTGGTCACCCGGGTTCAGCAAAGCTTGCATCGCCAGCATCAATGCATTGACGCCGCCAGACGTCACCGCAATGCGGTCTGAGCCAATGCCCGCGCCATGGCGCGACTGCATTTCAAACGCAATTGCTTCGCGCAGTGCTGGCAAGCCGAGGTTGTGGGCGTAAAAGGTTTCGCCTTGCCTCAATGAATCGATCGCCGCTTGGCGCACCACATCTGGACTGACCTCATCGCTTTCACCAAACCAAAACGCCAATACATCGCTGCGCCCGATGCCTGCGTTGGCGACGTCTCGTATGCGGGATGCTTGCAAATCAATGATGGTTTGTCGCATGTTGGTGTTTAAGCCTCAAACAGGCACGTGTTGTGCCAATGGCCAACGAGGCAACACGTTGAACGCGTAATCGGGTTGCGCCCGTTCAACACCCGCATTCAATCGCATGGCCGCAGCCATCGCGATCATGGCGCCGTTGTCGGTGCACAGCTCGGGCTCGGGGTAATGCACCTTGGCGCCAAGGGCCCGACAATCCTTTTGCAACTGCTCGCGCAACAGGCGGTTGGCACCCACACCACCCGCCACCACCAAGGTGCTGAGCCCAGTGTGCTTCAATGCTTTGACCGATTTTTTCACCAACACTTCCACGATGGCGGCTTGTGTCGACGCGGCCACGTCGGCTCGGCGGGCGGGCAAGTCGTCACCCAATTTGCGGCATTGGGTCAACACCGCGGTTTTGAGCCCGGCGAATGAAAAATCCAAATTTGGCTGATGCATCAAGGGACGGGGCAGCGCAAAAGCCTGCGGGTTGCCTTGGGCCGCCAACGCAGACAAGGCAGGCCCGCCTGGGTATCCCAAGCCCAACAATTTGGCTGATTTGTCAAACG
This sequence comes from Betaproteobacteria bacterium, assembly GCA_009925585.1. GTDB lineage: Bacteria > Pseudomonadota > Gammaproteobacteria > Burkholderiales > Burkholderiaceae_C > Limnohabitans. The sequence goes on along the minus strand of RFYK01000008.1, from coordinate 12,985 downwards.
CCTCGCCAGCCGCATCGTCAATGGTTTCACCCAGCAGCTCGTAATGCCCAACCGCTTTCACACACATCAACTGGGTGTGCCCACCCGATACCAACAAGGCCACAAACGGAAACGAAGGCGGGTCTGCGCTCATGAAGGGCGACAGCAAATGCCCCTCAAGGTGGTGCACACCGACCAACGGTTTGCCCAAACTTGCGGCCAATGCACACGCGGTACCTGCCCCCACCAACAACGCCCCCGCCAAGCCAGGGCCACGGGTGTATGCCACGACATCCAAGTCGCTCAAAGGCAAGTCCGCTTGTTGCATGACCTGTTGAATCAAAGGCAACACACGGCGAATGTGGTCTCGGCTGGCCAACTCGGGCACCACCCCACCATAGGCTTCATGCATGGCCGCTTGGGTGTGCAAGGCTTGCGCCACCAACTGAGGCAGTCCGCCACCAGTTTCTGAGCGAACCAAGGCCACGCCGGTTTCGTCACAAGAAGATTCAATGCCCAATATCCACATGCAAGCGAGTTTAGCTTTGCGTGATTTGCCTCATAACCCAAAGTCATCAAGCTTGTTTCACAATGCGGTCATGAGCATCAGCCACTTCATTCGGGAAATTGGTCGCGGTAAACACGGCGCGCGCGATTTGTCGCGTGAACAAGCCGCCGACCTCATGGGTCAAGTGCTGGATGGCAAAGTCTCCGACATGCAACTGGGCGCTTTTTGCATTGCGATGCGGGTCAAAGGTGAAACCGCCGATGAAATGGCGGGCTGCTTAGACGCCACACACCAACGATTGAACACCCTGTCAAACCACGGCGGCAGCCCGATCGTGGTGCTGCCCAGCTACAACGGATCGCGACGTTTGCCTTTGCTGACGCCACTGTTGGCTTTGTTGTTGAACCAACAAGGACTTCGGGTCCTGGTCCACGGTGGCAACACAGAGGACACCCGCGTGTCCACGGCTGATGTCATGCAAGCGTTGGGCTTGCCTGTGCTGAACACGATGAGGCCATTGCAAGCACATGAGACTGCCTATGTGCCAACCGAGGTGTTGTGCCCGGGGTTGTGGCAACTGCTGCAAGTTCGGCGCCAAATCGGCCTGCGCAATACCGGTCACAGCTTGGTCAAACTGATGAACCCGATCGCGGGGCCATCACTGCTGGTGGCGAGCTACACCCACCCTGAATACGAAGCCTCCATGTTGCAAACCTTGCAGATGACCCAGGCCCATGCCATGCTGTTGCGTGGAACCGAGGGCGAGCCTGTCGCGGACCCCAGACGCATGCGCAAATCGGTGTTGCTGTTGGGCGGGGACATTCATGAAACCCATGACCCCCAAGACCAGACCTCTGCAGAACACGCAGCCTATCCCATGGGCTTGGATGTCTTGGCCACCGCACATTACATTCGCACGTTGGCACAAACGCCCAGCGCTGTGCCCGCCCCCTTGCAACAACAAGTGTCGTTGCTGTGCAAGCTGGCCACTGCCATTCGTTAACTTCGTATCAACATGACTTCTTTTACCCAGCCTGCATCCGTTCCCAAAGTCACCTTGGTTGGCGCCGGACCCGGCGACCCCGAATTGCTCACGCTCAAGGCGGTCAAAGCAATTGCATCGGCCACGGTGCTGTTGGTCGATGACTTGGTGCATCCCGATGTATGGCAACACGCCAGCCCCACCGCACGAATCATCCATGTGGGTAAACGTGGCGGCTGCCAATCCACAGCGCAAGCGTTCATTGAAAAATTGATGGCGCAAGAAGCCTTGGCCGGCGAAAACGTGGTCAGGCTCAAAGGGGGCGACCCTTTGATTTTTGGTCGGGGTGGCGAAGAGCAACAACACCTGCGGGCGCAAGGCATTCAAGTGGATGTCATCAATGGCATCACCGCCGGATTGGCTGCTGCACACGATTTGGGCATTGCGCTGACCCACCGAGCCCATGCGCATGGCGTGATGATGATCACGGGGCATGCCTCGCCCCTGCATGCGCCCTCGACCATGCCTGCCATTGATTGGTCGCTGATTGCGCAAACCGCCCATCGCTGCCGCTTGACATTGGTGATTTACATGGGTGTACAGACAGCAAACGCCTTGACGCAAGCCCTGTTGCAAGGCTTGCCGGGACACACACCAGTGGCAGTGGTGGAAAACGCCAGCTTGCCAACGCAACGGCATGCCTGCGCTTGCCTCAGCGAACTGGGTGCATTGTTTGAACGCGAACAACTCGCCAGCCCTGCCGTCATCGTCATTGGCGATGTGTTGCTGGGCCTGCAAAATTTGGCGGTTGCCGACTCGCCAAATGCAGCACGGCAAGCCTGAACAGCTTGCGCCCAGTTCACTCGGGGGATAATCGGTCTTTTTGCAAGCTTTTAGAGGCGACACATGGACGCAGAACGTATCAACACCATTGGTAATTTGCTGATTGACTTGGGTGCTCGCACCCTCGATTTACGGGGGTATCTTTGACTACGATGCCAAAGCCGAGAGACTGAGAACCGTCAACGCATCGCTCGAAGACCCTGCGGTCTGGAATGACCCAAAAAAAGCCCAAGAATTGGGCAAAGAAAAAAAATCCTTGGACGATATTGTCTTGGCGCTGAGTCGCCTGACACAAGAGATCGAAGACAACACCGAGTTGTTTGACATGAGCAAAGCCGACAACGATGACGCCGGCTTGGTCACGATCGAGGAAGACACCCAACGCATCCAAGGCGAGATCGAAAAACTCGAATTCCGTCGGATGTTCAACAACCCAGCCGACCCCATGAATGCATTTTTGGACATTCAAGCCGGTGCAGGTGGCACCGAAGCCTGCGATTGGGCCAGCATGTTGTTGCGCCAGTATTTGAAATACGCAGAGCGCAAAGGGTTCAAAGCCACGTTAGAAGATGAATCACCGGGGGACGTGGCGGGCATCAAAGGCGCCACATTGAAAATTGAAGGCGAATACGCTTTTGGTTTGTTGCGTACCGAAACCGGCGTGCACCGCTTGGTTCGCAAATCGCCATTCGACTCCGCCGGCGGGCGACACACCAGTTTTGCCAGCATCTTTGTTTACCCGGAAATTGACGATTCCATCGAGATCGACATCAACCCCGCAGATGTGCGCACCGACACATTCAGAGCCAGTGGCGCAGGCGGACAGCACATCAACAAGACCGATTCTGCGGTTCGACTCACACACATTCCCACTGGCATCGTGGTGCAATGCCAAGATGGACGCAGCCAGCACAGCAACCGCGATGTCGCCTGGAAACGCTTGCGCTCGCGCTTGTACGACTTTGAAATGCGCAAACGCATGGAAGCCCAACAAAAACTCGAAGACACCAAAACCGATGTCGGATGGGGGCACCAAATTCGCAGCTATGTGTTGGACCAAAGCCGCATCAAAGATTTGCGTACCAACGTCGAGATCAGCAACACCCAAAAAGTGCTGGATGGCGATTTGGACACTTTCATTGAAGCCTCGCTCAAACAAGGCGTTTGAACGAGCAAGTCACAGTTAACGGAGAACTTCCCATGTTTCGTGAAGGCCAAGCCGTGATCACACGGCGCGAGGACTACCAGGCCCCCGGTTTCTGGATCGACAACGTCGATCTGGTGTTCGATTTGGATCCCGTCAAAACCCGCGTGCTCAACACCATGTTGATTCGGCGTAACCCCGATGTCGCGCCTCAACCGCTGCGTTTGGATGGCGAGGACCTCAACCTGTCTCGGGTGTTGGTCAACGGGCAAGGCACATCCTTCAAGATGGACGGTGAGCAATTGGTATTGGAGAACTTGCCCGAGGGCCACGACGCGTTCAAGCTGGAAATCTTCACCACCTGTCACCCCTCTAAAAACACGCAGCTGAGCGGTTTGTACGTCAGCCAAGACTCTTTCTTCACTCAATGTGAAGCACAAGGCTTTCGGCGCATCAGTTATTTCCTCGATCGTCCCGACGTGATGTCGGTGTTCAGCGTGACCTTGCGCGCTGACAAACAAGCTTACCCGGTGTTGTTGTCCAACGGCAACTTGGTGGCACAAGGCGAACTTGAGGACGGCCGGCATTTCGCAAGATGGGTCGACCCGCACCACAAACCCAGCTATTTGTTTGCGCTCGTGGCGGGCAAATTGGTCTGCCGCGAACAACGCATCACCGCGCGCAATGGCAAAGAACATTTGCTGCAAATTTATGTGCGCTCGGGGGACTTGGACAAAACCGATCACGCCATGAAATCGTTGATGGCCAGCATTGCTTGGGACGAAGCGCGGTTTGGTCTGAGTCTGGATTTGGAACGCTTCATGGTCGTGGCCACGTCCGACTTCAACATGGGCGCCATGGAAAACAAAGGCTTGAATATTTTCAACACCAAGTACGTGTTGGCCAGCCCAGCCACCGCCACTGACCAAGACTACGCCAACATCGAAAGCGTGGTGGGTCACGAGTATTTCCACAATTGGACTGGCAACCGCATCACCTGCCGTGATTGGTTTCAACTCTCGCTCAAAGAGGGCTTGACGGTGTTTCGTGACCAAGAGTTCAGCCAAGACCTGTGCGGCTCAGCCTCGGCTCGCGCAGTCAAGCGCATTGAAGATGTTCGCTTGTTGCGCACCGTGCAATTCGCTGAAGACGCCGGCCCCATGGCGCATCCGGTGCGTCCCGACAGCTACATGGAAATCAACAACTTCTACACCGTCACGATTTACGAAAAAGGCGCCGAAGTGGTTCGCATGATGCAAACCTTGGTGGGGCGTGAAGGTTTCGCCATGGGCATGAAGCTTTACTTTCAACGACATGACGGCCAAGCGGTGACCTGTGATGCATTTGTGCAAGCCATTGCAGACGCAAACCCAGCCACCGAGTTGTACAAACAACTCGACGTGTTCAAGCGCTGGTATTCGCAAGCAGGCACACCCAAGGTGGATGTGCAAATGTCGCATGACACAAGCACCCAGCAACTGACATTGCATTTCTCACAAAGCTGCCCCGCCACGCCCGGTCAATTGCACAAGCAACCATTTCTGATTCCGATCCAATTTGGGTTGCTGAGCGAGTCTGGCGAATCAGTCGTGCCAGACCAGTTATTGGTGCTCAAAGACGCCGAACACACCTTGGTACTCGACCACATCACGTCGCCTGTGATTCCTTCGTTGCTGCGTGGTTTCAGTGCGCCGGTGCAATTGCAGTTTCCTCATACCGAAACCCAACTCTTGGTGCTGTTGGCACATGACACTGACGCTTTCAACCGCTGGGAAGCGTCGCAACGCCTGTATTTGGCGGCCACCATGCAGGCCTTGGCACAAGCACAGATGCCAACAAGTTTGCTGTCGCACGACTTCATACAAGGCCTGCGCGAAGTCTTGCGTCATCCCGCACTGGACGCCGCATTCAAAGAACTGGTGTTGACACCGCCGAGCGAGAGTTACATCGCCGAGCAAGCCTCGGTTGTGGATCCGCAAAAAATCCATCAAGTGCGTGAAGCCATGCGCCTGCAAATCGCAATGGCGTTGCGTGAGGATTGGGTGTGGGCCCATGCACACACCACAGTCAAGGGCGAATATTCACCTGACGCCACCTCCAGTGGCCTTCGCGCATTGCATGGCTTGGCCTTGAACTACCTGTGTTTGGCGGGTCAGTCATTGCAGGACGACCATTGGGCGCAGCAAGCGCTGCATGAATTCACACGCGCGAACAACATGACCGAGCGCATGCTTGCTTTGCAAGCACTGGTTGCTGTTCATCACCCTCTGGAAACCCAAGCCTTGGCGGTGTTTCACCAACAGTTCAAACACGAAGAGCTGGTGTTGGACAAATGGTTTTCCGTGCAAGCCGCCGCATGCGACCATGAAGGCCATGTGCTTGGCCGCGTTCGCCAATTGATGCAACACCCTGACTTTCAACTTCGCAACCCCAATCGCGCACGCAGTTTGATCGCCAGTTACTGCAGCAACCCGGCAGCGTTTCACCGTGCCGATGCGTCAGGCTATGTGTTCTGGAGCGAACGCGTGTTGGAGTTGGACAGCTTCAACCCTCAAGTCGCGGCCCGGTTGGCCAGGGCCTTGGACCGTTGGCGCAAATTGAGCGAGCCCTATCGCAGTGCTGCACACGAGGCCATTCGGCGCGTGGCCGCCAAAGAGGATTTGAGCGCCGATGTGCGCGAAGTGATTGACTCTGCCTTGGAGGATTGACACATGGCCACATCTTTGTCGCGGTATTTGGTTGAACAACAACGTGCCAAACAAAACATCCCACCCGAGTTGCGATTGCTCCTGGAAGTGGTGGCGCGTGCTTGCAAGGGCATCAGCCACGCCGTCAACAAAGGGGCTTTGGGCGGCGTGCTTGGCTCTGCACACAGCGAAAACATCCAAGGTGAAGTGCAGAAAAAACTCGACATCATCGCCAATGAGGTGTTGATTGAAGCAAATGAATGGGGCGGGCATTTGGCCGCCATGGCGTCAGAAGAAATGGACACGATTTACGTCGTGCCCAACCGTTACCCGCAAGGCGAATACCTGTTGCTGTTTGATCCATTGGACGGCTCCAGCAACATCGATGTCAATGTCAGCATTGGCACCATCTTCAGTGTCTTGAAAAAACCTGAATCGTCCAACACCGTCACAGAAGCAGATTTCTTGCAACCCGGGCATGCCCAAGTCGCTGCAGGTTATTGCGTGTACGGCCCACAAACCACCTTGGTGTTGACCGTGGGCGACGGTGTCGCCATGTTCACGCTCGACAGAGAACAAGGCTCGTTTGTCTTGACGCAAGAAAATGTGCGCATCCCTGAAGACACCCGCGAATTCGCGATCAACATGAGCAACATGCGCCATTGGGACAAACCGGTGGCTGACTACATCGCAGAATGTTTGGCTGGCAGCAACGGACCACGCGGCAAAGACTTCAACATGCGTTGGGTTGCCAGCATGGTGGCCGATGTTCACCGCATCCTCACCCGTGGTGGCGTGTTCATGTACCCCTGGGACAAGCGTGAACCCGACAAGCCCGGCAAGTTGCGCTTGATGTACGAAGCCAACCCCATGAGCTGGTTGGTCGAGCAAGCCGGTGGCATGGCCACCAACGGCAAAGAACGCATTTTGGACATTCAACCCACACTTTTGCATCAGCGTGTCAGCGTGTGCCTTGGCTCGAAAAATGAAGTGGCCAGGGTGACTGACATGCACCTGTCGGCTTGAAACCGGACACCTATAATTTTCAACAACGCCAGCACCCACAGAAAGCAGTCATGGCCACTCAAAACAGTGAACTCATACACGCAATGGTTCTTCGCGAAATGCAAGAAGGCGTGATTCGTGACGGACTTTGGGCCCAAGCCTTGGTTGAAGCCACTTACGACAAAGAAAAAGCCAAAGCCATTTACATACGGCTGCGTGCGGCCAATATGCAAGAAGACACCAAAAAACTGCTGGTCAAGCAAATTCAGCAAGCGCTGAAAAGTGATGAGGTCAAACGCAAAGACTTCATCTCAGCGTCTGGCCTGAAAAAACCGCGCTGATTAACTGCCCAGTTGCTTTAAACGACTGGGCTCGACGATTTCAATCCAATAACCATCCGGGTCTTTGATGAAAGCCACGTCTTTCATCTTGCCCTGCTCAGGTCGCTTCACATACACCACTTTGTTGTCGTCAAACCATTGAATGGCGACGTCCAAATCTGGCACTGAAAAACAAATGTGACCAAAGCCTTGGGGCTGTGCGTTGCCATCGTGGTATTTGAATTCGGCGTCGCTCTCTGTGCCCCAGTTGTGGGTCAACTCCAAAATACCGGACTGCGAAAACGTCCATGCGGTGCGTTCGCCCTGGTCTTGCGGGGCGTGGCTGGCAGACTCGGCCACCGCCAAAAAGTAGAGACTGAATTTCATCTCGGGAAAGTCGAGCTTGCGCAACAAACGCATGCCCATGACGCGTGTGTAAAAGTCCAAAGCCACGGCTGGGTCTTTGACCCGCAACATGGCGTGATTCAGCACAAAACCGCGTGACGCAGGCGCGGGCTTTTCGCAGACTCCTGTCTGCCATTCAGTATCGAAAGTCATAGGAAAAAATCAGGTTTTGACAGCAGCCAATACGTTGGAATGGACGCGAGCGGCAGATTTGTCATTGGCGCGGTTCAGCACAGAGGGTTGAAACACGGCAGCGCTGTCGGGTCCATCGGCGGGTTGGTACTGTCGTTCTAGGTTGATCAAGCAACGGCGCAAATAGCGCAAACTCGTGATCCTCAGGAACGAGGCGAAGTTAGGTACTTCGCCCCGATGCTGAAGAATTTCATCATGCAATGTGCAGATGAGGGCGTTGGTGGTGCATCCCTCATCCTCGGCCATTTCGGCCAGCACATCCCACACCATGTTTTCCAACCGGATGCTGGTGAGCATGCCGCGAATGCGAACCGAACGTGTACGTTGTTCGTACTGAATGGGGTCAGCTTTCACAAAATACTCACACATGCTGTTCTCCTTTGGTTGGAAAAAATCAGTGTATCAAATGGCCCGTTCGGTCATCTGTTTGGCGATGTAGTCTGCTTGGCGAATCGCCAAGGTCACGATCGTCAAAGTCGGGTTCTCGGCACCACCGGTGGTGAACTGGCTGCCGTCACTGATGAACAGGTTGGGGATGTCATGCGTTTGGCCCCATTTGTTGGCCACACCGTCACGCGCGTTAGCGCTCAAACGGCATGTACCCAAGTTGTGGGTCGAGGGGTATGGCGGTGTGCGATAGGTTTTGATCGCACCAGCCGCTTGGTAAATCCGCTCGCCTTGGGTGAACGCATGGTTACGCATCACGATGTCATTTTCATGGTCATCGAAGTGCACGTTCGCCACTGGGCTGCCCCATTTGTCTTTCACATTGTTGTTCAATGTGATGCGGTTGGTTTCGCGCGGCATGTCTTCACCGACCAGCCACATGCCGGCGAGGTTGGTGTAGTGATCCATCCACCAAGCGTAGTCTGCGCCCCAAGCACCTGGGTCCAAGAACGCGGGCATGAAGGCCAAGCCCAATGACAAGGTTTCCATTTCATACCCCCCCACAAAACCACGCTTGGGGTTGAACGCAGACTCGTCACGGATGATGCCGGCCATGGTGGTGCCACGGTACATGTGCACGGGGTTTTTGAAAGCCGCATACACAGAACCTGTCATGTGACGCATGTAGTTGCGCCCGACTTGTCCAGAAGAATTGGCCAAGCCATCACGGAACATGTTGGAGGCAGACAGCAGCAGCAAGCGCGGTGTCTCGATCGAGTTGCCTGCGACACAGACAACGCGGGCCGACTGACGCTGTTCTTTGCCGTCTTTGTCAAAGTACACCACGCCGTTGACCATGCCTTTGGCGTTGTGCTCAATGCGGGTCACATGGGATTCAGGGCGCAAGTCCAAATTGCCTGTGGCTTCTGCCTTGGGAATCTCGGTGTACAGCGTTGACCACTTGGCACCACTCTTACAACCTTGGAAACAGAAACCCAGTTGCATGCAACGACCACGGCCATCGCGCGGCTGGCTGTTGATGGCCATGTTGCCGGTGTGAACTTCTTTGTAGCCCATCTTTTTCGCGCCGGCATACAACACTTTGAAGTTGTTGTTGCCAGGCAATCCAGGAATACCGTTGGTGCGGGTCACGCCCATTTTGTTTTCAGCTTTGGCGTAGTAAGGCTCCAACTCGGACAACGTGATCGGCCAGTCAAGCAAATTGGCGCCTTTGATATCGCCATACACGGTTTTGGCGCGGAACTCATGCTCTTGGAAACGCAATGAAGCACCGGCCCAGTGGGTGGTTGAACCGCCCACGGTTTTGCAAATCCATGCGGGCAAGCCAGAGAAGTCTTTGGCCACGCGCCAAGTACCAGAAGTGGTGCGTGGGTCTAACCAAGCCAATTGACCGAAAGATTTCCATTCGTCGTTCACGAACGATTGAGGTGACTGACGCGCACCTGCTTCAAGCACCACGACCTTGATGCCTTTTTGGCACAACTCGTTGGCCAATGTGCCACCGCCCGCGCCAGAACCAATGATGACGACCACGGAGTCGTCGTTGAATGAAATAGAAGCCATGTTGTGTATCTCCTGAAATGCTGAGGGTAGGTGGAATCAGCCCAAATAAGGGGCGGGGCTGGCTTCTTTAGAAGGAGCAGGCAACCATTTCAAATCTTGGAAACCGCGGGTGATGTACCCGCCTTTTTCCCAAGCAGAACCGGGGTATCCGAATGCAGCGAATGCCATGTCGTTGTTGTAGAGCGAGGTCACACATTGGCCACGCACAGTGCCAAAAAAGGTGGAACCTTCCATGCCCTTGACGATGGCGAGTTGCTTGTCTGCCTTGGCCTTGGCGAAATTGCCACCGGCCAAACTGTTGAGCCCAGCGATACCATCGCGCAGCATCTTGGCAGTGTCAGCACTGCCCGACGCAGCCGCATCCAAATCTTTCGCCAAAATGGCATAGACCGCATCAGGCAATTTTTTGTGGGGATACAAAACACGTCCCATGGCCATCAGTGTTTCGCCTTCGGCTTGGCTGAGCGTTTTCAATTCAACGGCCCACACAGTGGATGGCGCCAATCCGGCCAACACCGAACCTGCCGCCAAGGTGCCCATCAATATGCCGGAACCTTTGAGGAATTCACGTCGTGCCAAGGGAAGGTTTTGCTTGGGGACGACGCCGCTTTCTTCGCAATCACTGAACTCGGACGCAATATTCGCTATGGGAATGGTTCGCATGTAGTTGTCTCCTGTTGACTTATGAATGACCAGAATCAGTATTTCATTGGCATCTGGCTTCAGGGTGGTATCACGCTAAACACAAGGAAAACCCTGAGCACGCCATTTCACTGAACGAATTTGGTGGGTATTTACCCTCGTTCGAGTGGCTAAGACTCAGGAATGTTGACACAATGGCCCAAGGTATTTATCAGTCCATTGGAAGCTGTCAGTCCTTAGCCGGAGAACCCTATGAGCATCAGCATTTCCAGTCTGTTAATCGCCAAACCTCTGGCCGGCTTGCACGGCTTGTCTCATTTGGTGTTATCTGCGATTTCCTCTGGCGCGCAACCCAAACGCAGCGAACAACAGACAGACTCACTGGACACCTCATCCCCAGACAATTGCCAAAAATCTTTGCTCTCTGTGATCGAGGCGCAAATCATTCCCCAACTGATGCATGCGCACCCCAGTTTGCTTGACCCTTCCCTGTCACGCACACCAACCAGCCGCAGTTTCTCCGAACAAGAGATTGAAGCGTTTGCTGAATCCTGCTTGGGCCCAGACATTGACCAACCGCTGGCCTATGTTCACAGCGTGTTGGAAGAAGGCGTGTCCATTGAAAGCGTGTTCATCGACTTGTTCACGCCTGCCGCCCGTTGGCTGGGCTACCAATGGGAGCTCGACAAAAAAGATTTCACCTCGGTCACGCATGGCCTGATGCGTATGCACCAATTGACCCGAAGCTTGGGCTACATCAACCCCGAGTCCCCGCAAACGGCCGGCGAAGTCAAACGCATCTTTTTTGCCTGTGCGCCAGGTTCGATGCATATTTTGGGTTTGAGCATCGTGACCGAATTGTTCCGCAGCAATGGCTGGCAAGTGGTGATGGAAATCGCCTCCACCGAAGAAGAGCTGTTCAAAGCGCTTCGACGCGAATGGTTTGACATGATTGGTTTGTCAGTGGGGTTGGTGGAGCAACTGCCGGGGCTCAAGGACTTGATCACCCGACTCAAAGCGCAAGCCATCAATCCACAGACCTTGGTGATCTTGGGCGGCCCTGCGGTGCACAGCGACCCCAACCTGCTGCAAAACTCCGGCGCTGACGGTGTGTCCTCGCATGCGCCCCAAGCGGTGGAACTGGCCAACCGCTTGCTGCAAAGCCCCGCCAATTTTTAAACTGCGGACATCTCAAAATCAATCTGCGGGGTTGTTTAGCAGCTTACATCTGTGTATGGATTTGGTTCATGGCCAGCGTCCATCTGCAGATGAACGCTGCCATGCAGATTGCCGCCTTGCGGATCAATGGGCAACCACCCTTGTTTTATTTTTTAGCGCCAAACGCCATATTTATATGAAAGGGTGTGTCAGTGGTTCCATTTTTAAAAGTTCCGTTCAAGTAAATGCTACCCACCATTTCTTCAGCATTAGGACCAGCCAATGCATAAGACACTTTGTAATTGGTTGGTTTTAAGTCATATTCTTTGTTGTCATCATCTAAGTAAACGATGTGAAGAGGCGAAGTGCCCAGTGAGGCAGTGACTTGACTGGTATTGCTGGTTTTTTGAGCCAACAAAGTTCCGTCGGATGATTTAAACGGACTTTTAGACGATGTATCGTTAAGATTGCATGCAGACAAAGATATTTCAGCGGTTTGTTTGTCGTCGGTGCCTTTGGTGAACTTGACACCAATCACGCATGACAAAGGCCCAAAAGTAAAATCATCCATCACGAAATTACCTACCGACAAACCAGAGGTTTGGTAATTTGCTGTCGTAATGGCTGGCGATTTGTCAGTGTTGGCTCGGAAAAATGGCATGTATCGAATAACGAATTGCGTATCTTTGCCATTTGAGTTAAGGGTCTGATCTGTCCAGTAACCGAAACGGGAATAATTCCACTGTGTTCCGCCAATATTGACCAATGAAGTACCACCGGTCAAATTGAACAAACCACCAGACTTGATTCCTGAAGTGTTGATGACTCTTTGATTCGCCCCGTTGTCCAATGTGTACTGACTCAATGAGGTAGACGTGTCGGGCGATAACACGGAAGCGTCTATGGCTGCACTGATCCCGGTAATTGTCTTTCTATCCTGGTAATCATGATCAAATGTTCCAAGCAATCGAACATCTCTTGAAACCAGAAAATTGGTTGATGAGGTTGGAGTGGGGTTGCCTGCTCCTTCTCCACTGTCACCACCACCACCGCCGCCACAAGCTGCCAATGCCAAAACACCGGCGTAGTAAATGTGTCTGATTTGCATGTTTTTCCTTTTTTTGAAGGTGACCCAGGTCACTCTGTTGA
>RFYK01000070.1 GCA_009925585.1 Betaproteobacteria bacterium | reverse complement strand
TGCGGTCTTTGGCTTGGTTGCGCGTGATCTCGCGCACCAACACAAAGCCTGTGGCATCTTTCATGTCGTACAAGGCGGTGTGCAACAAATTCGCGTCGTATTTGTCGCCCATGCGCTCTTTGTAAAACGCCAGCATTTCCGCTGCACGCTCGGGCAACAACTGCCCGGTCAATGGCAAGCTCGGTCCGTGAATGCCAATCACAGTCAACCGGGGTTCATAACCCGTCGCGTACATGCGCTCTTTGCCCGCCATGAAAATCAAGGAGCAAGCAGACAAACACGGGCCCACCACCAAGGTGGTGATCGGTTGGGTGGTCAACCAACGCGCGATGTTCAAACTTGCATTCAAATGTCCGCCGCGTGAATTCACCAAGATCAATCGCTTCACAGGCGCGGCATCAAACTCTGCGCGCAATTTCACATCGTCATTGGCCAAGATGTCACCACTGACAAACACATCGGTGTCGATGCGTTGAATTTGCAGCGCGTTTGCATGCGTCGCGTAACCACCGACACACACACTGAACCACATGATGCGCCATGCGCAACGAACGAACGGACGATGCAACCATTGGCATGCATTTGATGGCTTGAACATGAGACCCTCCAGGCAGTGACTGAGGGGTCTTCATGGGCAAAACAAGTGCCATCAATGTGGCTTAACTTTTGGATGCAATGCCTGCGTGATGCGTGCAGAAATTCACACCAAGGCATTCAGCCCAGGGCAGGGGTTTATCGACACCAACGCAGTTACCGGAATCGACTCGCTGTGAGATTCTTGACACCGCCACGCTGGCCATGTGCAGTGTGGGTCGGCAGCATGAATACCTCTGGCTTAACGGCTCCAATGGCGCTCGCTGAGGGACATCCGCTGCGAATCGCTGCTGACGCAGGCATTCGGTTTAAAGTAGCGGGATGAATGCATTGACCACCCCTGAGATCAACAGCTTGCGCCCAGACGAACAAGCACTGGCCACACGCAGCGCCCAAGTCGTGGCGGCATTGCGCCAAGTGCTGCCTGCCCACGCCGTGTTGTCATCGTCTGAAAACACCACGCCTTACGAATGCGATGGTCTGACCGCTTACCGCCAACGCCCTTTGTGCGTGGCATTGCCCGAGACCTACGAACAAGTGCAAGCGGTATTGCGCACATGCCATGAATTGCAAGTACCTGTGGTGGCACGCGGTGCAGGCACCGGTTTGTCTGGGGGTGCCATGCCCAACGCACAAGGGGTCACGTTGTCGCTGGCCAAGTTCAACCGCATTTTGAAAATGGATGCACACAGCCGAACCGCTGTGGTGCAAAGCGGTGTGCGCAACTTGGCCATCAGCGAAGCCGCAGCACCCTTGGGTTTGTATTACGCGCCGGACCCGTCCAGCCAAATCGCGTGCACCATCGGTGGCAACGTCGCCGAAAACTCAGGTGGCGTGCACTGCTTGAAATACGGTTTGACTTTGCACAATGTGTTGAAAGTCAAAGGACTCACGGTTCAAGGCGAATGGGTGGCGTTCGGCAGCGATGCACTGGACACACCCGGGTACGACATGTTGCCGTTGGTGGTGGGCTCGGAAGGCATGTTGGCCATCACCCTCGAAGTCACCGTCAAACTCACCCCCAAGCCGCAGCTTGCGCGTTGCATCATGGCCAGCTTTGACGATTTGCGCAAAGCCGGTGACGCAGTGGCTGCTGTCATTGCCGCGGGCATCATCCCGGCGGGTTTAGAAATGATGGACAAGCCCATGACCGCCGCCGTGGAAGACTTTGTGCACGCGGGCTATGACTTGAATGCCGAAGCGATCTTGCTGTGCGAGAGTGACGGCACGCCTGAAGAAGTGGAAGAAGAAATCGGCCGCATGAGCGCGGTGTTGCAAAGCTACGGCGCGACCGCAATTGCCGTCAGCAAAGACGAGGCCGAGCGATTGAAATTTTGGAGCGGACGAAAAAACGCGTTTCCTGCGAGTGGTCGTATCAGCCCGGACTACATGTGCATGGACTCGACCATTCCGCGCAAGCGTTTGGCAGACATCCTGCTGGCGATTGCCGAGATGGAAAAGAAATACGGCTTGCGCTGCGCCAACGTGTTTCACGCAGGTGACGGCAATTTGCACCCGCTGATTTTGTTTGACGCGAACGACCCCGACCAGTTGCACCGCTGTGAACTCTTTGGCGCGGACATTTTGGAAACCAGCGTGGCCATGGGCGGCACGGTGACCGGCGAACACGGCGTCGGCGTGGAAAAACTCAACTCCATGTGCGTGCAGTTTTCAGCGGCGGAGAACGAACAAATGTTTGGCGTGAAACGCGCGTTTGACCCGAGCGGTTTGCTCAACCCCGGCAAAGTGATTCCCACCCTGCAACGCTGCGCCGAGTACGGCAAGATGCTGGTGCGTGGCGGACAGATGAGTCACCCGGAGTTGCCGAGGTTTTGATTCAGTGCAATGCAGCCAAAGCCGCCTCAGGAGCTTTATCAAGGATTTTTAATAGAGCCTTGGCCGCACCTGTAGGACAGCGTTTGCCTTGCTCCCAATTACGGATGGTCTCCAATGAAACATCTATGCGAGTTGCAAATTCGGCTTGGCTAAATCCAAGGCGTCGCCGCACACGCCTCGCATATTTGGCTGCATCTTGTGTTGCCAATGCGTCATCTTGTGCTGCTTGGTCTGCAATTTGAGTTTCGGTGGTTGCATCCACTTTGGCTTTGTTTATCCGGCCAATGCTTTTAAGTGATGCGGTTGCGGGGTCAATTTTGATGCGTGTTATTTTCATACAGTGTGATTTCTCGGCTATTGGCTTTTCGGGCTGAAATAATGCGTGTCGCATTACCTCGTTGTGTGTAAACCAAAACAAAAACTCTTGATTCAATACGGCCATACAAGTTGAATCTTGCTTCGCCGTAGCTATGTCTCAGATCCGCCTTGATCTGACGACCCGAATCAAAGAATGCTTTGGCCGCATATGCAAAGTCAAAACCCCTGCTCAGAAAACAGGACTGGCTTTTGGCTTCATCCCATTCAAATTCCATGATGCAAAGTAGGCCATTGGCCTGTAAATTGTAACTCTACATTAAAAATATTCTCTCTGCAAAACATAGGGCGATATGTTGGGCAGAATGTATTGGCCTATGTATCACTGAGCGTTACGTTTTTTGTGACTTACTGTTGCGCGGTGATATGAGGTTTTCCTGTCCGGCTATCTTTATTTAAGCGCTGGCGAAAAATCAGCAATTTGCAATAAATCTACGCCCCCATGCACCGCCGCTTCCCATTTTGTGCTGGTATGCGCCTCTTGGCCAGCTTCAACTCAAGAGATCGGTGCGATTGCGGGGCTACAAACGCCCATGTGGACCGCGCTGGGATGGGTGTTGATGGGTCTGTCCTTGGCGTTGATGCTGGTGGCACAGGCACAAATGGGGTTTTCATGGCGTATTGGCATTGATGAAAAAAACCGCTCAACCTTGGTAACAAACGGTCTGTTTGGCCTGTCACGCACCACGATTTTTTTGAGCCTACGCATTACCTTGCTAGGCCTGTTTTTTTTACAGGCCCAACGGCCTGACGCTGGCGCTGGCCTGCGTCGACGAGGTGCTGATACAACTACAGGCGAGATTGGAAGAGCAGCACCTCTTGGGTCAGCACGGCGTGGTGTACACCAACTACTGCCAAAAAGTGCGGCGCTTGATGTGATGCAGGCAACTTGTCAAACACCTCAAGTTAGCCTGAATTTGCATCACCAGATACTGCATTCAAACAAGCCGTCATGCTGTGCCTGTCCGTGTAGCGAACGTCGCAGCTTTGCTGCGGTGAGCGGCGCACGGGCACAGCGTGTCGGCTTATCAGCGATGGCTTGATTTCGTTCGGCAAGACAGGTGGGGCCAAACGACGACGACTTAACGAGAGCCAAACACCGCCGTCCCCACCCTGACCATGGTGCTACCCGCATGCACCGCAGCTTCGAGGTCAGCGCTCATCCCCATGGACAACGTATCAAACTGAGGCAACGCCAACGCCGCTTGCAACTCGTCAAACAAATGCTTGGCTTGCAAGTGCACCGCCACCTGTGCATCAACACCCTCCACAGGATCAGGGATCGTCATCAGGCCGCGCAAGACCACGCTCGGCAATGCAGACACCGCTTGCGCCAGCGACAGCGCTTCGCTGGGTGACACACCTGCTTTGGTCGGGCCGCCGTCAATGTTCACTTGCAAGCAAATGTTCAGCGGCGGTAAACCTGCCGGTCGTTGCTCACTCAAGCGTTGCGCGATTTTCAAGCGGTCCACGCTGTGCACCCAATCGAAATGCTCGGCCACCGGGCGGGTCTTGTTGCTTTGTAAGGGGCCGATGCAATGCCATACCAAGCCGGGCACATCTTTGAGGGCAGCGATTTTGTCCACGCCTTCTTGCACATAGTTTTCGCCGAAATCGCGTTGCCCTGAATCGGCCACTTCGCGCACTTGATCAGCGGCAAAGGTTTTTGACACCGCCAACAATTGCACGCTTTCTGGTTTGCGGCCTGCTTGCAACGCGGCTTGCGTGATGCGTTCACGCACTGCTTGGTAACGCTGTTCTGTCTCACTCATCATGTGAGCAACTGTAACAAGCAACCGCCTCGCATGAACCCGCAATTGCTCGAATGGCTTTCATACACGCGCCACTCAGGTGCCTCGGACCTGCACCTGAGTGCTGGTCTTGCGCCCATGGTGCGCCGACTCGGTCAATTGCAATCGCTGGACGCTGCGCCTGTTCCCGCTGACCGCATGCAAGCATTGCTAGCGACTGCACTGCCGGATTGGCCTTGGTCATCCCGCGCTGCGTCCAATACAGTCACAAGCGATAAGCACAGCCATGACCATGACACCGCAGTCACAGTCAGCGGATTGGGTCGCTTTCGCGTGAATGTGTTTGCGCAACAACGCGGATGGTCATCTGTCTGGCGCGCCATTCCTGCGGACATTCCCGACTTGCAAGACATCGGTGCGCCGCCAGCCCTGCGCGAATGGGCATTGCAAGCCAATGGGCTGCTGTTGGTCACCGGCGCCACCGGGTCGGGCAAGTCCACCACACTGGCTGCTTTGTTGCATCACCTCAATGTCACCCAGCCGTTGCACATCCTCACGCTGGAAGACCCGATCGAATTCGAGCACCAAAGCGCACGCAGCTTGGTGCAGCAACGCAACGTGCCCGGGCATTGCGCCAGCTTTGACACGGCGTTGCGCGCCGCGTTGCGACAAGACCCGGATGTCATCATGGTGGGCGAATTGCGCGACCTCGCCACCATTCGGCTTGCTTTGGGTGCGGCTGAAACCGGACACTTGGTGCTGGCCAGTTTGCACACCCGTAGCGCGACACAAGCGGTTGAACGGTTGGTGGATGTGTTTCCCGCTGAAGAGAAATCGTTGGTGCGCAGCCAGCTCAGTTTGTCGTTGCTTGCTGTCGTCACCCAAACCCTGTGCCTTCACACCGATGGTCAACGCCGCGTGGCCGCACACGAAGTCCTTTACGCCACGCCCGCGGTACGGCACCTGATCCGCGAAAACAAAACCGCACAACTGCCCAATGCGTTGCAAACCGGCGCGCAGTTCGGCATGCAAACCATGGCGCAATCGCTGGAGAAGCTGGTGCATTCCGGCGTGATCACTGCACAAGAGGCCGCCCGCCATGTGTCGTGAAAGTGAGTGTGCCCCTGACAAGCTGACTGAGAGTGTGAATCAAAGCGGTGCGGGCTGCGGGAGTGGGTTGTGGGTGTGGGGCTGACGACGTTACGTGAGTGTGGAGGAGGCCCCGCACCCACAACCCACCCCCACATTCAGCAACACGACATTCAGCACCAGAACAGACACATTAAGATCAGAAAAAACCTCACAGGATGTCACCCATGCCCCGCACCAACCCTAAAACCTACGAAACATCCAGTCCTGCCAAAGTCGCCTTCATCGGCTTGGGCGTCATGGGCTATCCCATGGCTGGCCACTTGGCACTGGCCGGCCACCATGTGACCGTGTACAACCGCAACCCGGGCAAAGCCAAAGACTGGTGCGCTGAATTTCCCGGTCATGCCAGCGCCGCCACGCCGCGCGAAGCTGCGCAAGCTGCGGACATGGTGTTTTGCTGTGTGGGCAATGACGACGATTTGCGCGCCGTCATGCTCGGCGCCGATGGCGCATTGGCGGGTGTCAAAGCAGGTGCTTTGTTGATTGACCACACCACGGCCTCTGCCAACGTGGCGCGCGAGTTGTTTGCTGCTGCCAAAGCCAAGGGCGTGCATTTTGTCGATGCACCCGTCTCGGGCGGTGAAGCTGGCGCCATCAACGGCATGCTCACCGTCATGTGCGGTGGCGAAGCGGCCGCTTTCGAGCGCGCCAAACCGGTGGGCATGGCGTTCTCCAAAGCGTTCACCTTGATGGGCGACAGCGGTGCCGGTCAACTCACCAAAATGGTCAACCAAATTTGCATCGCGGGTCTGGTGCAAGCGTTGTCCGAAGGCATTGCATTCGGACAAAAAGCGGGTTTGAACATGGAACAGGTCTTGGATGTCATTGGCAAAGGCGCGGCACAAAGTTGGCAAATGGACAACCGTGGCAAGACCATGGTGGCTGACAAATTTGATTTTGGCTTTGCCGTGGACTGGATGCGCAAAGATTTAGGGTTGGTGATGGATGAAGCCAAGCGCAATGGATCGCGAGTGCCAGTCACTGCATTGGTTGACCAGTTTTATGCCGATGTGCAAGCCATGGGCGGCAAACGGTTCGACACTTCGAGTCTGATCAAGCGCTTGCGCTGAAAAAAAACCACGCCGTTCAAGGCGTGGTTTTTCTGGTGTGCCAGCGGGTTATTTTTTGGCTTTGTCCGCGTCAGCTTTTTCAGCCGGTGGCGGCGCCATGCGGCGCAACTCTTCTTCAGAGATGATTTCAAACAAGCGCACCACTTTGTTCACACCGCTGACATTGCGAACCACTTGGGTGGCGCTGTCAGCTTCACGTTGCGTCACACGCCCCATCAAATACACCGTGTTTCGCTCGGTCACCACTTTGAAGGCATTGGCAAACAGATCGCGGCTGTCGACCAAACTGGCTTTGATTTTTCCGGTAACCACCAAATCGTTCGAGCGGCTGCCCAAACTGGCGTTGGCCATGACAGACAACTCGTTCACGACCGACTTCACGTTTTCAACTTTCTCGACAATGCCAACCACGGCTTGACGCTCTTTCTCAGAAGGCACCTCACCGGTGACCAAGACCTGGCGGTTGTAGCTGGTGATGTTGACATGCACTTTTTCTCCGAACATGTCGCGCACCTTGGAAGACGCTCGCAGTTCGATGGTTTCGTCTTCGAGTTGCGTGCCCGAAGTCCGGCGATCGGTCGCCACCAATGCAGAGCCAGCCACGCTGGCCACCAAAATAGGCGCGCATGCGCTCATGCATAACGCCAGTGACAGCAAAGCACCTGTGGTGCGTAATTGGCCATGTTTCATTCAGAAGTCTCCTGTTCACCCAATAATTGACTGTCCACGCCGTCACACAAACCGTGTAACACCAGCAAATGAACCTCTTGTATGCGCACCGCTTTGTCGCTCGGCACGCAAATATGCACATCGGTTTCCCGTAACTCTTGTCGGATCTTGCCGCCGCTTTGGCCGGTCAAAGCCACCACAGACAACTCGCGCTCATGCGCGGCACGAATGGCTTGCAACAGGTTGTCGGCTTGGCCGCTGGCTGACACCACCAACAGCACATCACCCGGTTGTCCCAAGGCCCGCACTTGTTTGGCAAACACTTGCTCGAAACCGTAGTCGTGGGCCGCGCCTGTCAACAACACGGCATCGGTATTCAATGCGATGGCACCTAACTCGGGCCGCTCGCGTTCGTGGTGTCCGACGAAGGTGGCCGCAAACAATTGCGCCAACGCAGCCGAACCGCCATTGCCACACGCCAACACTTTTCCGCCGCCAGTGACACTGACCAAAATGGATTGAATGGCCGCGGCCATGGGTTTGCTCAAAACCTGCGCAGCTTGGTATTTCAAATCTGCACTGTCGATGAACTGTTGTTCAATGCGTTGCTCTAGCATGGGGCAATCATACCTTTGCCATTTGACACCATGACCGAAATGGTGATCTTTTGTCAGCATTCAAATGCCGCTTTGATCCATTGCAACTGACCTGCCTGCACCACCACGACATCAAACCGACAGGCAGGCAAATGCGGCAGTCGACTGAGAAAGCAACGGGCGGCAAACACAATGCGTTGGCGTTTGGCCGCGCCAATGCTTGCCAGCGCACCGCCATGTCCCGCACAACTGCGACTGCGAACTTCGACAAACACCAGTGTGCCTTGCCGGTCGCGCACAATCAGGTCAATCTCGCCGCCGCCGCGCCCAGGGGTGCGGAAATTGCGCTGAACCAATTGCAAGCCTTGTGCTTGCAAAAACGCCAAGGCCTCGTCCTCGGCGGCATCGCCTTTGCGTTTGCTGCTGAGTTTGTGTGGATGTTGAAAGGTTGCCATTGAATCATCGTTTTGAAGCTGCACTGCCAGCGGCACTCGCCGCCTGTGACGGCCAAGCACACCCCGGTGGTTGTTTGTATGTGTTGGCCACACCGATTGGCAATTTGGCCGATATCAGCTTGCGTGCGTTGTACCTGTTGCAGTTGGCCGATGTGCTGGCCTGTGAGGACACGCGTCACAGCCAAATGCTGCTGCGCCAATACGGTGTGGACAAACCCGGCAGCCACTGGCTGGCCGTGCACCAGCACAACGAGGCCAGCGCAGCCGAGCAAGTGATTGTGCAATTGCAACAAGGCAAACGGGTGGTCTATTTGAGTGATGCAGGCACACCTGGGGTGAGCGACCCGGGCGCGCGTTTAGTGGCCTTGGTCAGGCAAGCGGGGTTTCGTTGCATGCCTTTACCCGGCGCGAGCAGCGTCACCAGCTTGCTCAGTGTCAGCGGTTGTGTGGAGGACAGTGGTTTTGTGTTTTGGGGGTTCTTGCCCACCAAAGCCACCGAGCGGCAAGCGCTGATACGCACCATGTCGACCGAGCACCGAGCCCAAGTATTTTTAGAAGCACCGCACCGCATCGACGCGTTGGCCAATGATTTGGCCGTGTGCAACGACCGCTTATTGACAGTGGGACGTGAATTGACCAAGCAGTTTGAGGAAATTGCCACTTTGCCAGCGGCTTCGTTCAACGCTTGGTTGAAAGCCGATGCCACACGCAGCAAAGGCGAATTTGCTTTGGTGCTGCATGCCTTACCGGCCGTGTCGGATGGCA
This sequence comes from Betaproteobacteria bacterium, assembly GCA_009925585.1. Classification (GTDB taxonomy): domain Bacteria; phylum Pseudomonadota; class Gammaproteobacteria; order Burkholderiales; family Burkholderiaceae_C; genus Limnohabitans. The sequence goes on along the minus strand of RFYK01000070.1, from coordinate 2,947 downwards.
TGGCACAGGCCGAAGTGATACTGGATCAATTGTTGGCCGAACTGCCCATCAAAACCGCGGTCAGATTGGCCGCCGACATCAGTGGCGCGCCACGCAACGCGTTGTATGCGCTGGCGCTGCAAAAGAAGACGGCTTAAGTCACCAGATGTTGCGGCTTACCCGCGACAAACGCTTCAACGTTGTCAATCAACTGATCCGCCAAAAACTGCATCGCTTGCAGCGACGCCCAAGCCACATGGGGCGTGAGGATGAAATTGGGCGATCGGATGTCCAACAACGGGTTGCCGTCTTTGGGCGGTTCTTGCGACAACACATCAAAGCCAGCGCCTGCGATCACGCCGGTTTGCAACGCCACTTTCAACGCTTGCTCATCCACCAAGCCGCCCCGTGAGGTGTTGATCAACAACGCGCTGCGCTTCATTTGTTGCAACTGCGGCATGCCGATGAAATGGCGCGAGGCTGGCGTCAACGGGCAATGCAAACTGATGATGTCGGACTCTGCAAACACCTGCTCGGGTGGGACGAAATCCACACCGGCGGCTTTGGGTGGCGCATGGTCAGCGAACATGACTTTCATGCCCAAGGCCTGCGCAATCTTGGCAGTGGCTTGACCCAACACGCCTTCGCCAAAAATGCCCAATGTGCTGCCGTGCAAATCGCGGATCGGGTAATCGAAAAAACAAAACTGTTCTTCGGTTTGCCAGCGGCCTTTGAGCACATCATCGCGGTACGCCATCAAATTTCGGCGCAATGCAAATATCAACGCAAACGCGTGTTCAGGCACGGTGTGCACTGCGTAGTTGCGAATGTTGACCACCGCCACGCCGCGTTCTCGGCAAGCATCGATGTCAATCACGTCATAGCCGGTGGCGGCCATGGCGATCAATTTGAGCTGCGGCAATTGCGCGAGTGTGTCGCGCCGAATAGGCACTTTGTTGGTGATGGCCACCGTCGCATGTTGCAAACGCTCGACCACTTGATCGGGTCGGGTTTGCACATGCTCTGTCCATTCGTGCGCGAACGAAGGCGCGCGCAGTTCAGCTTTTAAGGATTGCCTGTCCAGAAATACGATGTTTTGCATGCTCTTCCTTGTTGATGACGGGCGCGCCCAACCCAGAGGGTGCGGCATGTTGACGCCAGTAATTGCCTGCTGCTGCCGCGCCACTGCCTGGTTGCACTTGCACGCCGCAGTCGAGCATGGCCATTTCAGCGCCGTTGATGGCAGCCATCAAATGCACTTCGTTCATGTCACCAAGGTGGCCGATGCGAAACAACTTGCCTGCCACTTTAGACAACCCGCCACCCAAGGACAAGTTGTAGCGGCGGTATGCGCGTGCAATCACGTCGGTGCCAGCGATGCCTTCGGGCAACATGACGGCGGTGACCGTGTCCGAATGCCATTTGGCTTCGGCGGCACACAGCTTGAGTTGCCAGCCTTGCGTCACGGCGGCACGCACACCTTCTGCGAGGTAATGGTGACGGGCATACACATTGTCCAAGCCTTCTTCGCTCAGCATCTTCATTGATTCGATCAACCCATACATCAATGGCAAGGCAGGCGTGTAGGGAAAGTAACCGGTGGCATTGCTTTGCAACATGTCTTGCAAATCGAAATACGCGCGACGCAGCGTGGCTGTTTTGTGCATGGCGAGCGCTTTGGGGCTGACGCACAAAATGCCCAATCCGGCAGGCAACATCAAGCCTTTTTGTGAACCGCTGACGGCCATGTCAACGCCCCAGTCGTCAAACCGGAAATCGATACAGCCCAATGAGGACACGCAATCGACAAACAACAACGCGGGGTGCGCGGCATCGTCCAAGGCCTCACGCACACCGGCGATGTCAGAAGTCACACCGGTTGCTGTTTCGTTGTGGCAAGCCAGCACTGCTTTGAACTGGTGTTGGGTGTCGTTTTTCAAAATGTCTGCGAATTGTTGCAAGGGCACGCCTGTGCCCCATTCGCATTCGACGATGTGCACGTCCAAGCCAAGGCGTTGACACATGTCAATCCACAAATGGCTGAATTGCCCAAATCGCGCTGCCAACACTTTGTCGCCGGGGGACAAGGTGTTGGTCAATGCGGCTTCCCAGCAACCGGTGCCAGACGAAGGGAAGATGAACGGTGTGCCTTCTTTGGTGCGGAAGATGTCCTTGAGACCCGCCATGATGGTGTGGGTCAGGTGAGGAAAATTGGGTGAGCGGTGGTCTTCCATCGACACCATCATGGCGCGTTGGATGCGCTCTGGCACATTGGTGGGACCGGGGACAAACAAAAAATTACGACCAGCCATGTGAGTACTCCTTTGATGAATCAACAACGCTAAAAAACTTCTTCGAAAAAAACTTACGGGTGCAACACCGTGTCGCCATACACCGGGAATGGGGCGACCAGTTCGGCCACCTTGTCACGCACCTTGGCCACGTGCGCAGCGTCTTCAGGAGCCTCCAACACGTCAGCGATCAAATGTGCGGTCATGCGGGCTTGCTCTTGGCCAAAACCACGCGTGGTCATGGCGGGGGTACCCAAGCGGATACCGCTGGTGACCATCGGCTTTTCGGGGTCGTTCGGTATGCCGTTTTTGTTGCAAGTGATGTGTGCATGACCCAAGGCCAATTCGGCTGCTTTGCCGGTGATGCCTTTGGCGCGCAAGTCAACCAACATGACATGGCTTTCGGTGCGGCCGCTGACGATGCGCAATCCGCGCTCGACCAAGGTCTTGGCCAAGGTGTCGGCGTTCAATAGCACTTGCTGTTGGTAGCTTTTGAAAGCGGGTTGCAGCGCTTCATGGAACGCGGTGGCCTTGCCTGCGATCACGTGCATCAAGGGACCGCCTTGCATGCCCGGAAACACTGCGCTGTTGATTTTTTTCGACATCTCTTCGCTGTTGGTCAAGATGATGCCGCCACGGGGTCCGCGCAAACTTTTGTGGGTGGTGGAGGTGACCAC
>RFYK01000069.1 GCA_009925585.1 Betaproteobacteria bacterium | reverse complement strand
GACTTGGCAATCGCCATTGATTTGATGGATGCGCTCTGCCATGGCGGACACCTTGCTTTGGCCCAAGGTGCTGCTCAATGCGTGGAGCTGTCGGTTGATGTTTGACTCGGACACATGGTCCATGTCAATCAATGTGAGTTTGCCAACCCCACTTCTGGCCAGCGCCTCTGCTGCCCATGACCCCACCCCACCGATACCGATGACCACCATGTGTGACTGTCGTATGCGGTCTGCGCTGGCGTTGCCGTACAAACGGGACAAACCCGAAAATCGACGTTCAGTGTCTTGGGGTTCAGCCAACAAACTGGTCACCCCTTTCAAGGCAACTTGAGTTTGGGTAAGCGTTCCTTGGCGGCGTCGGCCGCTTCAGAAGTGGGAAATTGAGCGATCAAATCTTCCAAGGTTTTTTTCGCTTCCAAGGGCAGCTTCAATTCGATTTGCGCATTGGCCAAAGTCAGCATGGCTTCTGAAAATTTGGCATGCCCCTCGTTCATGTTCAAGAAGGCTTTGAGTTGATTGGCTGCATCAAGGTACTCACGCTTGACGTATTTGGCGCTGGCCATCCAAAACAAAGCGCTTTGGCGAAAACCCGTTTCTGGGTATTTGCGTAAAAAAGCGGCAAATGCAGTGATGGCGCCAGCGAACTCACCTTTTCGGAAAGTTGCCAAAGCCAATTCGAAATCCTTTTTTTCGGTGGGATCGACTTGGAATTCCAATCCATCCATCTGAACGACCAGGGGTTCTAGCTTGGAGAAACGTTGGTCATGCTTGGTGATGCGCTCCTCCAAACTGGCGAGCGATTCTTTCTGACTTTTCTGAAGCAGCGAAATTTCACGCTGCAACTGGTCTTTTTCCCCACGCAACTCAGCGATGGTTTGCTTGAGAGCGTCAATTTGGGCTTGCAGTTGCAACATGCCTTGTTGAAGCCTAGAGGCTTCAACTTGCATGTCGCGCACGGCCTGTTCGCGCACGGCCTGCTGTGACTTGACGACTGCGTCAATCGAGCGCTGAAGGCCGGCTTCGCTTGATTGTTGCGCTTGTCGCAGGTTCTCTACCCGCTGGCGCAAATCCAAAATGGCTCTGCGCGCTTCATCGTCTTCAAACACGGCGGCTTGAACGCTGCTGGCTAACCAGAGCGTCAAACAAGCCAGTCGCAGAGCGTTGGAATGGGTCATTTATAGAAAAATTCCGCGCGGCGATTTTTGGCGTAAGCAGATTCATCGCCGCCTTGAACGGCGGGTTTTTCTTCGCCAAAGCTCACGGTTTCAATCTGTCCAGCGTTGACGCCCAACAAAGTCAAACTTTGACGAACTGCATCGGCGCGTTTTTGACCTAAGGCCAAGTTGTATTCACGGCCACCGCGCTCATCGGTATGCCCTTCGAGCGACAGTTTGGCGCGGCCATTGGATTTCAAAAACTGTGCGTGCGCCTCGATGGTGGCCTGAAATTCGGGCTTGACCGTGAAACTGTCGTAGTCAAAGTAAACCACTTTTTCCACATTGGCAGGCCCAGCGGAAGTGTTTTCATTGCCCAAAGAATTGACAGGCTCAACAGTTGACTTTGGTTGTTGGACTTGTTGGCTTGAAGAAGAAGCAGACGAATTGATGTCAGACATGCCAGAGTTCGATGAACCATTGGACACACTGGAGGCTTTTTTATCAACCACCGGCACTTCATTGAGTTTCACGCCAGAAGCGCACGCCGTCACAAGAATGGCCAGTAAAAGAGAGATGACAGTTTTATTCACGAAAGAGCTCCGTTCTTCATGGTTTCAAAAAAGGTCCCCAGTGGGGTTCCCGAATGGTGGATGTCTGGCCGGATAATTTCGCGTTGATTTTTCCGTCCAACGTTGTGGTCATCAGGGTTTCCTTGCCTTGCACTTGGGTAGCGTACAAAATAAGTTTTCCGTTCGGCGCAAAACTGGGTTTTTCATCGTGGTTGGTTTCCGTCAAAGTGGTTACTTTGTCAGTAGACAAATCCATCAGTTGAAGTTTAAAGGAAGCGCCCATACGGGATATGTATGCCAACCACCTGCCGTCCGCACTTAATGTAGGTGAAATGTTGTAATTCCCATTGAAAGTGACGCGTTGGACCGGGCCACCTGCAGAGGGAGTGCGGTAAATTTGGGGAGAACCACCCCTGTCGCTTACAAAGTACAACGCACTGCCGTCAGGTGTGAATACAGGTTCAGTGTCAATGCCACTTGATTGCGTCAGACGCCTCGGGTCACCGCCTTTGGCGTCAATGATGAAAATTTGCGAACCGCCTTCTTTGGTCAACGTGACCGCCAGCGATTTCCCATCGGGTGACCATGCAGGGGCGCTGTTGGATCCTTTGAAATTGGCCAGTACACGCCGCTTGCCTGTGCTGACATCGTGCACATAAATCACAGGTTTACGGGCTTCAAAAGAAACGTAAGCCAATTCATTTCCATTGGGAGACCAACTGGGAGAAATGATGGGCTCGGGACTGGTCAATGCCGCTTGGGCATTTTCGCCATCCGCATCTGCCACCCACAACATGTGTCGGTTGGCATGCTTGGTGATGTAGGTGATGCGGGTGGAAAAAATGCCTTTGTCGCCAGTCATTTTTTCGTAAACCTGGTCCGCAATTCTGTGAGCGACGAGGCGCAGATCGGGTGTGAATGCGACAAAGCTTTGTCCGCCCAAGTCTTGGTTTCTGACGGTGTCCCACAAGCGGTAACGAATGTCAAAGCGTCCGTCTGCCAAACGGGTCACACTGCCTGTCAATAAGCCATCGATGTTTTTGGATTTGACAGAGACGAAATCGGGTCGGGTGTTTTCGTCCAACGTGATGCCCGCGTTGGAAGATTTGAATTGACCGCTTCTGTCAAGGTCAGCCGCCACGATTTGTGTGATTTTTTGGGGCGCGACATCAGCGCCCTTGAACTCAGAAATGCCGATGGGAATTTGGGTAATGCCGACACCTGAAATTTCAACTTTGAATTCTGCGTGAGCCACATTGGCCATGCCGAAAAAAAGTCCCCAAAGGGCAGTGAGTGCAACGACAAATCTGGTCATATTGAAAGGCAGTTATGAGCTCATGGCATTCTAACCACCCGAGCGTCGTGCAAGGGTGATAATCACACTCTGAAAATAGTTATACAGCCCATGTCTCGCCCACCCCACTTCTTACAGCGACTACTGACCTGCATCCGTTTGTTTAAAAACCCCGGTTACGGATGGGTTACTGCAGTGATTTGCATGGTGCTGGTGGCTTTGTGTGAACCCATGGTTCCGGCATTGCTGCAACCTTTGCTGGACAAAGGTTTTCAGCAAAACAGTTTTCCTATTTGGTTGGTTCCCTTTGCGTTGATTGGCTTATTTGGCATACGTGGCATGGGCATGTTCGTGGGGCAAGTGGCCATTTCCAAAATCACACAAACCGGCTTGTTGGCGCTGCGCATGCAAATGTTCAACCGATTGCAAGACGCGGCCCTGCCCTTGTTTAGACAACAAAATGCCAGCGCCATAGGCAATACCCTGGTGTTTGAAGTCCAAGTTGGCGCCCAAACATTGGTGAATTCGGTGATCGGCACCGTGCGCGACAGTTTGACGCTGATCTCGTTGATCGGTTATTTGCTCTACCTCAATTGGAAATTGAGCTTGATCGTGGCGTTGCTCATTCCTTCCGTTGCTTGGCTAATGAAAGTCTTGAGCCGCAGGCTCTACGCGCTGATCAAACATTCACAGCAAGCCACTGACCAGCTTTCCTACGCGGTTGAAGAAACCGCATTGGCACACCGCGAGATTCGCTTGCATGAGGCCCAGGCCATGCAAACACAGCGGTTTGAAGGCTTGGGCAAAGCCATGGCCAGGCTGGCTGTGAAAACCTCTGTTGCCAGCTCTGGCATCACGCCGTTGACCCAATTGTTCTCTGCCATCGCCTTGTCCGCAGTGATCAGCGTGGCATTGCTGCAAAGCCAAGACAGTCACATGAGCGTAGGCGGTTTTGCAGCGTTCGTCACTGGCATGTTGATGTTGGTCAACCCGATCAAACACTTGTCAGAAGTGGCCGGGCCCATCACCCGAGGGATTGCCGCTCTCGAACGCGCCTTGGAGTTGATTCACGCCACGCCGGTTGAAAGCAGTGGCCAACACCGCACCGAACGCGCCAAAGGGTTTGTGCAACTTCAACAGGTTTCTGTGCGCTACCAAGCCGATTTGCCCCCCGCCTTAGACAACATTGACTTAGACATTCACCCGGGGGAAACGGTCGCACTGGTGGGCAGTTCGGGTTCCGGAAAAACCACCTTGGCCAATTTGTTACCTCGGTTTGTTGACCTGACCAGCGGTGACATCTTGTTGGATGGTGTGCCATTGCGCGACTGGGATTTGCACAACCTGCGCCGTCAGTTCGCCATGGTCAGCCAAACGGTGGTGGTTCTCAATGACAGCTTGGCGGCGAATGTGGCCTTGGGCCAAATACCCGATCGAGACAAGGTGGTTGAGTGTTTGCTGGCAGCGAATTTGGGTGACTATCTGCAAACCTTGCCTCAGCACATCGACACCATGGTTGGGCACAACGCCTCCAGCCTGTCAGGGGGGCAGCGCCAACGTTTGGCCATCGCCAGAGCCATGTACAAAGACGCGCCATTTTTGATTCTGGATGAAGCTACCTCTGCTTTAGACAACGAATCTGAGCGCATGGTTCAAGATGCCTTGCAAACATTGCAAATGGGCAGGACCACATTGGTCATTGCCCACCGCCTATCGACCATTGAAACCGCCGACCGCATCGTGGTGATGGACTCAGGCAAGATCATCGAGGTGGGCAATCACCCCGCATTGATGCAACGCAATGGCGTCTACGCTTCGATGTTCAGACTGGGCAATTCAGGGCACTTGTCCCATGCATGATGTGGGTTGAAACAGCTGTTCACAACAACACGATATTGAACTGTTCAGCATCTACGCCAAATTCGGCTTGCAACGAGATCGGTTTTCCAATGAATTCGCTCAAGCCCGCCAGATGCAGGCTTTCCTCTTCTTGCAACAGATCAATCACCTTGGGCGAAGCCAGCACACGAAATTCTTTCGGACTGAACTGGCGCGCTTCGCGCAATATTTCCCGCAAGATGTTGTAAGCCACCGTTCGGGTGGTGTTGACAATGCCCCTGCCCTGACAATGCGCACAGGGCTCGCAGAGCAATTGGGCCAAGGACTCGCGCGTGCGTTTGCGCGTCATTTCCACCAAACCCAACGCAGAGAAACCACTGACGCTGGTTTTCACTTTGTCACGCGACAGCTGTTTTGAAAATTCGGCCAAGACGGCTTCGCGGTGTTCGGTTTTTTGCATGTCAATGAAATCAGTGACGATGACGCCACCCAAATTTCTCAAACGAAGTTGCCTTGCAATGGCACCCGCTGCTTCTAAATTGGTTTTGAAAATGGTGTCGTCGAAGTTTCGTGCACCAACAAACCCTCCCGTGTTCACATCGATCGTGGTCAGCGCTTCGGTTTGGTCAATGATCAAATAGCCGCCGGACTTGAGTGCGACCTTGCGCCCCAAGGCTTGCTTGATTTCATCGTCAATGTTGAACAAGTCGAAGATCGGGCGTTCACCCTTGTAATGCGCCAGCTTGGAAACGGCTGAGGGCATGAATTCACGGCCAAAGACTTGCAGCATGTCGTGTTGTTCATGCGAATCGATGCGAATGGTTTGGGTGGTTTCATCGACCATGTCTCGCAAAACGCGTTGCAGCAGGTTCAGGTCTTGGTGTAGCAATGACTTCGGGGGCAGTTGCTGCGACGCGGTCTTTACCTTGGCCCAGGTTTTTCGCAAGTAGGCGATGTCTTCTTTGAGCTCATCCTCGCTGGCGTCTTCGCCATTCGTGCGCAAAATGAACCCGCCCTTTTCATCCGCCTGGTGAGCGAGCTCGATTAACTTCAATCGCAATGGTTCACGCAGTTCTTGAGGAATTTTTTGTGACACACCAATGTGGTTGTCCTGCGGCAAGAAAACCAATAATCGTCCTGCAATGCTGATTTGCGTGGACAGTCGCGCACCTTTGCTGCCTATCGGGTCTTTGATGACTTGCACCATCAGCGACTGGCCCTCAAACACCTGCTTTTCGATCGGAACCACCGACGGGTGCGCTGGGTCTTGCTCTTGGGCTTTGGGATGCACTGGGTTGAACAAATCGGCCACGTGCAAAAAAGCTGAGCGTTCCATGCCGATGTCGATGAAAGCTGACTGCATCCCCGGCAAGACCCTGGCCACTTTGCCCGAGTAAATGTTGCCCACCAAGCCACGCTCAAGCGAGCGCTCGATGTGCATTTCTTGCAAAGCCCCGTTTTCAACCAAAGCCACGCGGGTTTCTTGCGGCGACCAGTTGATCAATATGTCATGTTGCATGGGTCAATCCTTCATCCATTCGAGCAGCATTTGTCTGGTCTCAAACAAAGGCAAGCCCATGATGCCAGAGTGGCTCCCTGTGATTTTTTTCACGAAGCCTGCCGCGACACCTTGAATGGCATATGCGCCGGCCTTACCCATGGGCTCGCCTGTGCTGACGTAGTCAGCCATTTCGCTGTCTGTCAATGGTTGAAATGTCACGTTCGAAGACTGTACGCGGCACAAGCGGCGACGACCCTCACCCAAAGCCACGGCTGTCAACACTTGGTGGGTTTGGCCAGAGAGCTGTCGCAACATGCGAAGCGCATCGGCTGCGTCGACGGGTTTGCCAAACACTTTGCCGCGCAACGTCACCGTGGTGTCAGCGGTCAGTATGGGCTGTGAGGACAAGCCATGTGTTTGGCGTTGAAGCAAAGCCGCCTTGAGCTTCAATAAAGTGACGCGCCTGACATACGTGCGAGGTGTTTCACCTTCGAAAAAAGCTTCCAATGCCTCTGCTTGTTGCGTGTTGTCAGGCAGCAGCAAATCAAAGGACACCCCGATTTGCGTCAGCAATTGCTGACGGCGCGGACTCTGGGACGCCAGATAGATGCGAGGAAAGGCACTCATTCGCGGTGATAAGGGTGGTTGGCCAACATCGACCAAGCGCGGTAGAGCTGTTCGATCAACAGCACCCGCACCATCGCGTGCGGAAGGGTCAAATCTGACAAACGGAGCAATTCATGACCGCCTTGCCGGATGGCCGGGTCAAACCCATCGGGTCCCCCAATGATGAGCGCGACCTCGGTCGCCTCGTCCTTCCAGCCTTTCCACTTCTCTGCCAGGTTCGCAGTTGACAGTGATTTGCCTTTTTCATCCAACCAAATGCGCAAACAGTCTTTGGGCAAGACGGCTTCGATTCGGCTTTTTTCTGCGGCCCAAATTTGGGCTAAGGTTTTGGATGCGCGGGGTTCGGTTTTGACCGTTTTGAGGGTGATTTTGATGTCTGGGGGAAACCGTTTGGCGTATTCGTCCCATGCGGTTTGAGCCCAAGCAGGTACTTTTTGACCGACAGCCACCACCCAAATTTTCATGACTTAGAGGGTTTGGGTGGGGTTTTCTTGGTGGCGGATTTTTTGGCGGCTGGCTTTTTGGCCGGTGTCTTTTTGGCAACAGCCTTTGGGGCGGCAGACTTTTTTGCAACCGGCATTTTGTCTGCCGACTGCTTGGCACTGACTTTTTTGGAAGCAGGACGTGTTGCTTTTTGAGGGGGTTCTTTGGGCTGCGCGACAGGCTTGGCCGCCGGTTGAGGCTTGGCTGCACCCAGTTTGAGACGCACCGGCTTGTCGCCCCAAATTTCTTCCAAGTGGTAATACTGGCGGATGGTGGGTTGCATGATGTGAACCACGATCGCACCGCAGTCAACAATGATCCATTCACCGTTTTCTTCGCCTTCAATGCGTGGCTTGCCAAACCCAGCGTCTCGCACATCGTCACGCACATTGGCCGCCAAGGCTTTGGTCTGGCGATTCGATGTGCCGCACGCAATGATCACCCGCTCAAACAAAGGCGACAAATGCTCTGTGTTGAACACCTGAATGTCTTGGGCTTTGACATCCTCCAAACTGTCGACGATGGTGCGTTGCAATTTTTGGACGTCTTTTTTGTCGGAGACTTCAGTCATGGGATTCCAGGTAAAGATGGTGTTGTTGAATGTATTGCGACACAGAAGGCGTTAAATCCTCGGTGGGCATGGTGCCACGGCTGATGCGAGAACGAATGTCAGTGGCACTGACCCGTTTTAACGGCATGTTCAAAAGCAAAGTCTTGACTTCATGCCGATTGTGCCACCCGTCGCCCCATGCAGGGTTTGCATCGGATGCCTGCCTTTGAGCAACAGCCAAGGTGGCGTTGGCAGCAATGTCTTGCCAGCGCTTCCAAGTTGGAAATTGTTCGGCTTGGTCTGCACCCATCAGGATGAAAAATTCGGCGTCGGGATACGTTGATTTGAATTCGTTCAAAGTGTCTATGGTGTAGGTGGGTCCTGCACGGCGAATCTCTCGGTCGTCCACCTTGACCTTGGGGCAACTTGCAAAATTGCGTTCGGTCATGGCCAAGCGGTGGGCCGCTTCTGTCAGAGAACGTGTTTTATGCCAAGCTTGCCCCGTGGGCAATACAAACAGTGCATCCAATTCCAGTTGCTCAATGGCCGATTCGGCCAAAGCCAAATGCCCACTGTGTGGCGGGTCAAAAGCGCCACCGAACAACCCGATGCGTGACAACGTAGGACGAGTCAAATCCAAGCTTTGGGTTGGAGGTAATCGGTGTAGAGACGGTGCTCTGCGGAGCCCGGTTCGGGTTGGTGCTGGTATGACCACGTCACCAAAGGCGGCATCGACAACAAGATGGATTCTGTTCTGCCGCCAGACTGCAAACCAAAGTGCGTGCCCCGGTCGAATACCAAGTTGAACTCCACATACCGACCGCGACGGTACAACTGGTGATCCCGCTCTCTTTCACCATAGACCATGTCTTTGCGTCTTTCCACAATGGGCAGGTAGGCTTTCAGAAAATGGTCACCGACGCTGCGCATCATTTCAAAACTTCTGTCAAAGCCGAGTTCAGAAAAATCATCGTAAAAAATCCCGCCAATGCCACGCGGCTCATTGCGGTGCTTCAAAAAGAAATAGTCATCACACCAGGTTTTGAACCGTGGGTAAAGTTGTTGCCCAAAACTGTCCAAGGCCTGTTTGCAGGTGGTGTGAAAGTGAATCGCGTCTTCGTCAAAACCGTAATAAGGCGTCAAGTCCATGCCGCCACCAAACCATGCCACGGACTGACCGTCAGGCGCGCGGGCCATGAGCGCACGCACATTCATGTGCACCGTGGGCACATAGGGATTTCGCGGGTGAAACACCAGTGACACGCCCATGGCTTCAAACGGCGAGCCATTCAATTCGGGGCGATGTTGCGTGGCCGAGGGTGGCAATTTGGGGCCCGTGACGTGCGAGAAACCACAGCCTGCGCGTTCAAACACATTGCCTTGCTCCATGATCATGGTGATGCCATTGCCTTGCAATGTTTCGCCAGCCGGTTTTTCCCAGGCATCAGACAAAAATGATTTGCCATCCAATGCGGTCAATGCAGAAGTGATGCGGTGTTGCAAACCCATCAAGTAGGTTTGCACTGATTCGAATGCTGGGTTCATGGGATGCTGGCTTCCTGAAAAAACACAGGTCAACGCTTGAGAGCGCGGTGCCCGATGTCACGCCTGACTTGGGCACCATCGAAATGAATCTGGTCGACCAGCCCATAGGCGATGGTTTGGGCTTGGCGAACCGTGTCGCCCAACGCAGTGACACACAACACACGGCCACCTGAAGTGACCACCTGTTGTCCTTCGCGCTGGGTGGCTGCATGAAACACCATGGCGTTGGCGTCTGCTGCGGGCAGTCCGTGGATCGCATCGCCACGGCGAACGGTTTGGGGATAGCCATGGGCCGCCATGACCACACCGAGCGCCACGCGGCGATCCCATTCCAATTCGATGTGGGTCAGGTCATTGCCGGCCTCATCGGTGGCTGCCAACAACAGGTTCAGCAAATCGCTTTTCAATCGCATCAAAATGGGTTGGGTTTCTGGGTCACCCATGCGGCAGTTGAACTCCAAAACCTTGATCTGGCCGGTGTCGCTGATCATCAAACCCGCGTACAAAAAACCTGTGTAAGGAATGCCATCAGCCATCATGCCTTTGAGGGTGGGTTGGATCACTTCACGCATGACACGCGCGTGAATTTCCGGTGTCACCACTGGCGCAGGTGAGTAAGCCCCCATGCCGCCTGTGTTGGGGCCCAAATCACCATCAAGCAAGCGTTTGTGGTCTTGCGAAGTGGCCAACGCCATGGCTTGAAGGCCACGGGCTACCACCATGAAACTGGCTTCTTCACCCTCAAGACATTCTTCAATCACCACCCGAGGCTTGCCACCTGCATGTTGAATGCCTGTTTGGTCAGTCGCCAGCATGTGGTCAATGGCTTGGTGCGCCTCTTGGGCTGTGGCGGCGACCACCACACCTTTGCCAGCCGCCAGTCCGTCGGCTTTGACCACGATCGGCGCGCCCTGCGCATCCACATAAGCGTGAGCTGCTTGGGCGTCTTCAAACACTTGGTAAGCCGCAGTGGGAATATGGTGACGCTGCATGAAAGCTTTTGAAAAAGCTTTCGAGCTTTCCAATTGCGCGGCGGCTTGACTGGGCCCAAAAATTCTCAAACCATGGGCGCGAAATTCATCGACGACACCGGCGGCCAATGGTGCTTCAGGGCCGACCACGGTCAATCCGATGTCGTTGGTTTGCGCCCATTCACGCAATGCCACCACATCGGTGAGCGCGAGGGTTTGCAAATTTTTGTCCAATGCCACGCCTGCATTGCCAGGCGCCACGTAAACCATTTGCACCTGAGGTGAGCTGGTCAGCTTCCATGCCAGCGCATGTTCACGACCGCCGCCACCGATGACAAGGACTTTCATAGGGCCGCGTTGTGATAGACCTCTTGAACGTCGTCGAGGTCTTCAAGCGCATCAATGATTTTTTGCATTTTGACGCGGTCTTCGTCATTCAAGTCGATGGAGATATCGGCTCGGTAAGTGATTTCTGCCACCGCAGGCAGCATCCCTACTTTTTCCAAGGAGGATTTCACGGCTTCAAAGACGGCCGGTTCAGTCAAGACTTCAATCGCGCCATCCTCATCTGTGAGGACATCGGAGGCGCCAGCGTCGAGCACCACTTCCATGACGGCATCTTCGGAGGTGCCTGGGGCCAAGATCAATTGACCGCAATGCTTGAACTGAAAAGCGACCGATCCATCGGTGCCTAAATTGCCACCGTGTTTGCTGAGCACATGCCTGACTTCAGCCACGGTTCTGACCTTGTTGTCGGTCATGGTGTCCACCATCAAAGCCACGCCACCGACGCCATAGCCTTCGTAACGAATTTCTTCGTAATGCACGCCTTCTAAGTTGCCCGTGGCTTTGTCAATGTTTCGCTTGATGGTGTCAGCTGGCATGTTGGCCGCTTTGGCCTTTTCTACCGCCAACCGCAAGCGAGGATTGACTTGCAAGTCCCCGCCGCCTTGGCGGGCTGCCACCATGATTTCACGAATCACACGGGTCCAAACTTTGCCTCTTTTTTCATCCTGACGCCCTTTGCGGTGCTGGATGTTGGCCCATTTGCTGTGTCCTGCCACCTTAACTGGCCTCTGCTTCTTCGGGTTCAGCAGGCTCAGATTTGGATGAGCGGCTTTCCTTTTTCGGCAACGGCTGAATGTCGAGTTGAACTTCTTCTTTGTCGTCGAGGCCCACGGTCAAACGACCGCCCTCGGTGAGACGCCCAAACAACAACTCGTCAGCCAAAGCGCGGCGAATCATGTCTTGGATCAAACGCTGCATGGGGCGCGCGCCCATGAGGGGATCAAACCCTTTCTTGGCCAAGTATTTACGCAATGCATCGGTGAAAGTGACATCCACTTTCTTTTCTGCCAACTGGGTTTCAAGTTGCAACAAGAATTTGTCGACCACACGCATGATGACGGTCTCGTCCAGCGGTTTGAAACTGACGGTGGCATCGAGACGGTTACGAAACTCCGGTGTGAACAAGCGCTTGATATCCGCCATTTCGTCACCAGGTTCACGCGCGTTGGTGAAACCGATGGTCGATTTGTTCATGGTTTCCGCACCCGCATTGGTGGTCATGATGATGATGACGTTGCGGAAGTCAGCTTTGCGGCCATTGTTGTCGGTGAGCGTGCCATGGTCCATGACCTGCAAAAGCACATTGAAAATGTCCGGGTGGGCTTTTTCAATTTCATCGAGCAACAAAACAGCATGCGGTTTTTTGGTGACCGCTTCTGTGAGCAGTCCGCCTTGGTCAAAGCCCACGTAGCCGGGGGGCGCACCGATCAGACGGCTGACCGCATGGCGCTCCATGTATTCAGACATGTCAAACCGCAGCAGCTCGATGCCCAAAATGAAGGCCAGTTGCTTGGCGGCTTCGGTTTTGCCCACGCCTGTGGGGCCGCTGAACAGAAACGCACCGATCGGTTTGTCCGCTTTGCCCAGACCTGAACGCGCCATCTTGACCGAGGAGGCCA
>RFYK01000068.1 GCA_009925585.1 Betaproteobacteria bacterium | reverse complement strand
TACTAGAACCTTGGCAATTGCCTTAAAACGCCCACGCTTATCGGCTGTAATTTGTTAATGAACCTGATGATTTCTCATCTGCAACCACTGCGATCAGCGGAGCCTGCGATTATGACACGTTTTTTTAATTCCTGTCAAACCTTGGGGTTTTCCCTGCTTTTGGCTGGCTTGGTGACAAGCACAATTCAAAAGCTGAGCCCGCTACTATAGCGCACTTTTGGGCGTCAGCGCCACTTTCCCCAAATTATTTCTAGCCATGCTGCCAAGGCGCTTCTAAAGCATTGATAACACTGGGTTTTTTCTGGAAAAATTTTTTTCAGCACGGCTCATTCAGTTCGGGTCTGATAATGCCGCGATGGCATTCATCACACTACAAAACGCACAACTGGCTTTCGGCGACGTACCCCTTCTCGATCACACCTCCCTCTCCATCGAATCCACCGAGCGAATTGGCTTGATTGGCCGCAATGGCACTGGCAAATCCTCGTTGTTAAAGGTCTTGGCCGGCAAAGAACAACTCGATGACGGCGTGGTTCAGTTTCAACAAAATTTGAAGATTGCCTACGTCGCTCAAGAGCCCTTGTTGCAAGCCACGATGACGGTTTTCGAGGCGGTGAGCGAGGGGTTGGCCGATTTGAAAGAAACGATAGAGCAATACGTCAGTGGCGATGGCGACCTTGACTCCCTGCAAAACACCATTGAATTGCAAGATGGCTGGAACTGGGAACAACGCGTGACGGAGACCATGCACCGGCTTCACCTCGATGGACAGGCGCTCATATCCAGCTTGTCAGGGGGGTTGAGAAAGCGGGTCGCATTAGGACAAGCTTTGGTGACCCTGCCAGACGTGTTGTTGTTGGATGAACCGACCAACCATTTGGACCTCGACAGCATTCAGTGGCTTGAAGATTTGTTGGTGGAGTTCAAAGGCAGCATGGTGGTCATCACACACGACCGCACCTTCTTAGATCGCGTATCCACCCGCATCGTCGAACTCGATCGCGGCCATTTGTATTCTTACCAAGGCAATTTTGCGCAATACCTGCTCACCAAAGAAGCCGAACTCGCCGCTGAAGCTGTGACCCAAGCCAAAGCCGACAAACTGTTGGCGCAAGAGGAGGTGTGGGTGCGCCGTGGCGTTGAAGCGCGCCGAACACGCTCTGTGGCGCGAATTGCCAGGTTGGAAAAATTGCGCTCTGCCAGACAAGCCAGACGCAACACCATGGGCCAGGTCAAAGCCAGCGTGGATGCGGGTTTGCCGAGCGGAAAAATCGTGGCGGAGCTGACCGATGTGTCGTTCGCTTATGCCCAAAAAACTGTGGTCAAAGGCTTCAGCGCAACGCTGCTTCGGGGCGACAAAGTGGGTTTGATCGGCCCCAACGGCGCAGGCAAGACCACGTTGCTGAAATTGATCTTGGGTGAGTTGCAAGCCACCGCAGGCAAGGTTCGCCAAGGGGCGAATTTGCAAGTGGCTTATTTTGACCAAATGCGCAACGCGCTCGATCTCAACGCCACCTTGGAGGACTTCATCAGCCCTGGCAGCGAATGGATCGAAATTGGCAGCCAGCGCCAGCATGTGAAGAGCTACCTTGGCGATTTTTTGTTCTCGCCTGCCCGCGCCAATTCACCCGTGCGCAGTTTGTCTGGTGGTGAACGCAACCGCTTGTTGCTTGCGCGGTTGTTTGCACGCCCGGCCAACGTGTTGGTGTTGGATGAACCCACCAACGATTTAGACATTGACACCCTTGAGTTATTAGAAGAATTGCTGCAAAACTACGATGGCACGGTGTTTTTGGTCAGCCACGATCGCTCATTTTTGGACAACGTGGTGACCAGCACCATCGCCTATGAAGGCAACGCCACTTGGCGGGAATACGAAGGCGGCGTGCAGGATTGGTTGTTGCAATCGAACCGCGCCAAAGCCTGGGCTGAAGAGGCCAAAAGCACATCGCCTGCGACAACTGCTCCAGAAAAACCGCGCTTCCCCGAAGCCGCGCCTAAACCCTCCGCGGCCAAAAAACTCAGCTTCAAGGAACAGCGTGAATACGATGCACTGCCCAGCTTGATCGAGCAACTTGAAACAGAACAGTCCGACTTGAACCAACTGCTGGCGGACGGCAGTTTGTATGTCAGCGACCCCAGCGGCGCCAGCGCCAAAGCCGCACGCATTTTGCAAATCGATGACGAATTGCTGGCCGCTTTGGAGCGATGGGAGTTGCTTGGCCAAAGGGCAGTTTGAGCCCTCGGATTTATTCGCCACAATGGACCCATGGGAAATCTTTACTTGGTGCGCCACGGCCAGGCCTCGTTTGGCGCCGATGATTACGACCAACTGTCAGCCTTAGGCCATCAACAAAGCGTGCGCTTAGGTGAGTACTGGCGCGAACGCGGCATGAGGTTTGAAGCGGTCATCACCGGCAGCCTGAAGCGTCATCGACAGACTTGGGAAGGCATTCAACAAGGCTTGCAAGACACACAGTTACAGCCCTTGGCATGGCCCGGCTTGAACGAGTACGACAGTGAAGCGGTGATTCACTGCATTCACCCGGCGCCGTTGGCAAAACCAACCACCCCCGAGCTGTACAAGCACCATTTCGGGTTGCTGCGCAAAGGTTTGCAAGCTTGGATGCACGGGCAGACCCAGCCCAAAGGCATGCCTGCGTTCACTGAGTTTGTCCAAGGCATCAGCGATGCACTGGCACATGTGCGCAGCCATCACACAGGCAATGTGTTGGTGGTTTCCAGCGGCGGCCCGATTTCCACGGCGGTGGGCAGTTTGCTCGGCACACCGCCTGAAAGCATGATCGAAATGAACATGCGCATCCGCAACACGGCGGTGAGCGAGTGTGTTTACAACCCCAAACGCACCACGCTCGTGAGTTTCAACACCCTCAACCATTTGGATGCCGAGGCTTACCGCGACTGGGTGACATTCACCTGAAGCTTCAAATCAGCGGTTCAAATTGCATCAGTTCTTTGAGCAAGGCCGCCAATTGCTCACCCACCGAGGCGAGCAACGCATGTCCCTTGTCTGCAGTCGCCGCCGCTGCATTGCCCGCAGCGCCATGCGGGTTGTAATCCTGCATGTGCCAGCCTAATTTGGCACTTTTGCCATCGCCCAGCAAGGCATACCGGGCGGCGCGGTCCTGCGATGCAGACGAAAAATGTTGCGCTTGTTCCATGCGCACTTTGTGCGGGGCAATCGCCAGCATCAACGATGTTTCGATGTCGCCACCATGCACACCAAACCGATGTTCATGCGGCCCGAACACCTCCCACGCCGCACCCAATGGCAACTGGTACCAATGGCAAGAAAATACCGTCAACCCAGCGTGTCCACGCAGCTCGCGCGCCACCACGTCCATCATGCTGGCGTTGCCGCCATGCGCATTGAACAGCAACAATTTTTTGATGCCGGTGCGAGCGACCCCTTCAGCCAAATCGCACCACTGTGACATCACATGGGCCGGTGCAAAACTGAGCGTGCCGTCATAAGCCATGTGTTCGCTGCTCAAACCCACCGTTTGCGTGGGCAGCAACAGCACCGGGTCGCTCGGCTGCAAATGGGGCATCGCCGCTGCCAACATGGCGTTGACCAAATCGGTGTCCACCGACAACGGCAAGTGCGGGCCGTGCTGTTCAGTCGCCCCCAACGGCAACACTGCCACGGTGTGCAGCGGGTCCAATTCGGAGAAATCGGTGCTGATGCAATCAGCCCAGTGGCGCGGTAAAACCTTCATGCACGCCATCTTAAGCGCTTGGGTAACATGGGCTGTATGTCTCTGTTTAAGTCGTTTTTTAAGAAACACCTCTGCGTACTTTGGCTGTCTTTGGGCCATGCCATCGCGCTGGCACAAGCGGCCCCCAGTGCCGTTGTGCAAACCCCGCAAGTACGCGCTGAATTGCAAGTGCATGCCCCGCAAGGCGTGAAGCCGGGTCAGCCTCTGTGGCTGGGCTTGCAGCTGCAACACCAAGTTGGTTGGCACACCTATTGGCGCAATCCAGGTGACAGCGGTTTGGCCACGCAAATGCAATGGCAGCTTCCCAAAGGCATGACTGCAGGTGAAACCTTGTGGCCCACACCCCGCATGATTCCGGTGGGCAACATGGTGAACCACGGGTTTGAGGGAAGCGTCTTGCTGGCGGTGCCCGTGAAAGTGAGCGACACATTTGCGCCAGCAGAGATGGAAGTGCGTTTGCAAGCCGACTGGTTGGTATGCAAACAAGAATGCATTCCGCAAACGGGACAGTTTGTGTTGAAACTGCCCGTCGCTTCCAGTTTGGCAGAACATGCCAATGCCTTTGACACATTGTTGGCTGCTCAACCGGTTGGCTTGACTCCCGCCCGACAAGACGCGTCGCTTGACCGACAACAACTGCTGTTGCAAATCCAAGGTTTGCCTGCTGACGCGCATGGCAAACCATTGAAAGCGTTTGCCGAAAACCCCGAAGTTTTGGCCAGTGGGTTGGGGCTCATCGGCGGCGGCGAATGGCAAAACGGTGTCTGGCGCATGCCCGCCCCTTTGCACAACATGCGCAGCACCGAGCCGCGCGAATTGGGCGTTCTGCTGGTCGATGACGCTGTGACACCGGCGCGTTCTTGGCGCGTGACATTGAACATCCAAGGTGACTGGCCGCCGGCTGGCGCATCGACACCACCGACTTCCTCGCCCGCCGTGGTCAACAGCACCGCTTCCGCCGCATGGCCGGGATTGATGAGCGCATTGCTCGGTGCTTTCCTTGGCGGTTTGTTGCTCAACCTGATGCCATGTGTGTTGCCTGTATTGGCCATCAAAGTGCTGTCGCTGACCAAATCCTCATTGACCCCATTGCAGCGCAAAGGCATCGGCACGGCTTATGCGCTGGGCGTGTTGGTCAGCATGTTGGCACTGGCCTTGCTGGTCATGGGTTTACGGGCTGCCGGTGCGCAATTGGGTTGGGGCTTTCAGTTGCAATCGCCTTGGTTGGTGGCCAGCTTGGCGTTGTTGTTCACCCTGATTGCGTTGAATTTGTGGGGTTTGCTGGAATGGCAAGGGAATTGGGCCGGTGGCTTGGCCGCCCACATGGCCAAACACCCGGTGGTGGATGCGTTTTTGTCTGGTGTGTTGGCGGTGATCGTGGCCGCGCCTTGCACCGCGCCTTTCATGGGCGCATCGGTGGGGGTGGCTTTCACCTTGCCTGCGTGGCAAGGCTTGTTGATTTTCCTGAGCTTGGGTTTGGGTTTGGCGCTGCCGTTCACCCTGAGTGCGTGGTTACCCGCCACTGCCGCATGGCTGCCCAAACCTGGCGCATGGATGCAAGTGCTGCGTCAAACCTTGGCTTTCCCCATGCTGTTGACCGTGGTCTGGTTGCTTTGGGTGTTCTCCCAGCAAACCAGCGCGGAGGCGGTCGCACTGTTACTGGCCGGGTTGATTTTGGTGGGTGGATGGGTCTGGTCGCTCGGTTTGGCCAAACCTGCGGGTCAATGGGTGCGTGCATTCTTCATTGCCAGCCTGTGTGGTCTGGTGTGGCTGTCGCAACCGGTTTGGCAAGCCATGCCAACGCCCGATGCGTCCGCGTCCAAAGACGACCTCTGGCAAGCTTGGTCGCCACAACGGGTCGAGCAAGCGATGCAAAAACAGCAAGCGGTCTTCATCGATTTCACCGCCGCCTGGTGCGTCACTTGTCAAGTGAACAAGCAAACCACGCTGCGGGATCCACGCGTATTGAAAGCCTTTGCCGACCAAGATGTGTTGCTGCTGCAAGCGGACTGGACCCGGCAAGACCCGGTCATCAGCCAGGCGCTGAACGCTTTGGGCCGCAGCGGAGTGCCGGTGTATGTGCTGCAAGCGCCGGGGAAACCGCCCCAGGTGCTGTCCGAGTTGTTGTCGCCAGACTTGGTTTTGAAGGCGCTTGCTGACTTGAATTAGTTAATTGGGGTCAGATACCAATTTCCTGCAAATTGGGGTCTGACCCCAATTAATTCCAATGGCGAGTAAGGACAAGACCCGAGCAGAGTGTCAATTTACCCTGTCACAATATCTGAATGACTACCCCTCTTCTCAACGACAGCTTCCTCAAAGCCTGCTTGCGTCAGGCCACCGATCACACCCCCGTCTGGCTGATGCGACAAGCAGGTCGGTACTTGCCGGAATACTGCGCCACGCGCGCCAAAGCGGGCAGTTTCATGGGGTTGGCTACCAATGTGGATTACGCCACCGAGGTAACCCTGCAGCCGCTGGACCGCTATCCCTTGGATGCGGCCATTTTGTTTTCTGACATCCTGACCGTGCCCGATGCCATGGGTTTGGGCTTGAGTTTTGCCCAAGGTGAAGGCCCCAAGTTTGAAAAAGTGGTGCGCGATGAAGCCGCGGTGGCAGCGCTGGCCGTCCCTGACATGCACAAACTGCAATATGTGTTCGACGCGGTCACCTCGATTCGAAAAGCGTTGAACGGCCGTGTGCCGCTGATTGGCTTTTCAGGCAGTCCTTGGACATTGGCTTGCTACATGGTCGAGGGTGGCGGGTCGGATGATTACCGGCTGGTCAAATCGCTCATGTACAGCCGCCCGGATTTGATGCACCGCATACTGGCCATCAACGCCGACGCGGTGGCGCTTTACCTGAACACGCAAATCGACGCTGGGGCACAAGCCGTGATGGTGTTTGACAGCTGGGGCGGAGTGTTGGCCGATGGCGCATTCCAAAGTTTCAGTTTGGCATATACCGAGCGCGTGCTGGCCCAACTCAAACGCAGTCATGACGGACAAACCATCCCTCGCATTGTGTTCACCAAAGGCGGTGGTTTATGGTTGCCCGAGATGAAAGACTTGGATTGCGAGGTGCTGGGTCTGGACTGGACCATGAACCTGGGCACAGCGCGTCAGCTGGTGGGCGGCAAGGCAGGCGGTCCCGGCAAAGCGCTGCAAGGCAACATCGATCCCAACATCTTGTTCGCCCCGCCTGATGCGATAGCCACCGAAGTGCGCCGAGTGCTGGATTCTTTTGGCCCGCCGCACACCGATACCCACACCAGCGGCCCCACCCATGTCTTCAATCTGGGTCACGGCATCAGCCAATTCACCCCGCCTGACCATGTCAGCGCACTGGTTGAGGCGGTTCACAGCCACTCCAAGGCCATGCGTCAAGCAAAACATTGACTTTGTCAAGTCAACTTTTGCTGCTGACAAGTGAACTTATGCACAAAATTTAATTCCTTCCTATACCAAGGACGTACACCCCCAAAAAATTATTCAGCGGCTTGGTTTTTTTGTAACCCGTTGATTTTGAACAGATCGCATGGTTGCCAAATTTTCGGGCATTGTGTTCAAAGCCTTGATTTATCGGGCTTTCTGAACCCCTCTGACAAGCTGTCAACAAAGTTATCCACAGAAATTCTGGATCGTTTTCAAATCCTTTGTCAATCAACCACTTAGGCCGGTATATGAAGTTTTCTCTGAATATCCTCGCGCAACTGGGGTATTGACATGGTCACATTTTTGCAAGTGCTGGTTGCCACGCCAGCACACAGCCGCCTGAGCATGGCAACACGGGCAGCGGTAAAACCGAGGTGTATTTGCGCCGCGCCGCCGAGGTGATGGCGCAAGACCCACAAGCGCAAGTGATGATGTTGGTGCCTGAAATCAACCTCACCCCGCAACTGGAAGAACGGGTGCGCAACCGGTTTGCCGCGCTCGGCGAACACGCCATCGTCTCGATGCACAGCGGCATGACACCCGCGCAACGGCTCAACAGTTGGTTGTCTGCCCACACCGGACAAGCGCGATTGGTGCTGGGGACGCGCTTGGCCGTGCTGGCCTCGGTGCCGCACCTGAAACTGATCGTGGTGGATGAAGAACATGACCCGAGCTACAAACAACAAGAAGGTGCGCGTTACTCTGCGCGCGATTTGGCGGTGTACCGCGGACGGTTGCAATCAGCGCAAGTTTTGTTGGGGTCGGCCACGCCGTCGCTGGAGAGCTGGCACCACAGCCGTTCACCGACCGATGCGAATGACGCGCCGCGCTATGTGCGCCTGTCCATGCCCAGCCGCATCGGCCAAGGCAGCCTGCCGCAACTGCGTCGGGTTGACATGGGCAAACAACCGCGTCGTACCTTGGTGTCTGCGCCGTTGCTGGCGGCCATGCGTGAACGTTTGGGCCGAGGTGAACAAGTGCTGGTATTGCTCAACCGCCGTGGCTATGCGCCGGTGTTGCATTGCACGTCATGCGGTTGGAAAAGCGAATGCCCGCATTGCAGCGCGTTCCGCGTGTTCCATAAATCTGACCGCAGTTTGCGCTGCCACCATTGCAGTTTGACGCAGCCTGTGCCACGCGCTTGCCCCGCTTGTGGCAACCAAGACATTGGCGCATTGGGGCATGGCACTGAAAAAATCGAAGAACATTTGGCCGAGTTGCTTCAAGACACGCCACGCGCCGATGGCTCGCCTGTGCGGATTGCGCGCATCGATGCCGATTCAACCCGCGCCAAAGGCGAACTGGTGCGTCAACTGGCGCAAGTGCACGATGGCGATGTCGATGTGCTGGTCGGCACCCAAATGGTTGCCAAGGGCCACGACTTCAGACGGGTCACGCTGGTGGCCGCGCTGAACCCGGACGGGGCGTTGTTCAGCGCCGATTTCCGCGCCCCGGAGCGTTTGTTTGCACTGCTGTCGCAAGCCGCCGGTCGCGCAGGCAGAGACGCCCAGTTGTCGACAAGCCACGGTTGCGAAATGTGGGTGCAAACTTTTCATCCGGCACACCCTTTGTTTGAATGCCTCAAACAACACGATGTGGCAGGGTTTGCCGAACAACAATTGACTGAGCGCAGACAAGCTGGCCTACCGCCGTTCAGTTTTCAAGCCTTGCTGCGTGCCGAGGCGCGCACACAAGAAGCGGCGCAAGCCTTTTTGAATGCCGCCAGAGACACCGGCCAGCATTGGCTGGCTTCGCAAGGGCAATCCGTCACGGTGTACCCTGCGGTGCCCATGGGCTTGCAACGTGTCGCGAATGTGGAACGTGCCCAAATGCTGATTGAATCCACATCGCGCCGCGCATTGCAATCGTTTTTAAACCATTGGCAAGAAGACTTGCATGCCCTTCGGGATCGCCACAAATCGGTCAACCGTTGGGCGATCGATGTCGACCCGTTGGTGATTTGAATTCAGGGTTTGAAAAAAGCCACCCAAGCAGAAAAGCTGGGAAAAGCCAACGCGGTGGTCAGCAATATCACCCGGGTGATGCGCCCACTGTCAGCCGCAAAGCGTTCAGCCAGCAATGCGCTGTTGCTGGCACTGGGCAAGGCAGCCACCAACACCACCGCCATCAACGCGCCATCAGACAAAGGCAAGCCTGCTTGCTGCAACAACCATCCCACCACACCCGCTAACACGGGATGCACCAGCAATTTGGTCAGCGTCATCATCAGTTCGAGCCCACCTTGGCGCCATTGCCAACCGGTCGCTGAAGCTGTTTGAGCGGGGCGCACCAACACTGCTCCGATGGTGAACAAGGCGACGGGAGGCGCCGCAGCGGCCATCAAGCCAACGGTTTGCGACAGCATCGATGGCAATGCCCAAGCATTCGCAGAAAACAAGGCGCCCAAACCAATCGCCCATGTCAAAGGGATGCTGACCACGCTCTTGAGCGCTTGCCATCCAGCACTTCGAACGCCATGGTCTTGCGCATGGTCCATGCGTGACATGGCGATGCACACCGAACTGGTGAAGAACACATCGACCAATATCGTGACGATGGCCGTGCCCACCGCCGAGGGGCCGAGCAAATTGAGCAACAACGGCAAGCCCATGTAACCCGTGTTGGGAAATGCCACCGCCATGGTGCCAAACGCCGAATCGTTCCAACTCAATTGGCGCCTGCGCAGCAGAGCCATGCCCAACGCCAACATGCCCACCGCACACACGCTGTACAAGAGCGCCACCGCAGGGTCAAACAATTGCGTCATCGGTGTGCTCGAACCAAATCGAAACAACATGCACGGCAGCGCGAAATACAGCACGAACGCGTTCAAGCCTGGGATGGCTGCCAATGGCATCCAACCTCGACGCGCCGCGACATAACCGGCCAAGACCAATGCAAAAAACGGAAACGTGACCGACAAGATATGGAGCATGCCCGAGATTGTCATCGCTATGATCACTGGCTTTGCCTGTTTCTGTCTCTCACTTGTCGCCTGCATGTCTGCGCCCCTGAACCTCCCTCAACTCGAAGCGGTACACCATGTCCAAGGCCCTTGTCTGGTACTGGCCGGTGCGGGCTCAGGCAAAACACGGGTGATCACCCACAAAATTGCGCATTTGATCCAACTCGGTCTGGCGCCCGAGCGGATCGCGGCCATCACGTTCACCAACAAGGCCGCTGCTGAAATGCGCGAACGCGCCAAGCAACTGGTCGGCAAGTCTGCACAAAAGGTGTTGATCTGTACGTTTCACGCTTTGGGCGTGCGCATGCTGCGTCAAAACGGTGAGGTGCTGGGTCTGAAGAAAAATTTCAGCATCCTCGACACCGATGACGTCACTTCTATCTTGAAAGATGCAGGCGGCAGCTCGGACTTGGCCACCGCGCGCAAATGGCAATGGGCCATCAGTTTGTGGAAAAACCAAGGACTGAACGCCGCCATGGCCGAGGCCCAAGCCCAGAGCGACAACGAGCGCATCACGGCGCGCATCATGGCGCGTTATGAAGAAAGACTCTCGGCATACCAAAGTGTGGACTTCGATGACCTGATCGGCCTGCCGCTCAAACTGTTGCAACAGCATGCCGACGTACGCGAAGCCTGGCAGCAGCAAACAGGGCATGTGTTGGTTGACGAATACCAAGACACCAATGCCACGCAATACGAGATGCTCAAGTTGCTGGTCGGTGAACGCGCACGCTTCACAGCAGTGGGTGACGATGACCAATCCATTTATGGTTGGCGTGGCGCCACCTTGGACAATTTGCAAAAGCTGCCCGTGGACTTCCCTGCGCTGAAGGTTGTCAAGCTCGAGCAAAACTACCGCTCAACCGGCGCCATTCTTCAAGCGGCGAACAACGTCATCGGCCCCAACCCCAAACTGTTTCCCAAAACCTTGTTTTCTGAATTGGGCCCTGGCGAACCGGTTCGCGTGTCAGACGCCGACAACGAAGAACACGAAGCCGAGCGCATCGTGCTGCGCATCCAAAGCTTGCGCGCCGGCACCGACACGGGCGTGGGCCTGGGTCAATGGCGTGATTGGAAACATTTTGCGGTGCTCTACCGCGCCAACCACCAATCTCGTGTGCTCGAGCAAGCGTTTCGCAAAGCCGCCATACCGTACAAGGTGTCGGGGGGACAGAGTTTTTTTGACCGCGCTGAAATTCGCGATTTGTGCGCTTGGCTGCGCTTGTGGGTCAACAACGATGACGACCCGGCTTTTTTGCGCTGCGTCACCACGCCCAAGCGCGGCATCGGCCACACCACTTTGCAAAAGCTCGGCGAATTTGCCAACCAATACCGAATCAGTTTGTTTGAAGCGGTGTTCAGTCATTCACTGATCAGCGTGTTGCCACCACGTGCGGTCGACAGCTTGCAGGCCTTTGGCAACGAGATCAACGATTTGCAATTCCGTGCTCGCCACACACAAGGCAGTGAAGCAGCGTTGGCCCTGTTGCTGCAATGGCTCAAAGACATCCAGTACGAAAAGCATTTGTATGACAACGAAGACAGCGACAAATTGGCCGCCGCACGCTGGACCAACGTGCTGGATTTTGTCGACTGGATGGCCAAGCGTTGCGGCGGCGAAGTCGACGATGCCGCGGGTGTGAGTCTGGTGAGCGAAGCCAAATCCTTGCTGGAGGTGGCCCAAACCATCGCCTTGTTGTCCACCTTGAGTGACCGTGAAAATGAACAAGACGTGGTGACACTTTCGACCTTGCATGCGGCCAAAGGGCTGGAGTGGCCGCATGTCATGTTGGCAGGCGTGAATGAAGGTTTGTTGCCTTTCAAGCCCGAAGAAGACGGTGTCAGTTCCCAACAAGACGCGCTCAACCTGACCCGTATTCAAGAAGAACGGCGCTTGATGTATGTCGGCATCACGCGTGCACAACGCAGCCTGTTGGTCAGTTGGAGCAAGCGCCGCAAAAAGGGGCGCGAGATGGTGAATGCCATGCCCAGCCGCTTCATTGCTGAAATGGCTCTGGACGTCGCCACCACCAAAGAAGACCCGCGTGAAAAATTGCGCGCGCTGCGAGCCGAATTTGCGCTGAAAGTGGAAGCGGAAAAAGCGTTGGCGGACAAGCAGGCGTGAGCCCAAGCTGGCCGCTCCGGTCCACGCTTTGGGCACCAGCGCCGTTCCCCGAAACATGAATGTCACCTTCGTTGGTTCTGCATGAAAACCAGCGGCCATCACTTCAGTTATTCTCGGCGTTTGTTTCGCACTAACTGAGGGACGCCCATGTCAGTTCACACCCTGCCCACCTCTGCAGCAATGGACCCTGTTTGGCAAGCCAAAGTGCATCTGGCCGCTGCACTGCGACTCGCGGTGCTGGACGGACTAGAGGAAGGCATCGACAACCACTTCACCATGGTCGTGCCCGGGCGCACCGACCAGTAC
>RFYK01000067.1 GCA_009925585.1 Betaproteobacteria bacterium | reverse complement strand
GCATGGACGCTTGCCGATTGGCCGCACTCGGGGCGCTGATTGGATTGCCTGCGTTTGCCTGTGTGATTTTTTCTGCCCCATTGCATTCCACATGGTTGTTCCAAACCGGTGCCACCTTGATCGGGTTTGGCGGTGGCTTGTTTTCGGTGGGCATGTTGCTGAGTGCGATGGCCATGACCGATGCTTTTCATGCCGGCATGGTGCTGGGTGCATGGGGTGCGGTGCAAGCCACGGCATCCGGCATTGCCATGGCCTTAGGTGGCGTCACCCGGGACGTGGTGGGTCATCTGGCAGAACAGGGTTTGCTGGGTGAGGCGTTGGTCTCACCGGTAACGGGTTACAGCGTGGTGTTTCACATCGAGATGTACATGTTGTTTTGTGTGTTGATTGCCTTGGGTCCTCTGGTCAGTCGCAAGCGGCAAGCCGGTCTGCCCCAAGACAACCGATTTGGTTTGGCTGAACTGCCGGGCTGAGCTTTTTTAGCGCTCTTAGAAGGAGAATGAGCATGGAAACTGGTGCTATCACCCAATACGTGGACGTTGCCCAAATCGTCCTCTATATGTTTTGGATTTTCTTTGCAGGCCTGATTTATTACCTTGCCCGCGAAAACCACCGCGAAGGCTACCCGATGGACAACGGCCATTTGCAAGGGGGTCCTGTGCAAATTGGCTGGCCCGTGCCAGAGCCCAAAGTGTTCAAGATGGCCGATGGCCGTGAATTCCTCGCGCCAGATGTCAACCGTGTGGATGGCAGTTACTCCGCTCAACCTGCGCATGCTTGGCTGGGTGCACCTTTGGAGCCTGTGGGTGATCCTTTGCTCGCCGGTGTCGGTCCCGGTGCATGGGCGGCACGCGCAGATGAACCAGACCTCTACCACGGTGGCGACATCAAGATCGTGCCCTTGCGCGTGGCCGCCGACCATGGTGTGATGTCACCCGACATTGATCCGCGCGGCTTACCGGTGTATGGCGCAGACCGGTTCGAAGCCGGTCATGTCAAAGACCTGTGGGTCGACCGTTGCGAAATGATGTTCCGCTACATCGAAGTGTCACTGCATTCCGGAGACACCGTGTTGTTGCCCATGACTTTCTCGCGTATCAACCGCCGCGGTGTCTTTGTGTCATCCATTCTGGCGTCGCAATTTGCCAATGTCCCCAAAACCAAAAGCGACGCACAAATCACATTGCTAGAGGAAGAAAAAATCACCGCCTATTACGGCGCTGGCACCCTGTATGCCATGCCTGAACGTCAGGAGCCATTGTTTTGAACATCAATCCTCACCACGAACACGAGTTCGAGGCCGCCCCCGGTTTGCCTGAGGCCTTGCCAGCAGGTGAACGCCTGTTGTGGCAAGGTTCACCTGACTGGAAATCATTGGCTGTGCACGTGTTTCATGTGCGCACGTTGGCGGTGTATTTCGGGGTGATGATGGTGTTGCAAACGTTGTATTTGCTGGGCGAACCTCAACCCCGATTGCTGGTGCCACTGGCCACCAGTTTGGTGCTCAGTTTGACGGCATTGGCGGTACTCGCGTGGTTGGCTTGGATGACAGCGCGAACCGCGCTCTACACCTTGACCAACAAACGGATGGTGATGCGCATCGGCATTGTGCTCACGCTGACATTCAACCTGCCCTTGCGCATGGTGGCCGCGGCCAGTGTCAAGCCATTGAAAAACGGCAGTGGCGATATCGCTTTGAAGTTGGCGGGTGACGATCACATCGCTTGGCTGAACCTGTGGCCGCATGCCAAGCCATGGGCCTTGAAAAACCCAGAGCCCTGTTTGCGCTGCATTGCGGACGCGGTGCGTGTCGGCGAACGACTGGCGCTGGCTTGGCGCGAAGCCAACCCGCACGTGCCGGTCATGCTCGGTGACATCATCGACACGTCAGCTGACATGGACATGAACCAAGGGGCGTATTCCACATGAGCCAATCCTTGTCCAACAACAACCTGCCCGGCCACCACAACCTGACCGGTTGGATCTTTGTCGGTTTCTTGTGCAGCGTGCTGTTGGTGGTGGCGTTGCTGCGTAACCAAGGCGTGGTCTCCCCGCAAAACGACGCGCCAGTCGCTTGGCAATTGACACTGCGTTTTGAAGATCGCCCGAATGGCGACATCGCTGTGCTGGACGCCAGCAACCAAATGGAAATCGCTCGTTACCAAGGCGAACAAGGGTTTGTGCGCGGCACCTTGCGCACACTGTCGCGCGAGCGCATGCGCCGTGGCATTGGTTCAGGCCCAGGGTTTGAACTCAAAGGCCACACCGATGGTCGCTTGACCTTGATCGACCCAGCCACCAGTGTGCGAATTGACCTCGAATCTTTTGGACCGACCAACATGTCGTCCTTTGCCCAATTGCAAATTCACGCCAAACCTTCTCTGAACGCTTCCCAGGAGTAAGCCATGACCCAAGCTGCCGCCCTTGACTTTGACCATGTTGAATTGCTGATCGGCACGGTAGAAAACGCCGCCCAAGCCAACGCCAAAGCTGTGCGCAACACCGTGCTGAGTCCACGCTTTTACACCACCGATTTCGATGCCATGGACCGCCTCAACATCGAATCCGTGCGTGCCGAATGGGACGCGATGATGAAAGAGTACGAAGGCGACAACAACCATGACCACTTCCAACGTGACGCGGCGTTTGCCGACGAAGTACGCGAGTTGATGCCACAGTTATCACCCGAAATGCGTCAAGAGTTTTTGGACTTCTTGATCAGCTCACTCACCTCAGAATTCTCCGGCTGCATTTTGTACAACGAAGTGCGCAAGCATGTGAACAACCCCGATATCAAGCAACTGATGACCTTCATGGCGCGCGACGAATCTCGCCATGCTGGATTCATCAACCAATCATTGCGCGACTTTGATTTGGGCATTGATTTGGGCCAACTCAAACGCACCAAGTCCTACACCTTCTTCAAACCCAAATTCATTTTTTACGCCACCTACCTGTCCGAAAAAATCGGCTATGCGCGTTACATCACCATTTACCGTCAACTCGAAAAACATCCCGACAAGCGCTTTCACCCGATCTTTCGCTGGTTTGAACGCTGGTGCAATGACGAATTCCGTCACGGCGAATCGTTTGCATTGATCATGCGCGCCAACCCCCATTTGCTGCGAGGCGTCAACTTGCTGTGGATTCGCTTTTTCATTCTCGCGGTGTACGCCACCATGTATGTGCGTGATCACACCCGTCCTTTGTTGCACGAGGCCATGGGATTTGAGTCCACCGATTACGACTATGAAGTGTTTCGCATCACGTCAGACATCGCACGCCAAGTCTTCCCTGTCGAGGTGGACATTGACCACCCCACATTCCGTGCCTGCATGACGCGCTTGGTCGAGTTGTCTATTGCGAACGCCAAAGCCAAAGAACGCGGTGGCGTCATCGGCTTGGCTGGCCGCGCGATCACAGCGGTGCAAGCCGTGTTCACTTTTGGCCGGTTGTACTTGCTGCCTGTCAAGAAAAACGCTTTGCCTGCCGACATACGCATGCAACCGACTTGGTAAAGGCATGTTTGCATGATTGATTTTTTCTCCACCACGCTTGGCGCCAGCTTGTTTGCGGTGTTTTGCTGGTGGTTGGGCACGGGTGCGATTTTGTGGCTAGTGCGCCTGCCCGCCGCCACCTTTCGGTGGAGCATGTTTTGTCTCAGCTTTTTGCTGGGTTTGAGCTTGTGGACAGCGTCGCTGAGCATGCGTTCACATTCGGTGACCAACGCTTACATTGGCTTTGTCAGTGTGATCGCCATGTGGAGTTGGCATGAGATGGCGTTTCTCACTGGCTGGTTGGCTGGGCCTCGACGTACCGCGCTCGACCCGGGTTTGGGACTGAACCAACGCTTTGGCCAATCCGTGATGGCTTTGCTCTACCACGAAGTGGCATTGCTGTTTAACTTTGGCGTGTTGCTGGCTTTGCAACAAGGTCAACCCAACCACGTGGCCTTGTGCACCTACGCGTTGCTGTGGTGCATGCGTTTGAGCGCCAAACTCAATTTGTTTTTTGGTGTGCCGCAAGTCGGTGAACAGTATTTGCCAGTGCACTTGCGCTACATCGCCAGCTATTTCAAAAGCGGTCGCATCAGTCCTTTTTTCTTTTTCACCATGGCGCTGTCCGTGGTGGTTTGGTCTTGGATGGTGTGGGAATTGAAAACCGGCGCGGTGATCATCAGCACCGGCTGGGTACTGCTCTCGTCGTTGCTGGGCTTGGCCATCATTGAACACGTGTTGATGGTGTTCGCGCTGCCTTTGCAACGTGTGTGGGGCTGGGCCATGAAACGCAGCCCGTATGCATTGCCCCGGTTGCCATTGACTGACACCGACACCACTGTCCACTTGCCTGTGAACGCCACCAACCAGGCTGACCCAGCATGAACGCCTTTCGCACAGAAATCGACCGCGCATCGGGCGAAACCCCAGCGCGGCATTCACCACGCGCCGTTGTCATTGGCAGTGGTTTTGGTGGATTGGCCGCCGCGATCCGTTTGAGCGTGATGGGCTACCAAGTTCAGGTCTTGGAAAAACTCGATGCCCCCGGTGGCCGCGCCTATGTGCACAAGCAAGATGGGTTCACATTCGATGCGGGTCCGACCATCATCACGCTGCCGCATTTATTGCAAGAGCTGTTCAGCTTGTGCGGTCAACGCATGGAAGACCATGTGGATTTGCGGCCGATGTCGCCGTTCTACCGGATTCGTTTTGACGATGGCACGCACTTTGACTACAGCAATGACGAAGCGTCCATGCTGGCACAAATTGAAGCCATCAGCCCATCTGATGTGCAAGGGTTCAAAGACCTGATGAAAGCCTCGGCGCGATGCTATGAATTGGGGTTTGTTGAATTGGGTTCGATCCCGTTTGAAACCATCGGTGATGTCATCAAAGCCTTGCCCAACTTGGCACGCATGAAGGCCTGGCGCTCTATTCACAGCATGGTCGCGCGCTACCTCAAGCACCCCAAACTGCGCATCGTCATGAGTTTTCACCCGTTGCTGATTGGAGGCAATCCGTTTTCAGTCACTTGTGTGTATTCGCTGATCCACATCCTTGAACAACGCTGGGGCGTGCATTCGGCCATGGGCGGCACGGGCGCCATCGTCAATGCCTTGGTGGGATTGCTCAAAAACCGCATGGTCCCCATCCGCTACAACGCCCCTGTCACACGCATTCGCGTCAAAGATGGCAAAGCGGTCGCGGTCGAATTGGACAACGGTGAGTTGATCGGTGCCGACATCGTGGTCAGCAACGCAGACGCGGCATGGACATACCGCCACTTGATCGAAGCGCAAGACCGACCCCATTGGAGCAACCGCCGGATTGAAAAGGGCCAATACTCGTCCGGCTTGTTCGTTTGGTATTTCGGTACCAACACGCAGTACAAAGAGGTGCCGCACCACATGATGGTGCTGGGTCCACGCTATAAAGAACTGTTGCAAGACATTTTCAAGAACCACACACTGGCCAAAGATTTCAGCCTGTATTTGTACCGTCCGACTGCCACCGATCCTTCGTTGGCACCCGCTGGATGCGACACGTTTTACGCCTTGTCCGTTGTTCCCAATTTGAGCAGTGGCACCGATTGGCCCGCCATCACCGAGCAATACCGGGATGCGATTGCAACTGCATTGCAAGACAGCGTGTTGCCGAATTTGAAACAACACATCGTCACGTCGCGCGTGACCACGCCCCAAGATTTCCAAGACCGCCTGTGGTCGTTCAAAGGCGCGGGGTTTGGGTTAGAGCCAGTCATCACGCAAAGTGCTTGGTTTCGTCCGCACAACCGCAGCGAAGATGTGAAGAATTTGTTTTTGGTGGGCGCCGGCACGCAACCCGGTGCAGGCGTTCCCAGTGTGTTGATGTCAGCCAAAATGCTTGAACAGGTGGTCCCCCATGCCCTTGCCTTTTACTGACCAAGCCGACCATGATTTGACCGCCTGCGTCGACATGATGCGGCTTCACCACCGCTTGGACCGCATTTATGCCGGTCAACCCGAGAACACGGTTGAAGACCGCGCCTTGGCGGTGGTGGTGCAACGCCATGATTTACCGCGCCATTTGTTGGACGCATTGCTGGATGGTTTTGCGTGGGACGGCCATGAACGGCGCTACGACACCATGGAAGATTTGCACGGCTATGCCGCGCGTGTGGCGGGCAGTGTGGGTGCCATGATGTGCTGGATCATGGGCCCGCAACAAGCGGTCACACTGGCGCGAGCGTGTGAATTGGGCGTGGCCATGCAACTCACCAACATCGCGCGAGATGTGGGCGAAGACGCACGCATCGGCCGTGTGTATTTGCCATTGCAATGGATGCGCGAAGAAGGCATGGACCCTGATGCCTGGTTGCTCACACCAACGTGTACACCCGCCTTGCAACGCGTGGTTGAGCGGGTGCTGCAAGAGGCCGACCGTTTGTACAAACAATCCACGGCGGGCATTGCCCATTTGCCGCGCGATTGCCGCTCGGCCATCATGTCAGCCAATCTCATCTACGCCGAAATAGGCCACCAACTGCGCCGCATCGGCATGGACCCGGTCAACCATCGCAGCGTGGTCAGCGGCAAACGCAAACTGTGGCTGTTGGCCCGCGCATGGGTGCAATCGCGTTGGGTCACTGTGCAACGCCATCAACCGCAACCCTTGGCAGGCATTGCGTACCTGGTGGAACAGTGTCAACTCAGTGCACAAACGTTGGCACCTGACCCTGCGATGCTGTCCAAACCACCGCGCATTGAATCGATGTTGAACATGTTTGAGCGGTTAGAAATGCAGAGAAGACAGAGTGCAGGCATGCCGGTTAACAGGTATCAGCGTTAATTCATAGGGTAGAGCTTGCCGATCAAGTGATCGCATTCATGTTGCACCACACGCGCATGAAAACCATTCACGGTTCGATCGATGGGATGGCCTTTTTCATCAAACCCGGTGTAGCGAATATGCACCCATCTCGGCACCATGCCGCGCAAGCCGGGCACTGACAAGCACCCTTCCCAATCCTGCTCTTCTTCTGTACCGATGGGCGTGATGACGGGGTTGATCAATACCGTCTCTGGCACCCGTGGTCGGTCAGGGTAACGCGGGTTCGGATGCGGACTTCCAAAAATCACCACTTGTAGATGAACACCAATTTGTGGCGCCGCCAGCCCTGCACCATTGGCTGTGGCCATGGTTTCGCGCATGTCTGCAATCAGCGTGTGCAACTCCGGTGTGTCAAACACCGTCACAGGTTCGGCCACACGCAACAAACGCGCGTCACCCATTTTGAGAATTTGATGGACAGGCATGGGCAGATGTTAAAGGGTTGGCAGTTGCTGCAAAGTTGTTTATCGCACACATAAAACGAATCTGCCACTGACCGTGGTTGAAATGCATGGTCACCAAAATCAGGTTCAGCGAATACGTATTTGTTTAACCCATGCCAAACGACCCAGAAAATATTGCACGCATTGCGCATCCAGTCATAAACTACACCACACATGCCAAGGATCGAATGCTCGACCGAGGCATAACCGCTTCGGAAGTTGTACAAACTTTGTTATTTCCCCTGAGAACACAATCAGCAGACAAAGGACGACGTGAAAGTCAATCATTGATCGTGCGAAA
Source organism: Betaproteobacteria bacterium (assembly GCA_009925585.1). Classification (GTDB taxonomy): domain Bacteria; phylum Pseudomonadota; class Gammaproteobacteria; order Burkholderiales; family Burkholderiaceae_C; genus Limnohabitans. The sequence goes on along the minus strand of RFYK01000067.1, from coordinate 4,986 downwards.
TGGTAAGCAAATGCTTTTGCGTGTGCTCACCGAAGGAAATATCGAGATGCTTGTCATCACTGTCATGGTCACCACGAAATTTGAAAAATATGGAGTTGTCCGATGAAAATTGAATATGACCCCCAAGCTGATGCCATGTATATCCGCTTGAAGACAGGTACTGTCGCCGTGAGTGATGAATTACGTCCTGGGTTGGTGTTTGATTTTGATGCTGAAGGCAAAATTCTGGGGATTGAAATGCTCGACGTCAGCCAACACACTGACACGCCCAATGAATTGTCTTTGTCACTGATATCAAACACGACTTCAGAACATTGACACTGGTGATTCTTTTTAAAACGACCCCTCGAACAACTCTTGTATCCAATACTGCACTTCTTGGGTCACAGGGAACACCAAGTCACCGCCATTGCTTAGCAAGATGTAACTGACACGGTAATGGGGGTTGGCACGAATGAGCGTTCGGTACCCGTCTTTCTGACCGGCATGTGCATAAGCACCCTGACTGGGTTTGTCGCCTGACAAAACCCAGCCCATGCCATAAAAGTCACCGTTGTCGAAGACAGCATGGGCAGACCCCGGGGTGGTCATGCGGGTTTGGCTGTCAGGGCTGACAATTTTTCCGTCTTGGTAAGCACGCAGCCAAGTGGCGATGTCGGACAGTGAACTGTAAATGCCCGTGGGTCCTTCGGTGCGCAGTTGAATGCCTTTGGTGCGAACGGTCGCAGCATAGTTCAATGCCAATGTTTCATTGGCCATGTGGGACTCTGTTTCCACCCGGCTGTGTGTCATGCCCAAAGGCTCGAACATGCGTTGTCGCAAACATTCACCAAAACTCTTGCCACAAGCCCTGGCGACAATTTCCGCCAGCAACACATAGTTACTGTTGCTGTATTGCGCGCTGGTGCCCGGCGAAAAACTCAATCGTGGATCGGTACGCCAGCGTTGCAACAATTTGTCGTTGGTCAATCCATCCAACTCCATCAACGTGGCGGCGGTGATTTGCCGCATGTAGTCCGGCACACCTGCGCTTTGCGTCAACAAATGGTGAACCGTGATGCCCTTCCACTCCACTGACATGTCGGGGATCCATCGGGTCACGCTGTCGTCAAGGCTGAGTACGCCACTGTCAGCCAGCTGCATCACTGCGGCGGCGGTCACGGGCTTCGAAGCAGATGCCAATTCGAACAATGTGTTGCCATCGATGGGAATGCGTTGTTCACGTTGCGCCAATCCCGCCCAGTTGTTGTAGACGACTTCACCTTCCCACTCCACCCACACAGCCAAACCCGGCCCTTGGCGCGCGTCCAACTGTCGCAATATCTTGTCGACGTTTTGGCGGAAAGTGGCGATGCGCTCTGCTTTACTCGCTTCTGGTTTTGTGTCGGCCGCATAGGATGTCAATGTCGCGAAGCCACACACACATGCACTCAGCAAGCCCGCAGCGATACGCCACGATTTGGATAGGTTTAACCAGCGAACCGACACTGGCTGTCGCTTTGTCATGGGAATGCCTTTGCAATGTCAGCTTCAGTCCAAGCCGGTTTGTTTGGCGCATAACGCTGTCGCATCCATTTCACCAACGACACGATTTGCGCCTTGCTCAAACTGTGTTCAAACCCTGGCATGAATCCAGTTTGTCTTGATGCGGGTTGTTGCACACCATGCAAGATCACTTTGATCAGGTTGGCAGGGTTGTCACTGTGCAAGTTGCCATTGAGGGCCAAGGGTTGGTTCACACCCAGTAACTGTGGGCCGTCACCCTCGTGGTGACACGCCCCGCAACTGCCTGCGAATTGACGCGCAGCTGCATCATTCAGCGCAGCGCTGGCCGCCGCTTGGGTCACCACACTCAGGGCTCGTGCACCAAAATCGGCGTCATCCAATGCGGCTGCTGCCGGATTCAACGATGCCAAATACACCGCCATGGCTTGCACATCTTCGTCTGACACGCTGTGCAAATTGCGAACCACTTGTGCCATCGGGCCACTGGCTGTGCCGTGAAAACCACTGAATCCCTGTCGCAGGTAATTGAAAAAATCTTGCGCACGCCAAGGCATGGGGGAAGCGTTGAACGCGGTCAATGCCGGCGCATGCCAACCTTCCACCATGGCGCCTTGCATGTAGCCGGTTTGCTTTTGTTCTGCACCCAAAGCATTGCGCGGGGTATGGCATGCGCCGCAATGCGCCACGCCATTGACCAAGTATTCACCGCGGTTCCATTGCGCTGTTTGGCTGCTGTCGTATCGCTCTTGCCGGTCTTGGTGAAACAAACCATTCCACACCGACAGCAACGGACGGAAATTCAAACCACCCCACATGTGCGCCTCAGGCGGGGTGTGCGTCACGGGCGGTTGCGACATCAACCACGCATACAACGCGGTCATGTCGTCATCGCTGATGCGTGCAAACGAGGTGAACGGAAACACCGGGTACAAGGCATGGCCATCTTGCGAAATACCTTCGCGCATGGCGCGTGCAAACGCTTGGTACGACCATGCACCGATGCCGGTCTGCAGATCCGGACTGAGGTTGGTGCTGTAGACGGTGCCGTAGGGTGTGACAAACGGTTTGCCACCTGCCAAAGGAACGCCTTGGTCAGCGGTGTGACACGTGATGCAATTGCCCAACGCTGCCAATGTGGCGCCCCGGCTGATTTGCGACTCACTGAACGCAGCGGCCACTGGTGCGACGCTTGGCAACGCGGTTCGCACACCGACCCATGCGCTGACCACGGCGATGGTCGCGAACAGCGCGCCGCCAATGTGTGTGATTCGCTTTCCCCAAGACACATCCCATCCAGGCTGAGCCGATCGCGGTGCGCTGGCGGGTTCCTGTTCGACAGGCGGCGTTGGGGTGACAGGTGCTGACAACGGGTGCAAAGCCGCACGCACCACCTCAGGCGTGAAAGGCGGATTGCGAAATCGCACCCCAGTGGCATCGAATATGGCGTTTGCAATCGCTGCCGTGCCTGGCACCGAAGACGATTCACCCGCACCCAGTGGGTCTTGCAAGGGGCGCGGCATTTGCACGACTTCAATCACCGGCACTTGCTTGAAATTCAAAATCGGATAACTGCCCCACTCCGCACTGGTCACGCGGCCATCATTGGCATCGGTTTGCATGTGTTCAAACAAGGCGCGGCTCGTGGTCTGCAACACATTGCCATGCACTTGGTGTTCAACGCCTTTCGGGTTGATGACGCGACCAGCGTCATGCCCGACCACGACGCGTTTGACTTGCACTTCACCCGTGGTTTGATGCACTTGCACGTCAGCCACCCAAGCGGCCCATGCCGCGCCAAAACCTGGCCATTTGCTGTGCGTGTAACGCGCGTAGGCAATGCCTTGACCTTGCAACCATTCACCTTGCGCGTGTTGTTGTTGAGGGCGTGTGTGTGGCTTCCAACCTGCTTTGTCAGCGGTGGCTTGCAACACTTCACGTGCACGCACATCTGACAAATGCGCCAAGCGGTATTGCAAGGGGTCTTGGCCTGCGGCGGTGGCCAATTCGTCAATGAAGCTTTCATGCGCAAACGCATTTGGCAAAGCAGACACACCGCGCAACCAAGATGCACGCAAGATCGGCGGCATGTCGTTGACGGTGACGCGCAAATCGGCAAAGTCATACGGTGGTCGCGCAGTGCGGTCACCCATTTCATAAGCGCGTGCCAATGGCTCGACGGTGCGGGTCAACAACAATGCCAACGTGGTTGCACCATTCGACGGATAAGAGGTGTGAAAGTCGTAACCGCTGGGCTCGCCACTGCTGGCCAACCCGCCTTGCACTTGCATCAACTGCGCGGCGCCTTTTGGCTCCCACAAGTGCTCTTGCTCGCGGCTGAGTTGCACGCGCACCGGGGCACCTACCGCTTTGGACAACAGCGCCGCATCGGCAGCCACATCGTCTGCGCCATTGCGTCCATAGCAACCAGCGGCTTCCATGCGCACCACGTCAACCTCGGTGTCGCGCAACCCACACAACAACGCGATGTCCGCACGCAAGGCATGCGGGTTTTGTGTCCCTGCCCATACCCGCAATTGACATGGCATGTCATTCGTGGCCACTGGCTGCCAGTGCGCGACCGCGCATGACGGTCCGATGGATGCATGCAATTGATAAGGCCAGACATAAGTGCGTTGCAAATGTTGCGATGCATCGGCCAGCGCTTGGTCCACATCGCCTTCATTGACCAACTCGCGTGGCGTGGATGGGTGGCGGCGAATCGCGTTTTCAGCGTCAGACACGTCGGGCATGCCTGGCCATGGCTTCCAAATGACATTGAGTTCGCGCATGGCTTGCTCGGCGTGTTCCTCGCGTTCAGCCACGATGCCCACAAAATCGCCTTGCACCACCACGGATCGAATACCGGGCAGATGGGCAATCGACTGTGTGTCCACGCGCTCCAGTGTTTGACCAATGAATTCACCACTGTCAGCGCCAGCGTACGGTGGGCGAACCACCCGACCATGCAACATGCCGGGCAAACGCATGTCATGCACGAACACCAGTTCACCAAACACCTTGCCCGGTATGTCGATTCGAGGCAAGCTCTGACCCGACACAGTGTGTGCATCCACAGGTTTGAGCGGTGTGTTCAGGTCCAATTGCAACTCGACACTTAGCCCATGGAGCAAACTGGACCATGGCACGGGCGCACGGCCCGGTGCTTCAATGCCTTCTTCCACCAATCGCAAAGTCGATGGTGATGTGACCCACAAACGGGCGGCTTGTTGCAATAACCATTGCGCAGCCTGTGCCGCCGCCGCACGCAACGGTGCAGCATGCACTTGGATGGATGCACTGGCGATCGTCGACCCTTGGTTGGGGGACACACCTGTCATGCCCATGACCATGTGCACGCGCGTGGGTGGAATCGACAATTCTTCCGCAACGATTTGCGTGAGTGCTGTGCGCAAACCGGTGCCCAAATCCACATGGCCATGCAACGCCGTCACACTGCCGTCGTCCCACACTGCGATGAAA
>RFYK01000066.1 GCA_009925585.1 Betaproteobacteria bacterium | reverse complement strand
AAACCCGGCCAATTGAATTACGGCTCACCTGGGGCTGGAAGTTCGGGACATTTGTCAGCTGAAATGTTGGGGTTGAGAACCGGCGCACAAATGGTGCATTTGCCCTACAAAGGCAACTCACAAGCCACCATGGATTTGTTGCGCGGTGAATTGCAAGTGGGCTTCATGAACCTGCCCATGGCTTTGCCTCAGGTCAAAGCTGGCAAGCTCAAAGCGTTGGCGGTGACTGGCGCCAAACGCTCCAACTTGTTGCCAGACGTACCCACCGTGGCAGAGGCCTTGGGCATGCCAGACTTTGAATTGACCGCTTGGTTTGTGATCATGGCGCCCTCTAAAACGCCATCGCCTGTCATCAACTTACTGAACAAAGAAATCGACAAAATTTTGAAAGACCCCGACTTTGTCGAAAAAATCCACAACGCTGGCGCTGAAGTCATTGGCGGCAGTGCAGCTTCTTTTGAATCACGAATGAAAAAAGACGCAGCGCGATTGAGTGAATTGATCAAGCTGGCAGGAACCAAGGCCGAATGATGAGCAACTCACCCATGGTCAGCACCATGATGCCGGTGCATTTATCGATCAACCATTTTTTGGAACGCGCCGGTTTGCTTTTCGGTACCAACGAAGTGATTTCAAGGCGGCCTGACAAAAGTTATATCCACCACACCTACGCCGATATTTACAAACGCACACGACAGTTGGCTCAAGCCTTGACCGATTTGGGTTTAAACAAGGGCGACAGGGTGGCCACCTTGTGCTGGAACCACCATGTGCATCTGGAGTCTTACTTCGGTATACCCGCCGCGGGCGGCGTGATGCACACGCTGAATTTGCGTTTGTCTGCGGATGAAATTGCTTGGATTGCCAACGACGCACAAGACCGTTTTTTGATCGTTGACGATGTGTTGTTGCCATTGTTGAATCAATTCAAAGACAAATGCCGTTTTGAGCACATCATCGTGGTGCCATTTTCAGGACAAGTGCACACGGGCCCAGAGCTGGACTATGAATCTTTGCTTTCGCAAACCGATGCCACACATTTTCAATACGCTGACCACCATGAAGACGACCCTGTCTCCATGTGTTACACCTCGGGCACCACTGGCAAACCCAAAGGCGTGGTGTATTCGCACCGCTCTACCGTGCTGCACACTTTGGTGGGTTGTTTGGGCGATTTCTGGTCACTGAAAAGCACCGACGTGGTGTTTCCCGTCACCCCGATGTTTCACGCCAACAGCTGGGGCATTCCTTATGGCGCGATGATGATGGGCGCCAAACTGGTGTTTCCAGGCCCGCACCTTCACCCAGAAGATTTATTGGACTGCATGCAATACGCACCACCCAGCTTGGCTTTGGGTGTGCCCACGATTTGGATGGGTCTGATTCAAACTTACGAAGCCGCGCTGCAAACCCAACCTGATCGATGGCGCTTGCCAAAAGGCATGCGCAGCTTGGTCGGTGGCGCGGCCGTGCCAGAAGCGTTGATCCGGGCTTTTGACAAGCACGGCATTTGGATCATGCAAGGCTGGGGCATGACGGAAACGTCGCCGCTGTGCACCGTGTCTTATCCCAAGTCGGAATTCGCCGACGCATCTGAACAAGAAAAATTTCGACGCGCTGCCATGGCAGGTGCGCCCGTCCCCTTGGTGGATTTGCGGATTCGGGACGATCACGGCCACAACGCTGCTTGGGACGGCCAGCAAGTCGGCGAGATTCAGGTCCGCGGGCCGTTCATCACAGGCAGTTACCACCAGGTACCTGTTGAAGCTGACAAGTTCTCCGACGATGGCTGGTTACGTACCGGTGATGTAGCCAGCGTCGATGCTTCAGGTTTTGTGCGAATCACGGACCGCACCAAAGACTTGATCAAGTCGGGTGGCGAATGGATCAGTTCGGTTGACTTGGAAAATGCCCTCATGGCCCACCCCTCGATTGCCGAAGCCGCGGTCGTTGCCATTCCCGACATCAAATGGAGTGAGCGACCACTGGCTTGCGTGGTGCTCAAACCTGGTGCCGCATTGGACACACAAGCGCTGGCCAACCACTTGCAACACATGGGGTTTGCGAAATGGCAGTTGCCTGACCGCTATGAATTACTTGACCAAATACCCCGCACTTCCACAGGCAAGTTCTACAAATTGAAACTGCGCGAAATGTTTCCCGCCTGAACAAGTCTGGGGGCGTTGGACTTGAAAAGCTTCAATGAATAGGTATTGAATAGGTTTTTGAAAGAAAAATTAGCTTTCTTTAATGTTTGTCTAGATTTTTTCCGTAGTTACCCTTACATTCAATCCATCGAAACAAAACAAACCTTGTTTCAAACCTATTCAACCAAAAGGAACTGATCATGAACACAACTCTCAAATCTTTATTTGTCGTCGCAATGGCTGCTTCTTCTTTGGCTGCTCAAGCAGCTTGGGACATGACTGTTGCTTCAAACAACAACCAGTACCTCTACGCTGCGGCTGATTCATACGCTGCTGATGGCGACCTGCGCTTTTCACGCCAAATGACCAGCAACGAAACGCCTGACGCCAACGGTTTCTTGTACCTCGAGACCATCGCTCAATTCAGCTGCACCAAAAACGCCATGCAAGTTGTCAAAGCCACTGGCTTCAAAACATGGGACGACAACGGTCAATCCGTTGACAGCATGTTGGGTGCATGGCGCGACATCAAAAACGGCAGCAACGAACAAGTCATGTTGAACAAGCTGTGCAACACATCCGTGGCCGATGCGTCTAAATTCTCTAACTGAATTCAGCCTTCGCTCACAAAAAACCGACCTGATGGTCGGTTTTTTGTGGTCTGAACGGCGCAATGCTTATTCTTTTTCTGCGACTTTGGGTTCAGGCTTTTTCACTTGGTAGGCATTGTTTCTTTGTATCTTGATCACCATAGAGTAACAGTCGCGCTTGGTTTCCCCATTTTTGATCATGTCGCAAAAAGTGGCACTCCCGGCAAACGAAGCTTTGCAATAGTTCATCTCATCGGGCTTGGTTTTCAGCGTGCATGAACTCAAGTCTTCTGCCATGACTGCAAAAGAGCTTGCCAAGAACACCACGCAAACAATTGATTTATAAATAGAAACCTCCACGAGTGAACCCCATTCTGAGGGCACAAGTGGAGAATTTGCACACAACTCCTCACGCTTTCGAGAAGTATGGTCTCCTCTATTTAGCAATCAAAAGGAAAACACTTCAACAAGTGATCAAGGAAAGAACTGCCCAGCAACCCATGCATAACTGGGAATACCGACCAGCAGGTTCAAAGGGAATGTGATTCCCAACGACATGCCAAAGTAAAGCGATGGTCTGGCTTCTGGAATGGCGGTTCGCAAAACCGCTGGAACAGCAATGTAAGAAGCGCTGGCAGCAAGCACCATCAACAAGGTGGCGTCACCGCGAGATGCCTGGGTCAGCCATGCCGCAGCAAGCGCCAAGGATGCGTGTATCACAGGTGCCAACACGGCATACAACAACAACCCGGCTGAAATACCTTTGAGCTGGTGCATGCTTCGGGCTGTCATCAAACCCATGTCCAACAGGAAAAATGCCAGCATGCCTTTGAACAAATCGCCTGAAAATGGTTGCATCGCTGCTTTGCCAGCTTCACCCGAGATCAAACCCACCAGCATGGCGCCCAACAACAACAGTTGTGCACCATCGGTGAAAGATTCGTGAAGTATGTGTTTCATGGAATGGCCAGTGGGTGGACCAGCTGCTTTGAGGGCTGCGGCACCGTGCTGGGCCTGCAACCATTGTGCAGACGACTGCTGCTGCCTGAGCGAATTGGCAAAAATCACTGCGAGGATGATGGCGGGCGATTCCATCAGCGCCATGGCTGCAGCCATGTGACCCCCAAATGCTATCTCGTTGTTTTCCAAATACTGAACAGCGGTCACAAAAGTCACTGCGCTGACCGAGCCGTAGGTGGCCGCGACCGCTGCGGCATCAAAGCCTGACACAAACCGCTTGAGCACGACAAAACCCAGCAGGGGGATCACAACAGCCAGTGTGACTGCAGCGCCCAAACTGGCAGCCACCTCATGGGTAAAGCCCGAGTGAGACAAGGCGAAACCACCTTTCAAGCCCAACGCCATCAACAAATAGAGGGATAAAAATCGTGAGATGGCAGGTGGAATCTCTAAATTAGATTTCACACTGGCTGCCAACACACCGAATACAAAAAATAAAATCGCTGGGTCAAGAAATGCGTGCATGATTTGCTCTCCTTGCATGCATCGTAAGAAAAATCATGTATCTTGTAAAATCAATTCTCCAATGTTTACATATAGATAAAAACTGATGAATATCACATTCAGACAATTGAAGCTTTTCTTGGCTGTGTTTGATAACGGCAGCGTCAGTGCAGCAGCCAAGTTAACGCATGTCACTCAACCCACAGCCTCCATGCAATTGAAAGAAATCAGCCATGCGGTGGGGTTGCCTTTGTACGACGTGATTTCAAAAAAAATTCATTTCACCGATGCAGGAAAGGAACTGGCCAAAACCGCCCGTGAAATGCTCCATACATGGAACACATTCGAACAAAACATGGATGCAGCCAAGGGCTTGACCCGCGGCAAACTCAAAATCGCCGTGGTGAGCACGGCGAAATATTTCATGCCCAGACTGATCGGTCAGTTCTGTAAGAAGTACCCAGACATCGACGTGTCACTGGAAATTTTGAACCGGGATGGCGTAGTCAAACGCATGCGAGAAAACCTGGATGACTTGTACATCATGTCGCAACCACCCTCAGACATGGACTTGCAAGACGATATTTTTTTGGTCAATCCCTTGGTGCCAATAGCCGCCAGTAGCCATCCCTTGACCAAGAAAAATGGGGTTCTTCTGAGTGCACTGTCTGATCAACGTTTCATTCTTCGTGAAAAAGGCTCAGGCACACGAATGGCTGCAGACAAATATTTCAAGTCGCAAAAATTTCGTCCGGACATTCGCATGGAGCTGGGCAGCAACGAAGCCATCAAAGAAGCGGTCGCTGGCGGACTGGGAATTGGCGTGGTGTCAAAGCATGCCTTGCACGGTCACCAAAAAGAACATGGGGTGGCGGTGATCAACGTCAAGGGGTTTCCCATCACATCCCATTGGCACATCGTTCATCCGGCCAAAAAACAATTGCCCACAATGCGAGTAAATCTGCCAAAGAAGCTACTTGCATTTTTTCAAACACTTGGGCGCGATGCTTTTTGACCGTGTCCGGCATGACGCCAGTGACTGCGGCAATGCTTTTATTGCCATGACCCAAAAGCATCAATGAAAAAATATGCTGCTCTTTGCGGCTGAGCGATTGATACAGTTCATTGACTTTTGTGAGTCGCTTTTTGGTAGCGCTGCGCTCGGCATCCAAAAAAAATCCACCGCCCCACCCTTCATGGCATCAATGATTTCTTGCGTGTGGCTTTCACCGCTCATGTAAATGACCGGTATTTCCCAATTCAGTTCTGCCAATGCATTAAGCAATTCCAGACCACTCATGCCTGGCATTCGCATGTCCAGCACCAAAGTGGAAGGCGATGTCTTGATAGCCGTATTTAAAAACTCCACTGCACTGTGAAAGATGCTGACCCTGTACCCAAGTTGACGCAACATGTTGCCCAAATGAAGTCGGATTTCGTGGTCATCGTCCACCAGATAGACATGTCCCATCAAAGCCATCGCTCAATTCATTTCAAATAAAACAACTGTCAGTCTAAGTCGATTTTTAATTTGCAAAAAAATGAATATTTTGTAATTAATAAAGAATCCTGAACGTGTGTATTTGTGAAGAATTCCCCATTTAGGGATGGGTGATTGAACTGATCAATGCCATATTGTGGTGCATGAATATTCATACTTTTACATGACATGGTATTGAACCATTCCTCAGAGCGAGAAAAACTCGTTGAAATGGGCAGGTTGTTGCAACAATCAAGGGAGCTCGCGGGTTTCACCATGGAGGACATGGGGAAAAAACTGGGTATGCGTTCAGAACAGATCCAAGCCATCGAGGAAGGCAACACGGAATACTTTAAAAAAACAGCGCAACCCTTGATTTGGTTCGCGCGAATTTATGCCAAAAAATTGAAAGTTGATTTACCTGAGCTGGTGTTCATGGATATCAAACGCGCAAGCGGCACACTTTCACAACCCATTCACAACATACCTGCATTTTTGATGAAGCAAAAAACGGATTCAAATGATTGACTTCGGTCTAGACGGCCAAGCTGACCATTGGTGGGTCATCCATCAGCTTGACAAAGTGGGTTTGTGCACGCCATGAGACTGGATACGCAAACCACCATCTTCATGATTTGCTTGGTGTACCTGATATTGCACGGGGCCATCTGGTTTGCATTGCAAGAGTACCGAAGCCATCAAGTCAAGTTGTGGTGCCTCTCAGGGATTTTCAGCGGCATGGCTGTGGTATTGCTTGCCTTGCGAGGAGTGGTCGCTGAGTTCTTGTTTTTATATGTGGCCCAATTGCTGATGTTGATTGGAAATTGGGGACGCATGGTGGCTTTGCGCATGTATTTACTGCCCGCACCACAGGCTGCCCCCTACCGTTTTTATCTGATCGCAAACAGTGTGTATTTCATTTTGTTTTGTATGCTCATCAATGAAGCAAATGCTGAATGGGAAGCGCTGATGCTGTTCAATGGTTTTTATGCCTTGCTTTGCTTTGACTATTTCAGAATTGGGCAAAAGTTGTTTCGTCAGCATGAAACACTCGGTGCCAAACTGTTGATGTGGGCTGGCCTGACTTTCACAGTGACGCTGGGAGTTCGCGCACTGGGGGTGGCACTGGCAGGGACGATTGACGATTTGTATGCACCCAGCTGGCACCAAGGCATCATGGTCATTGGTCAATTTGTGGCCATCACACTCAGCAATATCGCTTTTTTAAGAATTTTTCTGGAAATTGCAGAAAGACAAAAACTCAAAGTTGCCAAAGAATTGAGCATGACGAACGAAAGAGCAGATGCCATGCAACGAAGCAGCATGAACTTGAAGCAACTGCTGGAAGAACGAGAGGAAATCATTCACCAATTGAGCATCTTCAACAAAACAGCTGGCATGGGCGCCCTGGTAGCCAGCTTGGCACATGAGCTCAATCAACCGCTGACGGTGATTCAAATGAACACTGAAATGATAGATTTGGTCATCCATGCGCAAGGCGTGACTTTGAATGAAAACACAAACATTCAGAATGCAATGGCGGGATTGAAAAAAGCCAATCAACGTGCTGCCACCATCATTCACACCCTGAGAAACATGTTCCGCAATGGCAACCGCGTTGTCACCACATTCAATTTCAATGACTTGGTCAATGATGTGGTGCTGATCAGTCAGTCTACGCTGCAAAGACATGCGATTGACTTGGATGTTCAACTGCATGCACAACCTTTACCTGTCACGGGTGACAAGTCGCAACTTCAGCAAGTGCTGTTGAATTTGATCACGAATGCCTGCGAAGCCTTTCCAGAAACATTCACGTCACGCAAACAAGTGTGCATACAAACTCTGTCAGTGAATGACCATATCGAATTACATGTTTCAGACAACGGCACTGGCATTTCACCTGAGATTCAATCCAATGTGTTTGAGTTACTTCGAACGAACAAAGAATCAGGCATGGGCATTGGTCTTTGGCTGAGCAAGTCGATTGTGGAGTCTCACAGCGGGTCGATCCATTTTCAAACTATTCTCAACCAAGGGACTACCTTCACTGTGCAATTACCCGTCACATCAGAGGCGATGTATTTTTAAACAACTCACTGTGAATGCATGAAATTTGCAGACACCATGACAAGATCAAACGCGACCAAAGCTCAATACTGTCAAAAACACCCATAAAAAGAAGTACAGCATCGATCCAATGAACAGACCCATGTTCGCATATGGACCCCAAATTTTCCCAGCAATCAGCCCCCAAATAGGTACCAATTGCTGGGCATGAACACCCAAAAAATGGGCAGGACGAATGTCTTTGTGCAAGTGCCAACCTACCAATGGCAGACCCTGCCCTGCAGGCGGTTGATTGCCACCCAACATGAAGCCGCTGAGGGTAGATAAAACAAACGTCAAAGTCAGGCCAATGATCACAGACAGCGTTTCGACAGTCATGTCACCGCCCTTTTGCTCAATCCAAATTTCCCACGCTAACCATGCTTGGGAAGCAGTTAATCCAACGGCTGCGATTCCCATCAAACCAAACATGAATGCGTGAAAGACGTCGCTTGTGTTGTAGTGTGAGGCAGCAGCTTGTGATGCTTGATAACTGATGTACACCACTTCAAACAAAGAGGTGATCACTATCAACGCGGTGATCCAAACAAATGTCTGGGTATGACCCACCTGTGAATTGGCTACATCAAGCACCCAAACCGTTGTCCATGCAAACAATGCAGTTGCTGCCATGAATTTCATGGGTTTGACCCAAACACCCACTTCTCGAATGGATCGCGCATCATGGAATGACCATGCATAGGCCAGTATCAAACTGATCAACATGATCAAGCCATATCCCAAGAGAATTTGAGCGGCTAAGCTGAGCGACTGCCAGAACATTTTGATTGTCGAGATATGATGAAACAAATGGATGTTCACGATTGATGCCTTACCTTTATTTCACCAGTTTATGTCTCATGCTGAGTTTGCTGTCTACGGCGGTATACGGTCAGCACCTGTTTGGCAATCCCAGTTGTTCAGATTGGCAAAAATTATCCCATAATGAAAAAACAACCTGGCTCAATGCCTACTTGGTCCCACTGAACTTGACCAATGTCTCTCGAAAGAAACCACGCGTTGATAAATTCGCATTACTACCTTCGCTTGAGCCAGTGGTACTGTCTGTGGATCATTTTTGTATTTCAAACACAGAGGGTTTTGCTTCTGTAGGCGCAATCCAATTTCTTGACGAATTGACAGCCGACACCCCAGTCAAATGAATATTTATTGATGAATATTTTCTTTTAATATTACCTTTACTAATTCAACGTCAAACGTTACCAGAGTCAAGACTGTCAAACTGAGGCATGAAGGGCAAGTCGGTAGAACCAATATCTAAGCCTAGCTGATTGAGCAAGGTACTTATTTGTCCGCGGTGATGGATTTGATGGTTAAACAAATGTGTGACCAATACCCAGTGCGCAGCTGTTCTTTTGCTTCCATCAACTTTGCTGACATAAGTGAGCGTTTTTTCCAACCATTGCGCTGTCAAACCTGCGGCCCACACCAACAACCTCTCATCGATGATGTGACGCTGTTGAACAAGTTGTTGAAAACCTCCAAACAAATCTTGGCCCAGCGGTGGAACTTGAACTGGCTCACCAGTGAGACGAGACAAGAAAGCCAAATCAGAATAGGCGATATGGTTGAGCGTCAAGTAAACAGATTTAAAAAATGCACCTTTCTCCGCATGCAAAACGTACTCAGGCAATGATGCACAAACTTTGTACAGCTTAGCGTTCATCCATTGGTTGTATTCAGCCATTAGCAGGCAGTATTTAGCATCGATCATTTATATTTTGATTGAAAATTTATCTTCTTATATAGTCTGTATTAACTTTTTCATAAAAATGCACTGGGTCTTACGCATGCTACTTGAGGTGAATTTGAAGAGTTTCTGACCATCGCCAGTTTTCCATACCTAGCAAATCAAATAATAAAGTAAACTTGATTCGATTTGTTTTTTAAAAAAATTTTTTAAGAACCCTATGAAATTTATAATTGTTTTTGCAGTATCACTATTTTCTATCAGCGCAATTGCAGACGATACACCGAGTAATTATCAACAAGCGCCAATTTGGCTAACAGAAGCACGGCAATCTATCAAATCCAAAAATTATGAAGCTGCCATCCGTTTATTGACTGAGCATTCAGAGCAAAAAAGTTCTGCGGACTGGAATAATTTGATGGGCTACGCCCATAGAAAGAAATCTCAACCCGAGTTGGTAGAAGCAGAAAAATACTATCAAACAGCACTACAAATTGATCCTAAGCACAAAGGTGCACTTGAGTATTATGGTGAATTGCTACTTATAAAGAATGATTTGACAGGAGCAGAATCACTGCTAAAACGACTAGACCAAATTTGCACGTTCAGTTGTGAAGAATACAGAGATCTCAAAAAGAGCATTCAAAACTATAAATCTAAAAAATAAGTCAGATGTTCATCACTGGTCATGATTGACCAGCGCTTGATCTTCAGCCCTGCTCGCAGCTGTGTCGTTTGAACCGACTTCAATCAATTGAATCTCGACAAAAACAGCGACGGCACTTTGGACAAGAAGGAACTCACAGATAAAAAGATTGCCAAAGTTTTCGATCAAATGGATACTGATGCAGACGGGACAAATGACGCCAAAGAGTTGTCTGTTTTCTTTGAGAAAAGCTAAGAGGTTCGATTTAAATTACCTATTTTTATGAACGATAAGCAGCCACTCTTAGCGGCTGTTTTTTTGTCCATTTGGTATTTGTCTGCTTGATTCAGTGACTAACCTTACCGCAATAGTGTCTTCAGAAACGACACCTCCACCACCCAATGAACCGTCCCAACATTACCCCAGACGGCGCACCAAGTTCACTGTGCGAAACAGGGTAAAGAAATCCTCAATGCTTAGGGCCTATGTGACTGCGCAACATGGCCAGGCCCAGCATTGACACAACCATTGAGCCACCCAGTAAATTCAAATAGGCACCAGAGCCACCCGCAGTGATCATCGCGGCACCTGCAAATGCACTGACAAACGCCCCCACTCTGCCAAATGCCATGGCAGTTGCAGCCCCTGTGGTTCGAATGTCAGTCGGGTAAATGTGCGCACACAAAGCAAACATGGCGCATTGCAATGCGGTGACAAACAAACCATGCAAGCCCAAGCCCCACAAGAAAGTCTCAGGCGAAGCTTGGAGATCCACGATCTTCAAGCCGAATGCTGTCACGGCTGACATGGCAGCCCAGAAAACCATCGGGTAGCGAGAACCAAAACGATTGATGGCCGCAGCACAAAGTACAGCACCAAAAATTCCACCAAAGTTATAGGCTGTTAAACCCATGCCCGACAAAGCTGGTGACAGTCCTTCGGTCGTCAACATGGTGGGCAACCAACTGTAAGCTGAGTAGATGGAGAGTTGAATCATGAAAAAAGCCAACCACAACCATGAGGTATCTAACGCTCTGCCTTCACGAAACAATTCTGCAATGTGACCACGTTTGGCAGAGGAAATCAGACCGTCCGTGAATTGACGTACCCCAGACACGTCATGCGACATGCGTTGCATCAATGCACGCAATTCTTCCCTGCGAGAGGATTGACGTGACAAATATTTAGGCGATTCACGCAAAGTAAATATTAAAAAGAATGCGAAACCAATTGCAATCGCTCCGCCTACATAAAAGAATGCACGCCAACCATGTGTTGGCAAAATGTTCGCCGCAGCCAATCCTGCCAACATGCCGCCTGCAGGGTAACAAACAATAGCAGTTGTGACAGCCATTGTTCGCAAACGAAATGGAATGTATTCCGCTGTCAATGTGGTTGCGGCTGGCAACGCTGCGCCAATACCAAGTCCAGCAAAAAATCGAATCAACGCAATACCGGGCACGTCTGTGGCAAAACCTATCAGCATGGTGGAAGTACCGAAAAGCAAAATGCTGCCTATCAATACAGGTTTTCGTCCGAATTTATCGGCCAATACACCAGCACTCAAACTGCCAATGGCCATGCCAGCCAGCCCACTGGCCACTGCCATGGCAAATGCTGCGCGCGTGGTGCCCCACTCATTCATGATCTGCGGAATGGCATAGCCAATCATCTGTCCGTCAAACCCGTCAATGATGATGGCCAATGACGCCAATACGTAGGTCCATCGCTGAAGGTTGGTCAAATGCCCCTTGTCAATGGCGTTTGAGACATCAAAATGGTCTGGCGCTTGTTCAATTTCTGTCGTATTCATTGGTGTGCCCATCAGTTGGTATGTATTGACGCAATGTCTTCAATGCCATGGCAGTTTAGGATTGCAATGACTGTTTACATACGTGATTTCGTGAATACAACAAATTCAGCTGATGAATATTGGATCGCGCATGTCAATTTGGTGAACAAGAGATGTTGTTTGTTATCGTTCCTTGAGTGTCATGAGAAACGACACTGCAACCCAGGATCACAGCCAATCAACATTTGCTATCGGATTCAGTTGGGCATTGTGGATCGATGGAAACTGACTATTCGCCATTGACCGTTTCGCACAGCCACCGCCATGCTTATTCGTCCAATGGCTTCTACTGGGGCACCATTCACTGTGACCTTCCAACGATCAAAACCGGTGATCACAGCACTGTCAGCAGACAGCTCTGTGACTGTGACCTGCCCCAACTCAACTTTGAGAGGTGCGTACGCTTGGATGACCTTTGCGAAGTACTGCCTGACACCTTGGACATCGGAGATCAGTGTTTTAGTGGTCGTACCAAAAAAACTTGCATCGGTAGCAAAGTTGCCGACGATGGCGTCAAGGTCTTGTCGATTAACAGCGTCAACCCAAGCATTAGCAACGCCCAATGCCGACTCTGTTGTGTCTGCCATTGCTTGTGAGTTCATCAGAACAAGGGGTATCAAAATAGTCTGAAGCAGTTTACGCATTGAGTTCGCTCCTAAATTTTCAGTCTGGAATTATTCGGTCAGCAAGCTCTTAAATTACCACCCCGACCGCCACCCTAGACTCGCTATAATTTGTGGCTTGGCGCTTTAGCTCAGTCGGTTAGAGCGATGGAATCATAATCCACAGGTCCGCGGTTCGAATCCGTGAAGCGCCACCACCAAATACCCTTATAGATCAA
>RFYK01000065.1 GCA_009925585.1 Betaproteobacteria bacterium | reverse complement strand
CAACACGCCACTGTGTTGCGCCGCGAGGGTGCGCCCTTGCCCATGAAGCCTTTGCCGCGTTGGGACAACGGCCTTGATGTGGTGTTGGCAGGTGATGCTGCGGGTGTCGTGGCCCCCGCTTCAGGCGAGGGCATTTATTACGCCATGTTGGGTGGACGACTGGCGGCAGAGGCTGCGCACGAACTGCTGGTGTCAGGCAATCCCAAAGTGTTGAAGCTGGCGCGCAAGCGGTTCATGAAAGACCACGGCATGGTGTTCATGGTGCTGGGCATCATGCAATATTTTTGGTACAGCACCGACAAGCGTCGCGAAAGTTTTGTCAAGATGTGCGAGGACAAGGATGTGCAAAAGTTGACCTTTGACTCTTACATGAACAAAAAGCTCGAGCGCAAAAAACCCATGGCGCACGTGAAAATATTTTTAAAAGACATGGCGCATTTGATGGGCATGGCCAAGACCTGACACGCAAGCGCAGGAACAACGCCTTCAGGATGAGGGCGGCAAATGGGTGTCCTCGGTCGCCAAGTTTTTACGTTTGACCACCCAAATGGCGAACCGCATCAACACCATCACCAGCACCACGCCGGTGATGTCGCCGGTGAACATGATTTGCAGGCCGTCAACCATGTTGTGAATGACTTGGTTCCAATACAAAACCAATTGGTTCATGCCTGAGTTGAGGATGGCATACAACAAGCCCATGATGGTCAAGGTTTTCCATCGCAAGTCGCTCAAATCGCGTTGAACCCATTGTTGGTCAAAAAAGAATTTGACCGTCATCAGTGGCGCAAGTGCGTTGGCAATGGCCAACTCCAGCGACAACGGCAATTCGCCTGCGAAATAAAAACCGAGACCAGCCACCAATGACACGGTGAACACGCTGAGTGCCCCGACCATGCCGAACACCAGCACCAACAAAAATTTGAAACCACTGGGCAGGTGTATCAGGTGCGCACCAGGGGCAAGTAACAGGGGAGCTGTCAGCAGATTGTTGAGGGCATAAACCGTACCGAATGCCAATGTCAACACCAAGAAGGTAATGGCGCGGTTATCCCAGAACAATGTTGAATTCATCTGGCAGACGGTCGCGCCATTTGGATGGCATCAGACAAACGGCGAAAGTAGTTTTCGCTTTCTTGCGTCAGGGCGATGTATTTGGTGCGGCGATTGGTACCCTGAAAAACAGGGTCGACCATGCCGGCTGCGATCAGCATGTTGAGTTTGCGGTGCAAAGTGGCGGGAGAACCAATGTGTTTCAAGCCCATCACATCAGAGACGGTGAGCATGTCGCCCTTGGCCACGACCAAGGCAATTTCTTCGAGTATCAATTTGCTGGTGACGTCAATATCGGGTGTTTGAGCTGTCTGTTCCAGGGCTTTGAGCAAATTCAAAAATTGGATGTAGTAATTTTTTTTCATGGTTGATCACCTCGTGACTCATTCTAGGTGCAATTGTTTCAGGCAATAAAGCAGCGTTTCTGCGGGGGCCTCTTCATGCACCAAGTGCCCATAAGGTAACCATTCGGTCAATTCACCGTTGTGCAGCAAGGCCAATGCTTGTTTGGCTTGAACCGGCGGCACGGTGCCGTCTTTGCCCCCCACCAACAGCCGCACAGGGCACGTCAGTTGACGCAGTTTGTCTGCGCCCCGAGACAAATCCCAAGCGGCCATCATTTTCAAAGCCCCTTGGGCATGCGTGGGGCTGGCAACCAATTGGGCATACAGCGCCATGCCGCGCGCATCCAATACCGAACCCGTGCTTTGCAACAATTTCTCCAGCACGCCGGGGTGGCTGGCTTGCTGGGCAAACCAGCGCGGCACCCTGCTCGTCATGGCCAACAACTTGGCGGTTGGCGGAAACAGCAAACCGGCCAAGCCAGGCAAGGGCAACCACGCCGGGTTGATGCCGATCAGCACCTCGGGTTGCCAATGTTGATCCAACACCATTTGCATCGCGATGGCGGCCCCCGCCGAATGCCCGATGAAAGCTTGTACCGGCCAGTTCAAATGGTTCAGCAATGCGCTGATGCTGCTGGACATGCCAGACAACGACATGCCGTCACCACTGGCCAAGCTGCTGAACCCATGCCCCGGTAAATCAACGGCCATGACTTGCGCATGTTCTGACAACGGCAACAACAGATCTCGCCAAGTGTGCAAAGACGCGCCAGTCCCGTGCAGTAACAGGACGCGCGGACCCTGCGTGCCAGCGGTTTGCAGATGCCAGCGCACGCCAGCCACTGAGACAAACTGGCTTCGATCGCTGTGGGGCCAGTCGTGTCGCTGGCGTTCCCAGTCCATGTCTAGGCGCCGCCAGGCTGACGCCACACCGGTGCAGCGCCGGCAGGCGGGGGGCTTTGCCAAAGTGGGCGTGTCACGGCCACAGGCGCAGCCGGCGTTTTGCCCGATTGCACGGCCTGAACCGCTTGGGCCATGCGGTTGCTGTTGGCCATGGGCAGTGGCACATAACGCGCCCCCATGGCCAGCGCCAATTGCTGGGCTTGGGGTTCGGGACGGGCACTGGTGTCAAGCCATATGGCACTGAGGTGATGACTGCGCCATGCGCGGGCCAAAGTGAGCGCATCCTCCAGCGCTTGGGCACGTCCTCCTTGGCCTTGCAAGGTGACATTGGGTCGGCCATCTGACAGCATGACCAAGCTGGGCGTGTGACCCAGCCGTTTTTCTGCCAACGCCACTTGCAGGCTTTGTTCAATGGCGCGCGCCAGTGGCGTGCCGCCGCCGCCCGGCAAACCCGACAAACTGCGTTTGGCGCGTACCAGCGATTTGGTGGGCGGCAACAGCACCTCGGCTTGCGTGCCCCTGAAGCCGATGACGCACACTTGGTCGCGCCTGGCATACGACTGGGTGAGCAGCAACTCGACCGCGCCCTTGGCCTCGGCCAAGCGGTGCAAAGCGGCGGAGCCGGAGGCATCGATGGCAAAGATCAAACAAGTGGGGCTGTGTTCGGCATAACGGTGCACATGGAAATCTTCGGTGCGAATCGCCAGTTTGGCGCGCGAATGGCTGGGCAAGCGCCGCAATTTTTGGCGCGGCACCGCGGCGTTGAGCGTGGCCAATATGTGCAATCGGGCGCCTTGGCGTGGGTTGCCCGGACGGGGTGGCATGGGCGTGCCTCGCAGAAAACTGGGTTTGCGCGTGCCGCTGCGACCTTGCCCGCGACCTGATGGGGCGGGGGTGTTGGCTTGCGCCAATTGCGCCAACACATCAGCGGGCAGGCTGGCCAAGGCAGCTTCCAACAGTACCTCGGCCATCTCTTGTAACTCTGACGCAGGCGGGTCGGGGAGCGGGTCTGGCGGTGTGTGTTGGAGGGCGTCGTCTGCAGGCGGTTCTTCGGGTGGCGATTCGTTGGGCGGCTCAGGCTCAGGCGGGGCGGCTTGTTGATCGTCGGGTGTGGGCACGCGGGTAGCGCGCGGTGTCAATACCAACCTGGCAGCGCGTCCCCAGTCTTCGTCTTGCACTTGGTCACTGCCTCGCAAGGCGGCCAGCAATCGGGCCAACCGCACCGTTGCCAAAGCGGCGCGCAAACTGTGCACGCCCAACGCTTCGGCGGTCTGGCACACGGCACGCAACACCACATCGTCCAACGGCATGTTCAATGCATGCTCGCGCAAAGCAGACAAGTCCATGGACGGCAAGTTGTCTAACAACCAACGTGTGTGTTCGTCTTCGCCGCCAGCACGACCCATGTGTCGCAAATCCAGCCAAATGCCCAATCGCTCTTGCAAGCCACCTGCCATCGGTGGTTCGTCTTCCAAGGATTCGTCGAGTGCCACCAAGCCGATGAATGTGTCTTGCGCTGCTTGGTGCCTGCCTGCGTTGACTTGGCCCATGTCCAACACCTGACCCAAGATGGCGGCGGTGTCGTCCGGCAAGCGCTCGGCCATGGGCAACAGCAACAAGGTCGGGGTGGGCTGTGTCAGCACGCCCGGTTGGTACACCGCACGACCCGCATGCAAGGTGGCGCCCAAGTCCAGTCCGCCCAACAGGCGCTCGCTGTCGGCATGGCCCGGCAGGCGGCGCAAAGCCGGGTGCAAGCTGCTCAGCAAAGTCAACCATTCATCTCGCACAGGGCCATGGGGCGCGCGCAACCACACCCCGCGCAAACCTGTCGGGTCGACACAAAGCGCAGCGGCAGCCCACAGCGCGTCGTCCCAGGCGAGGTTCACGCGCCGAGCACTTCCTCAAGCGCGCGTTGCACGCGCGCGCCCGAACCAGTGTCATCCAACGGATTGCGTCGCAAACGGTGACGCAAAGCCAAGGGTGCGATGTGTCGCAGATGCTCGGTGGTGACCGACTTTTTACCCAAGATGGCAGCGTACGCGCGGCTCGCACGCATCAATGTGAGCTCGGCACGCAATCCGTCCGTGCCGAGTTTTTGGCACAACTGCGCGCAGGTGCGCAACAAGTCATCGCTGGTTTGCACTTTCTCCAACCCCTTGCGCGCTTTGAGAATGTGTTTGCGCAGCAACTCGTTGTCAGCGGCGTAGCTTTCTCTGAAGGCTTGCGGGTCACGTTCGAACGCATCACGCCGCTTGATCACCAGCACGCGTTGGTCCAAATCTTGGGGCGTGCGAACTTCAACTGACAAACCAAACCGGTCGAGCAATTGAGGGCGCAGTTCACCTTCTTCCGGGTTGCCGCTGCCGACCAATACAAAACGTGCAGGATGGCGAATGCTCAAGCCCTCGCGCTCCACCACGTTTTCACCGGATGCAGCCACATCGATCAGCAAATCGACCAAATGGTCTTCGAGCAAATTGACTTCGTCGATGTACAAAAAACCTCGGTTGGCTTGCGCCAACAAGCCGGGAGAAAAAGCTTTGACGCCTTGGCTGAGTGCTTGCTCCAAATCGAGCGCACCGACCACGCGGTCTTCGGTGGCACCCAAGGGCAAATCGATGACCGGCACAGGCTTGCTTTCGGTGGCCACTTTGCTGCCCGATTTCAATCGGCTGCAATCGGGGCAAGCGGCCAATGAACTTTGCGGGTCGCAGCCGTAGGCGCAACCTTTGACCACTTGGATGGGGGGAAGCAAATCCGCCAACGCTCGCACGGCGGTGGATTTGCCCGTGCCACGGTCGCCCAAGGCGAGGACGCCACCCACTTTGGGGTCGACAGCGACGATTTGAATCGCCAGTTTCATGTCGTCCTGGCCGACGATGGCAGAGAAGGGGAAGGGAATGGCCATGGGTGGATCTTACGAAAGGCGCACAGCAAGCTGTTCGCCATGCAGTATCAAGAAAAAATCAAGGCGAGCGTCAGTTCGGAGCAGATTCGTACACACCTTCTAAGCGGTCTTCCAGTTCGTCACTGGCTTGTTGGAGTTGTCGCAGCGTGTCCGCGTCGGGCGTCCAATACGATCGCGCAGACGCTTCAATCAAGCGGTTGGCCAATCGGGCAGAAGCCGTGGGGTTGAGTTTGGCCAGACGCTCGCGCATTTCAGGGTTGAGCACAAAGGTCTCGGAGAGTTGCTTGTACACCCAAGGCTGTACTTGACCGGTGGTGGCCGACCATCCCATGGTGTTGGTGATGTGCACTTCAATTTGCCGCACACCTTCATAGCCGTGTTCGAGCATGCCTTCGTACCACTTCGGGTTGAGCATGCGGGTGCGGGTTTCCAGCGCCACTTGCTCGGACAAACTGCGCACCGTGCCGTCGCCTCGGGTTTGGTCACCGATGTACACCGGCGTGTTGTCGCTGCCGCCTTTGGCTTGACGCACCGCGCGGGTGATGCCACCCAGCGTGTCGAAATAGTTGTCCACCGTGGTGACGCCGAGTTCCACCGATTCCAAGTTTTGGTAGGTGAGTTGGACATCGGCCAGCGCGCTTTTGAGCAAGCCTGGGTGCGACACCGGTTGACCACTCACACCAAAAGCAAACCCTTTGCGTGAGGTGTAGGCATTGGCCAATTCGTCCTCGTCATCCCAGCAACCGTTGTCGACCAAGTGGTTGACATTGGCGCCGTAAGTGCCGTCGGCATTGCCAAACACACGCAATGCTGCGGTTGGCAAGTCGCATTGGTGTGCTTGTTGGTAAGCCAAGGCGTGTTTGCGAATGAAGTTCTGTTCTTCCGGTTCATCGGCTTGCGCGGCCAGCAACGCGGCTTGCGCGAGCATTTTGATTTGTAATGGCAACAGGTCGCGGAAGATGCCCGAGAGCGTGACCACCACGTCGATGCGCGGGCGGCCTAATTCGGCCAAGGGAATCAACTGCGCGCCAACCAAGCGACCGTAGCTGTCAAAGCGTGGCTTGGCACCGAGTAAACGCAGTGCTTGACCGATTTGGCTGCCTTCGGATTTCAGGTTGTCACTGCCCCACAAGACGATCGCGATCGACTCGGGCAAGGGGTTGCCGTCTTCCATGAAACGCGCGATCAATTTGTCCGCTTGGCGCGCACCGTCTTGC
This sequence comes from Betaproteobacteria bacterium, assembly GCA_009925585.1. Taxonomy (GTDB): domain Bacteria; phylum Pseudomonadota; class Gammaproteobacteria; order Burkholderiales; family Burkholderiaceae_C; genus Limnohabitans. Next base: position 6,775 of record RFYK01000065.1, on the reverse strand, counting down.
ACCGCAAATGCGCTCGGAATGCGAAACGGGTCAAAGCCGTGCAGGTTGCGTCCCGTGGGCAACACCTCTGGCGTGCGGATCAAATCGCCACCAGGGGCAGGGCGAATGTAACGGCCATCCAGCGCGTTCAAAAGACCTTCAATTTCGCTGTTCTTGCCCATCAACGCATGGGTACTGACCAAGGTATCGAACAATTTGTCGCGCTCGGGCGAGACAGCCAACCCGCTCAACTCGGCGGCCTGCGCTGCGCTGCTGCCGTCGACGATGGCAGCAATGGCCTGCGGCGCGATCTCACCCAGGGCGTGACTGTCGGCCATGGCGCCGAGCATGTTCAGGTATTGCTCGCGCACATACGGTTTGCCCACCACATGCAAGCCGTGCGGAATCAAGGTGTATTCCAGTTCGAGCATTTGCACGGACAGCCGTTCGATGGCTTGGTTCACTTGCGTCAAACCCTCTGCATCCGCCACGGCCCACAGCGGTTCGGTGGGGGCCAAGTCGATGGCAGCGGCCTGCGCTTGAATCAATTCAGCCAGACTGCCCATGTCGCCCATTTCAGCAGCGCTGAGGTTGCGCCATCGGTCGATCGAGGCTTTGAGGTCAATCAGGCCGCTGTACAAACCGGCTTCTTCGACGGTTGGCGACAAATAACTGATCAGCGTGGCGCCGCCTCTGCGCTTGGCAATCGCGCCTTCTGACGGGTTGTTGGCGGCGTACAAATAAAAGTTGGGCAAATCGTCGATCAAACGGTCCGGCCAGCAACTGCCTGCCAAGCCGGTTTGTTTGCCCGGCATGAACTCGAGTGAGCCGTGGGTGCCGAAATGCAAAACCGCGTGCGCGGCGAAGTCTTCACGCAAATAGCGGTAGAAGGCTGAGAACGCATGGGTGGGCGCAAAGCCACCTTCGAACAACAAGCGCATCGGGTCGCCCTCGTAACCGAAGGCGGGTTGCACAGTGACCAACAGGTTGCCAAATTGGTGACCCAGCACAAAAATAGATTCACCGTTGGACAACAACTTGCCCGGTGCGGGCCCCCAATGGGCTTCGATGTCGGCCAAGTAGCGCTCGCGTCGCACATGGTCTTGCGCCGAGATCAACGTGTGCACATTCGCGTCAGCCCCGTATTGCAAACGGTTGCCTTCCAAAATGCTTTGTTCGAGTGCTTCGCAAGATGCGGGCAGGTCCACGCTGTAGCCTTGCGCCTTCATGGCTTTCATGGTGTTGTAGAGCGACTCGAACACGGCCAAGTAAGCCGCTGTGCCCGTGTTGCCTGCGTTGGGCGGAAAATTGAAGATGACCATCGCGACACGCCGTTGTGCACGTTCACTGCGACGCAACGCCACCAACTTGGCCACCCGCATCGCCAACATGGCTGTGCGCTCGGTGCAGGTGAACATGTCTTCTTGGTGATGGTCTTTGGTGAAGGTGCAGCGTTGGTGGCAACCCGTGCAAGTCACCCCATCGGCGCCGGGGCGACCGCCATACACCATGGGCACGACTGAACCATCCAACTCTGGGATGGCGATCATGATGGTGGACTCCACGGGCAGCAAGCCACGGCTGGAACCGCCCCATTGGTCCAGTGTTTGAAATTCAACGGGATGGGCGGCGATGTACGGCACATCCAATCTGCCCAAAATTTCTTCGGCAGCATGTGCATCGTTGTAGGCGGGTCCGCCCACCAACGAAAACCCGGTGAGGGAAATCACCGCGTCAACCGTGCATTGACCGTCTTTGATGAAAAACGCCTCAATGGCAGGGCGTGAATCCAAGCCCGTGGCAAACACGGGTACCGCTTGCAAGCCTTGCACTTCCAGCGCAGCGATGACCGCGTCGTAATGTTGGGTGTTGCTCGCGATCAAGTATGAGCGCAACAACAGCACACCCACCCGGCCTTTGGCCACTTGTGGTTTGACCATCTGCGGCAATTGCGCCAAATCGGCATGCAAACGCGGTTGCATGCGCGGGTGGTAGACGCCAACCTCTGGATACTCTGCAGGCGAGGCGACTTTGATCGCGACCGATTTGTCCGGCAGTGCGTGTTTGGCATATCGGTCGACCAAATACAGCACCAGGTTGTGGATGTTTTCTTGCGAACCGCCCAACCAATATTGCAAAGTGAGAAAGTAGGCGCGCAAATCTTGTGCGGTGCCGGGGACGAAACGCAAAATTTGGGGCAAGCGGCGCAGCATTTTCATTTGCCGCGCACCAGCCGAAGCGTCTTGCCCTGCTTGCGGTTTGCTGCCACGCAATTTTTTCAAGAACGCCATCGGACCGGTGCTGGGTTTGCCCATGTCCAACTTGCCCATGCGGGTGAGTTTGACCACCTCCGCAGCGGACATGATGCAAACCATGGCCGTGCAATCGTCGCGTCGCGCTTGCAAGTCGGGCAAAATCGGCAGGAAGTGGTCTTCCAAAAACAACATGCTCACCACGATGATGTCAGCGCTGGCAATGTCCGCTTGGCAACGTGTCAGTTTTTGTGCATCCGCAGAATAGTCAGACGCGGAATGGATGGCAAAACTCAGACCAGGTACTTGCCGCACCAACGCATTGCGAGCTTTGATGGCCGCGCTGTTGAGGTGCGTGTCCATGGTCAGGATGACCACTTTGACAGAACTGCTCGCTGATGATGAATGGGCCATGCGTGGTGTGTCAGGCGGCGAAATGGGGCGTGGTTGAATGTGTCAATTGAAGTTGACATTACAAAATGTCTTACGGAATTTATAACTAGGGAAAACCCTTGAAACCAGAAAATACGATGAATGCTTTTGAAACCGTGGGTTCAGCGCCACCCCATTTGCCGCCGTCAGCGGACCGCTTGCGGCTTCAAACCCACTGGCGCAGTTTGCTGGTGGCTTTCGTGGTCAGCTTTGCGGTCGCGGGCATGGGCTCATGGTTCACCGTGTTGGATGCATGGTATTTCGCGCTCAAGCAACCGGCATGGAAACCACCAGACCCTGCCTTTGGCGCGATCTGGTCGGCCATCTTCAGTTTGTGTGCGGTCAGCGCTTGGATGGGATGGCATGCCAGCCAGTCGCGCAACGAGCGTTTGCAGTGGCTGGCTTTGTGGGCGTTGAACGCGTTTTGCAATGTGTTTTGGAGCGTCATTTATTTCAAATGGCACCGGCCAGATTGGTCGCTGATTGAACTTTTGTTTTTATGGCAGAGCATTTTTATATTGATTGTGTTTATTTATCCGCGCCGCCGTCTGGCCGCATGGCTGTTGTTGCCCTATTTGGTGTGGGTCACCACCGCCGGGTTTTTAAACCATTCGACCATTTCGCTCAATGGACCGTTTGCTTGAAAACCACTTCTTTACTTGAGCGTCAACCTAGGGTATCTCCAAGCCGTTGTAGGCACATCCCTCGGTCTAAGCAAGAATACCGGGGTAACTCCCCGCTTGGGGCCTTTTCAAATCATCGGAGATATATATGACAAGTCGTCGCGAATTCGTAGTTCAACTCGGTGTGGGCGCCACAGCATTGTTGGCAGGTGGCCAAGTGTTTGCACAAGCCATGGTGGACGAAAAAGATGGACAGGCCGCGGCCCTGGGTTACAAAGCAGATTCCAGCAAAGTTGACGGCAAGAAATTTGCCGCTCACAAGCCCGAGCAAAATTGTGGCAATTGCGCTTTGTTTCAAGGCAAAGCCGGTGACAAAGCAGGTGCTTGCCCCTTGTTCGCAGGCAAAAACGTGGCTGCTGCCGGTTGGTGCAGTGCTTACGCCAAAAAAGGCTGATCCGGCTCTCGGTTTTCCAGTCTTTTCAAAACCCCTGTGGTCACAAACCCCAGGGGTTTTTTCTATTCCCCCGCGACAGGCGTGTTCTGACAGGTGCTATGCTTGTCAGGGTATACCCCTTATTGTCAACTTCAATTGACACATTTAAGCTAGTCGGTGAAAGCCCATTGCCAAGTGGCAAGCACCGCAGGAGAAGGCCACATGACCCCTTTGTTAGACAGTATCGAAACGCCTGCGGATGTTCGGCGGCTGTCCAGCGCACAACTGCCCACCTTGGCCAATGAATTACGCAGTTTCTTGATCGAAACCGTTGGCAAAACCGGCGGCCATTTCAGCTCGAATTTGGGCACGGTGGAATTGACCGTGGCTTTGCACTATGTGTTCAACACGCCCCATGATCGGTTGGTCTGGGATGTGGGGCACCAAACCTATCCTCACAAAATATTGACCGGTCGCCGCGATCGCATGGGCAGCCTGCGACAACTCGGTGGCGTCGCCGGTTTTCCCAAGCGTGATGAAAGCGAGTACGACGCTTTCGGCACCGCGCATTCATCCACCAGTATTTCTGCCGCGCTGGGCATGGCCATGGCGGCCAAACAAAAAGGCGAGCAGCGCCACAGTGTGGCCATCATCGGAGACGGCGCCATGACCGCTGGCATGGCCTTTGAGGCCATGAACAACGCAGGCGTATCGGACTGCAACATGCTGGTCATCCTGAACGACAACGACATGTCCATCAGCCCACCCGTGGGTGCGTTGAACCGCTACTTGGCGCAATTGATGAGTGGCCGTTTTTACACCGCAGCCAAAGAGGTCGGCCGTCAAGTGTTGAAAAATGCGCCGCCCTTGTTTGAACTCGCGCGCCGCTTAGAGCACCAAACCAAGGGCTTGATATTGCCAGCGACCTTGTTTGAAAAGTTCGGTTTCAATTACATCGGGCCGATCGATGGCCACGATTTGGAAGCGTTGACTTCGACATTGCAAAACATCAAACAACTCAATGGACCGCAGTTCTTGCATGTGGTCACTCGCAAAGGGCAGGGCTACAAACTTGCCGAGGCCGATCCAATTGCCTACCACGGCCCGGGCAAATTCGATCCCAAAGTGGGCTTGGTGCCACCTGCCACGGCGCCCAAACAAACATTCAGTCAGGTGTTTGGTCGATGGTTGTGCGACATGGCCGAACAAGACCCGCGATTGGTCGCCATCACACCGGCCATGCGCGAAGGCTCGGGCATGGTCGAGTTTCATCAACGCTTCCCTGACCGCTATCACGATGTCGGCATTGCCGAACAACACGCACTCACGTTTGCAGCGGGTTTGGCCTGTGAAGGTTTGAAGCCAGTGGTTGCCATTTATTCCACGTTCTTGCAACGCGCCTACGACCAGTTGATCCATGATGTGGCCCTGCAAAAATTGCCCATGGTGCTGGCGCTCGACCGCGCAGGCATTGTGGGCGCAGACGGACCAACGCACGCTGGTGTGTACGACATCCCGTTTTTACGTTGTGTGCCGCAAGTCAGCATTGCCTGTCCCGCAGATGAAAACGAATGCCGCATGTTGCTGAGCACCGCACATGCCCAAGACCACACAGTGGCCGTGCGTTATCCCCGAGGTGCAGGCGCGGGCACGGCACAAGCCGCCGGCTTGCCCAGCTTGCCATTTGGCAAAGGTGACATCCGCAGACAAGGTCAATCGGTGGCGATATTGGCGTTTGGTACTTTGCTGTACCCCGCGCTGCAAGCGGCCGAGGCGCTGAATGCCACTGTGGTGAACATGCGCTGGGCCAAACCCTTGGACACCGAGTTGTTGCTTCAAGTGGCAGCCCATCACCAAGCCTTGGTCACGGTCGAAGAGGGCGCGCTGATGGGCGGCGCCGGATCGGCGGTGCTCGAGGCTTTGCAAGACGCTCACATCAACTTGCCGGTGCTTCGACTTGGGGTGCCGGACCTGTTCACAGACCATGGCGACCCCGGCAAAATTTTGTCTGCCTTGGGCTTGGATGCGGCGGGCATCGAGGCATCGGTGCGCGGTCGCTTTAACCATTTCATCAGCACGGACGACAAGGCCAACGCGGGCAATCTCAAACTGGTTGGCTGATAAAATTTTTGGCTTAACTAATTTGGATGGGAGTTCAATCATGGATCGTCGTTCCGCACTTAAAAATGCTGGTATTGCAGGGGTGATCAGCGCTGGCATGGCCCCGGCAGTTCACGCTCAAGAAGCCATTCGCTGGCGCTTGGCTTCAAGCTTTCCCAAATCGCTGGACACCATTTACGGTTCAGCTGAAACCTTCGCCAAAAAGGTTGGTGAACTCAGCGGCGGAAAATTTGTCATTTCAGTGCACGCAGCCGGCGAACTGATGCCTCCGTTTGGCGTGGTGGACGGCGTACAAAACGCCACGGTTGAAATGGCGCACACATCGCCTTATTACTTTTTCGGGAAAGACGAAACCTTTGCTTTGGGTTGTGCGGTGCCGTTTGGTTTGAACAGTCGCCAAATGACTTCATGGATGTTCCAAGGCAATGGCTTGAAGCTCATGCGCGAGTTTTACACGCAATACAACATCGTGAATTTCCCGGGCGGCAACACTGGCTCACAAATGGGTGGCTGGTTTCGCAAGGAAGTCAAATCGGTGGCAGACATCAAAGGTTTGAAATTCCGCATCGGCGGCTTCGCCGGCAAAGTGATTGAGCGCATGGGTGGTGTCCCGCAAAACATTCCCGGCGGCGAAATTTACCAAGCGCTGGAAAAAGGCACCATCGACGCGGCAGAGTGGATCGGTCCTTACGATGATCAAAAACTCGGCTTCAATAAAGTGGCGCCGTTTTACTACTACCCAGGTTGGTGGGAAGGCGGCCCCGAACTCGATTTCTTCATCAATGAAAAAGCCTACAACGGCTTGTCCGCGGTCAACAAATCCATCATCGAATGCGCGTCTGCGTTCGCACACGTGGACTGCCAAGCCAAATACGATGCACGCAACCCCGGCGCATTGATGCAATTGGTGGCCGGCAAAACCAAAGTGTTGCCTT
>RFYK01000064.1 GCA_009925585.1 Betaproteobacteria bacterium | reverse complement strand
TTTGTTTCTTTTGGACACCCCGTATCAGGCTGCAAGCCAATGGTTACAAGGGTTTAGCAAGGTATGGCATTGAATTTGACACTTGACCAGCACCCGTCTTCATCTGCACGACATGACATTCGCATTCTTCAGTGGCCTAAGCTATGATGTATACGTACAACGTGTTTAAAGGCAATCATGCACAAAAAAATGACCATCACCCTCGATGAGGCTGTCTACGACGGACTGTGGCGCACCGTTGGCAAACGCAAAATGAGCCAATTCATAGAGGACTTGTTACGCCCTCATGTGCTGGGCAATTCGCTTGATGACGGATACAAAGCCATGGCGCAAGACCAAGGACGCGAAACCGAAGCGATGGAATGGACCAACTCACTTGCGAAAGACATGACAAATGAAGCGCGGTGAAGTCTGGTGGGTTGAATTTGATCCCGCCTTGGGCACTGAAATCAAAAAAACCCGCCCGGCAATCATCGTCAGCAACGATGCCGCCAACCGGAACTTGGCCAGGGTGGTTGTGGTGCCGCTGACAAGCAACACGGAAAAAGCCTATCCGGGCGAAGCCATAGTGAGCGTCTCAGGGCAGGCCAGCAAAGCCATGGCCGACCAAATCATGGCGGCAGACAAAGCCAGGCTAAAAAGCCAGTTGGGCTCACTTGAAAAGACAGATATGTTGGCTGTCGAAGATGCCATTAAGGTTCATCTTGGCTTGCCTAGATAGGTGTACGGTCGCTCCCAAAGACTCCGGTTCTGAACGTTTCAGCTTACTGACTTTCGCCCGCACCCAAATAAATTGATGGATTTCAACCTGCTTTCTTCCGCACAGGACTGGCGCCAATCTCACCTGGGCCGCTTGCTCGGCCACGCCATGCGGCGGTTTGACGACCGCGTGTTGGTGTTGATGGCCAAGCACATTGATGTGCCACTGGCCTTGGCCAATCTCGCAGAGCGTGACAAAGTCAGCGCGGCGCACATCCACATCACACGGCATTTGCCGTTGAACGGCGCGCGGTTGGTTGAGTTGGCCGCGATGGCCGGCATGAGCAAACAGGCCATGGGCGATTTGGTGACGCAATGCGAAGCTTGGGACTTGGTGCAACGTGTGCCCGACAGCTTGGATGCACGCGCCAAACGCATCGTGTTCACGCAGACGGGTTTGGATTGGCTGCGCGCGTTTGAACAAGCCGTTGCGCAAGCCGAAGACGAGTTTCGACAAGAGGTTGGCAACGAGATAGCGACCGTGGTCAGCCTCGGCTTGGAAGCCTATGGAAATGCCTATCGTTAACCCGTAGGGCTACGCCTTGCATGCGCCACAACACAAGTGCTGCGCCTAGAATGAAATTGACGAATTTGCGAAACCTCTGGGAGATGGCTCATGCGCATACTCATCGCTGAAGATGACCAGGTACTCGCCGATGGTTTGCTGCGCACATTGCGCGCTTCGGGTGCAGCCGTGGACCATGTTGCCAATGGCAGCGAGGCCGATGCCGCATTGATGACCTCCAGCGAATTCGATTTGATCATCCTCGATTTGGGTTTGCCCAAAATGCATGGCTTGGAAGTTCTCAAGCGTTTGCGTGCACGGGGCAACAGCATGCCAGTGTTGATTTTGACCGCGGCTGACAGCGTGGAAGAACGCGTCAAAGGCCTCGACTACGGCGCCGACGATTACATGGCCAAGCCCTTCAGCTTGCAAGAACTCGAAGCGCGTGTGCGGGCGCTGACGCGACGCGGCATGGGCAGTACCACGGCCACCATCAAACACGGACCGTTGGTCTACGACCAAGCGGGGCGCATGGCCACCATCGATGGCCGCATGGTTGAGTTGTCTGCACGTGAACTGGGTTTGCTTGAAGTGCTGTTGCAACGCGTCGGTCGTTTGGTCAGCAAAGACCAATTGGTCGAGCGCTTGTGCGAATGGGGCGAAGAGGTCAGCAACAACGCGATTGAGGTGTACATCCATCGCTTGCGCAAGAAAATTGAAAAGGGCCCAATACGCATCGCCACAGTTCGTGGTCTGGGTTATTGTTTAGAAAAAATCCTGCCGCCACCCACCTGATGTTTGTTCGCGCATGGTGAAATTATTTCAAGGGCGGCAACGCTCGCTGTTTGGCGAGATCCTTGATTGGATGCTCACACCTTTCCTGTTGTTGTGGCCAATCACCTTTGGCCTGACCTGGTTGGTCGCCGAGGGCATTGCGAAAGTGCCGTTTGACCGCAGCTTGCAACAAAGCGTCACTGTGTTGGCCCAACTGGTGCAAAGCGATGAGCAACATGTCAGCTTTCAACTGCCTGCAACCGCGCACCTGATATTGCATGCCGACGCCACTGACACGGTGTACTACCAAGTTTTGGGTGGGCGCAGTGAATTGCTCGGTGGCGATGCCGAATTGCCCTTGCCGCAAGACGATGAAAAACTCATCACCGATGAACTGCGTTTGCGTGACGACAACTTGAACGGCAAACCGATCCGCGTGGCCTACATGTGGGTGCGTGTGCAAGCACCAGATGCACGACCCGCCTTGGTGCAAGTGGCCGAGACGCTGGAGAAACGTTCAGTGTTGGCGCGCGAAATCATTCGCGGTGTGATGTTGCCGTTGTTCGTCATCTTGCCTTTGTCGGTATTGCTGGTTTGGTTGGCGCTCACGCGAGGCATCAAACCGTTGAATGAACTTTTTTTGGCGGATGCCGCGCACCAACTCAAAACACCATTGGCTGGCTTGCGCATGCAAGCTGATTTGGCGCAACGCAGTGACGCGAATGCACAAGACCTGAAACAGTCGCTCAAACAAATCGGTCGCGCCAGCATGCGCGCCACCCATACCGTCAACCAGTTGCTGGCGTTGGCACGCGCTGAAAGCAGCGGCGTGGGCATGAGCATGCAAACCTGCGATTTGTCGGTGTTGACCATGGAGGTGGTGAAAGATTCGCTGCCTCGCGCCATGGAGTTGCGCATCGACTTGGGATTCGAGGGACCAGAACCACAGCATGCGCTCATGCCCGGCAACCCCACTTTGATCAAAGAGATGGTGCGTAACTTGATCGAAAACGCATTGAACTACACCCCTTCCTCTGACACCCACCCTGGCGTTGTCACCGCACGAGTGTGCGGTGATGCAAACAGCGGATGGCGTTTGGAAGTGGAAGACTCCGGACCTGGCATTCCCGCTGCCGAGCGAGAACGGGTGTTCGAGCCGTTTTACCGCGCCCTCGGCAACGAAGTGGATGGCTCCGGGTTGGGATTGGCCATCGTCATAGAAATTGCTGGGAAGCACCATGCCAGCGTCACGGTCAGCGACACCCGCCCCGACCACAAACCCCCTGGCGCACGGTTCAGTGTCAGCTTTCAACCCGTCGGTAACCTCACATGAAATGCTTCTTGTTTGTCTGCGTAACCCTCTTCGTCAGCGCACCTTCTTTGGCGGCTTGTCCGACTGACCACGAAGTCCAACAATTTTTGAATGCTTACGCGAAGCGTCAACCCAGTAACGTGTTTGAACGCGATATCTCATCAGAGGATGCGCGTTGTGCACGAGAAAAACTGGCCGCGAAATTGCCCTTGTATTTGGGTCAGCACATCGGTTACACCTTAGGGGCCTTGTCTGCGGCTTCCGCTGACACCACCGCCGGTCCTGTGCTTCACTGGGGTCACATGTTTGATCGGAACATGGTTGACATCATCGCCGTGCTGCCTGCGCAATTTGGCGCACAGCCGCGCGTCAAAATGGGCTTGTTGTTTGAATTGAAAGACGCTCACTTGGCCGATGCGGGCTCGCCGATTGAAGCGTTGAAGCACATCGAATCTGTGGTGCCTTTCATTGAGTTGGCAGATGCCATGGTGGCAGGCGATGTGTCAGCAAACGAACGTTTGGCCATGAACATGGGTTTTCGTGGCGGCGTGTTGGGTGCAGAAATACCTTTGCAGGCTGATCAGTCAACCGCAGATGGCTTGGGCCAAATGCGCTTGCAATTGCAAGACCTGAAAACAGGTCGCTTGCTGACCAGCGTGGACGCCGACTTGAACGGCCATCCGTTGTCCGTCGCCATTCAATTCGCGCAGTCCTTGCAAAAAGAAGGTGTGTTGCTGAAAAAAGGCGACTTGCTTAACTTGGGTTATTACCTCGAAGGGTTTGCCGCCGAATCAGGTCAACACATCGAACTGAAGTATGTGGGCTTGGCTGGCGAGCCAACGGTGACCGTGGAATTCAATTAGCCCTTTACTTGGCGCTCGCGCCAAACACGACCACATGGTCGGCTTGCAAACGAATGCCAATCCATTCACCCACATGGTGGTCATGGTGACTGGGCACATGGGCCATCACGGTCTGTCCACTGGCCAATCGCAAGGTATATAAAAACTCGGAGCCGCGAAATGCCTTGCGAAGAATTTCAGCTTTCACCGGCGCGTCATCGTCATGCACGATGTCATCGGCTCGCAGCAACACTTCGCACGCGCCGTCAGTGGCAATCGGGTGTTGCGCAATGTCTTCGTCCATGTCTTGCAAATCACCCAGCGGGGTGTGCAACACCATGTGCGAGCCTTGCTGTTTGGCATTGGCGGCGGCAAACACACCGTGGCCGATGAACTCCGCCACAAAACGTGTTTTGGGTCGGTGGTAGAGCTGGTAGGCATCGTCCCATTGTTCGAGTTTGCCTTGGTGCATCACACCAATGACATCGCCCAACGCAAACGCTTCCATTTGGTCGTGCGTGACAAACAACGCGGTGATTTGCGCTTGTTGCAAGATGTCGCGCAATTCGTGCGCCAGCCGTTCGCGCAAATCCACGTCCAGGTTGGAAAACGGCTCGTCAAGCAACAACAACAAGGGTTCCGGCGCCAATGCGCGCGCCAAGGCCACACGTTGTTGTTGCCCGCCTGATAACTCGTGCGGAAAACGCCGCGCAGCCGATCCCAATCCGACCAGGTTCAACATGTCTTGCACGCGAGCGTCGCGCTCCATCGCGTTCAGGTGCGACAAGCCAAAGCCAATGTTTTTTTCCACGTTCAAATGGGGGAACAAGGCATAGTCTTGAAACACCATGCCAATGCGACGGTTTTCTGCGGGAAGGTGAACGCCTTGGCTGCTGATGACTTGGCCATTCATCGAAATGGCACCACCACTGAGCGGCTCTAAGCCGGCAACGGCTCTGAGCAAGGTGGTCTTGCCGCAACCTGACGGTCCGATCAACACACCCATTTGACCTTGGTGCAAACCAAAACTCACACGTTCCACCGCCGCTTGGTCACGGCCGGGGTAACGTACTTGCAAATCAGACACATCGATGAACATGGGCTTGATTGTAGGCAGTGGGGTTAAGTGCCTGCCTACAATCGCCGCTTACCCTTGCCCGCCTACGCGCCGATTCACGACATGCCTTTGTTTACCGTTCTTCGCGGGTTCACCGTTTGGATGTTGGTCACACCTGTGTTGATGGTGCTGGCTGCATGGCTGCAATGGGACACCGCGTCTGCGTCTGTGTGGCAGGGCTTGCTTGAAACCGTTTTGCCAGAGTACACCTTCACCAGCTTGTGGTTGTGTGCTTTGGTGGCGATTGGCGTGGTCAGCATCGGCAGTGTGGGCGCCGCCGCTGTCAGCCTGTTTGAATTTCCCGGGCGACGCACCTTGGCTTGGTTGATGTTGTTGCCCTTGGCCATGCCAGCTTATGTGGTGGCCTATGCCTACACCGATTTTTTGCAATACAGCGGTCCGCTGCAAAACTGGCTTCGATCACACACGGGCTGGCAAGGCGCGCTGTGGCCGGATGTGCGCAGCACTTGGGGCGCGGCCGTGGTGTTGAGTTTGAGTTTGTACCCGTATGTGTACTTGCTGTGCCGCAGTGCATTGTCAGAGCGCGCACCTCAATTGATGGAAGCAGCGCGTTTGTTGGGCGCCTCGTTGCCACGTCGCATCTTTCGTGTGGCCTTGCCTTTGGCGCGTCCAGCGATTGCTGCCGGGTTGGCCTTGGCCATGATGGAAACCTTGGCCGATTTTGGTGTGAGCAGTTATTTCGGTGTACAAACTTTTTCCACTGGCATTTACAAGGCATGGCTGGTGATGGACAACCGTGTGGCGGCCGCGCAGTTGTCTACTTTTTTGCTGTTGTTGGTCGCTGTGGTGTTGTGGAGCGAATACCGGGCCCAATCACGCTTGCGGTTTGTGACCCGACGCGGTGCATCACGCACCAACGAATCGCAGGCATTTCGATTGCAAGGCTGGCGTGCAGCGCTGGCGTTTGTTTTGTGCGTGTTGCCGGTGTTGCTGGGGTTTGTTTGTCCGCTGTTGATCATGGGTCATGCCTTGTGGGTCGGTAGCCAACAACAGGTGTTGCCATGGACGGCATTCGTTGGTTGGTTTTGGAACAGCCTGCGCTTGGGCGGCATGAGTGCGGTTTTGGCTGTGGGTTTGGCTTTGGTGCTGGCCCATGGTGTGCGAACACGCCCGACTTGGTGGCGACGTCTCAGCACGCAATTGGCAGGCTTAGGTTACGCGGTACCCGGGGTGGTGATTGTGGTGGGCTTGTTGTTGCCCTTGTCATGGCTGCAGCAACGCTGGCCTGACAGCGGCGCAGGTTACTGGTTGACGGCCACGCTGCTGGGCTTGACATGGGCGTACATGGTTCGCTTCATTGCAGTCGCTTTGCAAAGTGTGCAAAGTGGGTATTCACGCATTTCACTCAGCGCCGACGAAAGTGCGCGCATGTTGGGTTCAAGCGGGCGGGATGTGTTTTGGCGGGTGCATTGGCCTTTGTTGCGTCCAGCGGCAGCGTCTGCCTTGCTGTTGGTTTGGGTGGATGTCATGAAAGAGTTGCCAGCCACATTGGTCTTGCGGCCGTTCAACACCGACACCTTGGCTGTCATGGCCTACCAACTTGCCCGCGATGAGCGATTGGGCGAAGCGGCGCTGCCATCGCTGGCCTTGGTGATCGCCGGTTTACTGCCTGTGCTGCTGATGGCCAAAGCCCAAACCCCCCAGTCAAAAGCCTGATCCTTAAAGTGAATGCGAATAATTCGCATTTGAGTTATGATGGCGCCAATTCTGTTGAAAAGGTGCCTTTATGCGTTCACTCTCCCTTCCCCACACGATTGCCAAAGCCAGCAAATGGTTGGTTGCCACGGGCTTGTTGCTGGGAAATCTGACGGCTTTTGCCGCCGAAGAACCGGTGCTCAACCTGTATTCGGCGCGCCATTACGCCACCGACGAAGCGCTGTATGAGAACTTCACCCGCGCCACCGGCATCAAAATCAACCGGGTCGATGCCGACGACGCAGGTATCTTGGCGCGCCTCAAAGCCGAAGGCTCAGCCTCACCCGCTGACGTGATTTTGTTGGTGGATGCCGCGCGTTTGTGGAAAGGCGAAGTCGAGGATTTGTTTGCCCCAGTGCAATCACCCGCCTTGCTCAAAGCGGTGCCTGAACATTTGCGTGCCAAGCAACGACCCGAGGGCACGCGCTGGTTTGGTCTGTCGACCCGCGCGCGCGTCATCGTTTATGACAAGCAAAAATTCAAACCCGAAGATGTCGACAGCTATGAAAAACTGGCCGACCCCAAATTTGCCGGTCGCTTGTGCATTCGCTCTGGTTCACACCCTTACAACCTGTCCTTGTTCGGCGCCATGCTCGAGCACTTGGGTGCACCGGCCACCGAAACATGGCTCAAAGGCTTGGTGGCCAATCTGGCGCGCCAACCCAAAGGCGGCGACACCGACCAAATCAAAGGCGTGGCCAGCGGTGAATGCGGCGTGGCCTTGGCCAACTCCTATTACTTGGCCCGGCTCTACCGCAGCGACAACCCCCAAGACAAAGCCGTGGTTGAACGCATTGGCGTGATGTTTCCCAACCAAGCCTCTTGGGGCACCCATGTCAACATCGCTGGCGGGGCTGTTGCACGCCACGCAAAGCACCCGCAAAACGCGGTCGCTTTCTTGAACTATTTGGTGAGCGACCAAGCCCAAACCTATTTCGCTGACGGTAACAACGAATGGCCGGTGATCAAGGGTTTGCGCATCAACAACCCTGCGCTCAAGGCCATGGGAGGCGATGCCTTCAAGAGCGAAAAATTGGCAGCGAGCGTGGTGGGCATGAACCAAGTGAAAGTGCAACAAATGCTCGACCGAGTGGGACTGCGCTGATCACCATGCAGCGCAAATGGGTTGTTTGGCTGCTGCTTGCCATGGTGTTGGTGAGCGTAGGTGTTTGGCTGGGTTGGCAACAACGCCACCGCTTGAATGACGACGCCGCTCTGTCAGCGCAAGCTCAGCTTGGCCACCAAATATTCCATGACACTTCGCTGTCTGCCTCCGGCCAACAGTCGTGTGCCAGTTGTCATTTGAAAGAATCAGGGCATGCTTCTGCGCGCGGGTTGGAGCTCGGCGGGCCGGACATGAAGTCGCTGGGCACGCGCAACACGCCGTCGTTGCGCTACCTTTGGCAGAACACTGCAATGCACCTCAACGACGAAGGCAAAGCCATCGGCGGTTTCTTTTGGGATGGGCGGGCTGACAGCTTGGCCGCCCAAGCAGGCGAGCCGTTTTTGAACCCGGCGGAAATGGCGAATACAGACAAAGCCAGTGTGGTGGCCAAACTCTCCCGCGCCAGTTATGCGCGCGAGTTCGAACAATTGTTTGGCGCGACCATTTGGCAACAACCAGACCAAGCGTTTGCGGCGATGACACAGGTCTTGGCCAGTTACCAAACGGAAGACCCTGACTTTCACCGATTCGACAGCCTGTTTGACCAAGTGATGCAAGGCCGAGCGCGATTCAATGCCGCGCAAGAGCGGGGATGGGCGTTGTTCAAAGACCCGGAGAAAGGCAATTGCGCCGCATGCCACACCGCTGAACGAGGCCCCGACGGCAGCCCGCCTTTGTTCACCGACAACAGCTATGACAACCTCGGTGTGCCGATGGTGTTTCCGCCCACCACGGCGGCAAGTCGTCAGCCACCCGATGCAGGTGTGTGTACGCATCCCTTGGTGCGTGGTCAAGCCAACGCCAACACTTTGTGTGGTTCATTCAAAGTACCGAGCTTGCGCAATGTGGCGGTGCGACGGGCGTTTTTTCACAACGCCGTTTTCACCGATTTGCGCGACACGCTGGCTTTTTATGCCACGCGCGACACCGACCCGAAACGCTGGTACGGCACGCTGACCCGATGGGGTGGTGTTCCCAAATCTTTGCGCGCCAATGTCAACCGAGATGAAGTGCCTTATGGCCAACGCGCGGGCGAGCAACCCCGTTTGAATGAACAAGACATCGACGATTTGTTGGCGTTTTTGACAACGCTCACGGACGCGGACTTGGTGCCTCGGTCTGCATCGCCTGCGGGTTCAGTTGCTGCTGCAAACGCTGTGGTTCGCGGGGCTCAGCGGGTTGCCAGCCCCATGGTTGCAGCCAACCGTTAGACCACGCAGCAAACAGCAGATTGGCGCACAACACAATGGCGGCGCACCACCACAGCATGTTTTTCATGATGCATTGGCAGTGACGCTGACTTCGTCACTGTTGACCATCAACCGCCCGTGGCTGGTGTCCATTTGCAAAACGCCATGGCTGTCAACGCCTGCGCCCGTGCCTTGTTTGCCGTTGGACAAAGTCAATGCCTGTCCGGCCAAGGCATCACGGCGCATGAAAGCGGTTTGAAACGCCGCAAAACCCTCGCGCTCAAAGCGTTGCAATCCATTGACCAACTCGGGCAACACGGTGTGCAGTAATTCTTGCGGTTGCAATGCCTGGCCCAGCAATTCGCGCAAACCCGCCGGCTGGCTTCGGTAGTCGGCTGCTGGCGGTGGCGACAAGTTCAGACCGATCCCCATCACCGCGAAGCGCAACGACGGCGAGTGCTCGTTGCGCACAGCGGTTTCTATCAGGATGCCGCCCAATTTGCGCATCTGCGCCCCTGTGCCCAGCACCAAATCGTTTGGCCATTTCAAACCGATGCCCAGTGAATGCGCGGGGTCGAGGCTGTTGGCCAAACAACAACCAATGGCCAATGACAAACCAGACCAATCGAGCGGCGCGAGCACGGTGCCGAGCGAAAACGTCAACGCATCGCCGGTTTGGCCTTGCCATTGCCTGCCCATGCGACCGCGCCCTGCGGTTTGTTGGTCGGCCCACAACAAACACGTGGCGGTGTCGCCGCCGCGTGCGCGTCGCATGAGTTCGGTGTTGGTCGAATCAATCAACGCGACATGTTCAAAACGCGCCAGCGGGTCGAGTCGGTTCAACAGCACTTGCACCGGGTGCGGGGAACGGGCGTCGAAAGCGTGGACCGTCATGACCAGTGGCAGACCGAATGACCGGCGCTCAGTCCTTGGGAGAAAGCAGCGTGCCGCGACAACTGGCAGCACCGCACCGGCAGGGGTAGTCGGCCAGCAACTCGGGCGTGTACTTCTCGTCGATCACCAAGCCGTAGTCGTAGTTGAGTTCTTCGCCGGCTTTGATTTTGCGCAAGGTACGGATGAAAATCCGCCCGCCCGCCTCGTCCGCTTCACAATTGGGCGCGCACGAGTGGTTGATCCAACGTGCATCGTTGCCACCATGAAGCGCATCGATCACGTTTTTCTTGCTGACATGGAAATAAAACGTGTGGTTCGGGTCGTTGGGGTCATGGGGATGGCGTTTTTGCGCTTTTTTCCAACTGATGACCTCGCCGGTGTACTCGATGATGATTTCGCCTTTGGCGATGGGCACCAGGGCAAACACCCCTTTGCCATGGACGCCTGAACTGCGGACTTCAATGCGCTTGCCATGGGCGGGTGCGATGATGGGGGAGGTCAAGTTGAAAACTCTGGTAAGTTAAATACGTACATGTGCGCGCGCGTGCGCGTGCGAGGATGCCGATTGTATGCAAGGAACACACTCATGAGTAAAACACTGGTCATCGCTGAAAAGCCGTCCGTGGCGCAAGACATTGTCAAAGCGCTCACCCCCAGCGCAGGCAAGTTTGAAAAGCATGACGACCATTTTGAAAACGATGCGTATGTGGTCACCAGCGCGGTGGGTCACTTGGTAGAAATACAAGCGCCCGAGGAATTCGATGTCAAACGTGGCAAATGGAGTTTTGCCCACTTGCCCGTGATTCCGCCTTATTTCGATTTGAAACCGGTGGAAAAAACCAAGTCGCGTTTGGCTGCCGTGGTCAAGCAAGCCAAGCGCAAAGACATCGGTGCCATCATCAACGCCTGCGACGCGGGCCGCGAAGGTGAATTGATTTTTCGCTTGATTGAACAATACGCCGGCGGAAAAAAACCGCTGGACAAGCCGGTCAAGCGCTTGTGGTTGCAATCGATGACGCCACAAGCCATTCGCGATGGCTTTGACAGCTTGCGCAGCAGCACGCAAATGCAAGGGCTGGCCGATGCTGCCCGCAGTCGCTCAGAAGCCGATTGGCTGGTTGGCATCAACGGCACCCGCGCATTCACTGCTTTCAATTCACGCGATGGTGGTTTCTTCCTCACCACGGTGGGTCGGGTGCAAACCCCGACCTTGTCGGTGGTGGTCGAGCGCGAGGAGGTCATTCGCAAATTCATCAGCCGCGACTATTGGGAAATTCACGCCAACTTCGCGGCCAGCGCGGGTGCTTATGCAGGCAAGTGGTTCAACCCTGCGCACAAAGCCAACGCCGACGACAAAGAAATCAAAGAAGACCGCGTTTGGTCTTTGAGCGAAGCCCAAGCCATTGCCGACGCGGTGCGCAACCAAACCGCGACGGTCAGCGAAGAAAGCAAACCCAGCAGCAAAGGCAGCCCCGGTTTGTTCGACCTCACCAGCTTGCAACGTGAAGCCAACGGACGCTTTGGCTTTTCTGCCAAAACCACGTTGTCGTTGGCGCAAAGCTTGTATGAACGCCACAAAGCGCTGACTTACCCACGTACCGATTCGCGCCATTTGCCAGAAGACTATTTGCCCACGGTCAAAGACACGATGCAAATGCTGGCCAAAAGCAGCATGGGGCATTTGGCGCCGTTTGCCAAAACCGCGATCGCTGAGGGCTACATCAAACCGAGCAAAAAAGTGTTCGACAACAACAAGGTCAGCGATCACTTTGCCATCATCCCGACGCTGGAAGCGCCCAGCGGCCTGTCCGACGCCGAACAAAAACTCTACGACTTCGTGGTGCGACGCTTCATTGCGGTGTTTTATCCGGCGGCGCAATTCATGGACACCACACGCATCAGCCAAGTGACTGCGGCCGGCAAATCGCACCATTTCAAAACCACCGGCCGTGTGCTGATCGACCCGGGTTGGCAAGCAATTTATGGCAAGGAAGTCGACGAGGAAGAAGACAAAGAGTCAGGAAAAATCTTGGTCAAACTGGCCGCTGGCGAACAACCCAAGGTGGACGATGCCGAACCCAAAGGTTTGAAAACACGCCCACCGGCACGCTACACCGAAGCCACGTTGCTCGGGGCCATGGAGGGCGCAGGCAAAACCGTGGAAGACGATGAACTGCGTGAAGCCATGCAAGAAAAAGGCTTGGGCACACCGGCCACACGCTCGTCCATCATCGAAGGATTGCTGAACGAAAAATACATGTTGCGCGAAGGGCGCGAGTTGATACCCACCGCCAAGGCGTTTCAACTGATGACCTTGTTGCGTGGCTTGGGTGTGGAAGAGTTGTCTCGCGCTGATTTGACCGGCGACTGGGAATTCAAACTCTCGCAAATGGAAAAAGGCAAGTTGTCGCGCGAAGCCTTCATGAAAGACATCGCCGAGATGACCGGTCGCATGGTGAAAAAAGCCAAAGAGTACGACCGCGACACCATCCCAGGCGATTACGCCACCTTGACCACGCCTTGCCCGAATTGCGCCGGTGTGGTGAAAGAAAACTACCGGCGTTACAGCTGCATTGGCAAGCCGGGCGCAGTGGCCAAAACCAACGCAGAAGGTGAAGTCGAAGGCCCCGGCTGTGGTTTTTCGTTCGGCAAAACACCTGCTGGTCGTACCTTTGAATTGACCGAGGTCGAACAATTTTTGAAAGACAAAAAAATCGGGCCGCTCGATGGCTTTCGCTCCAAAGCAGGTTGGCCCTTCACTGCTGAAATCGCACTCAAGTTCAATGAGGAAGAAAAGAATTGGAAACTTGAATTTGATTTTGGCGATGACAAGAACGCCGAAGGCAGCGGAGAAATCGTCGAGTTCGGTGACGCCGTCCATTTGGGCGCTTGCCCCAAATGCGGCAGCCCTGTGCATGAACACGGCTCGAACTACGTGTGCAGCAAATCCGTGCCGACCAATGCCCAGCCCACGCCC
>RFYK01000063.1 GCA_009925585.1 Betaproteobacteria bacterium | reverse complement strand
CCGTAAACCGCACAGCGCACTGATTTGACTTGCGCCAAGCCGCATAATCTGAGCCTTACATCACTTCATCACCCCTACATCTAGAGGAAACACCATGGCATCCGTCAACAAAGTCATATTGCTCGGCAATTGCGGGCGAGACCCCGAAGTGCGTTATTTGCCCAGCGGCCAAGCGGTTGCCAATGTGTCCATCGCCACCAGCAGCAAGCGCAAAGACAAAGCCAGCGGTGAAACCATCGAAGACACGCAATGGCACCGCGTCACTTTCTACGACCGCTTGGCGGAAATCGCTGGCGAATACGTGAAAAAAGGCCGCCCGATTTACGTGGAAGGCCGTTTGAAATACGGTGTGTACACCGACAAAACCACCGGCGTTGAAAAAAACACGGTTGACATCATCGCAACTGAATTGCAATTGCTTGGCGGGCGCGAAGGCATGGGCGCCCCCTCGGGTGACGATGGCGGCGCACGCAGCGCACCGCGCGCGGCTGCTCCTGCGGCGGCCAAAGCCCCGGTTTTAAACCAAGCATGCAGGTCATCGGGGCATGAGATGACCGCATTTGTATGTGAATATTGACCATACAAACCCAAAGCCCTATGGGTTAATGCGCTTAGGCCTTGGGAATAATTCCCTTTCACGTGTTTGATTCAACATTGGCATATTGCCTATGTCGGCTGTTGAATTTCAAGCACACACATCTGTCCATGATTCGCGTTCTGTTGGTTGACGACCATCCCGTGGTGCGCGCGGGATACAAGCGGTTGCTGGAAACAGACGCCTCCATACAAGTGGTGGCAGAAGCCAATGACGCTGACTCGGCTTACTTGGCGTTTGTGGTTTACCAACCCGATGTCACGGTGCTGGATTTGTCCATGCCAGGTGTCAGCGGTTTGGGTCTCTTACAAAAAATACTGATGCGCGACCCGCAAGCCAAGGTGTTGATTTGTTCCATGTACGACTCGCCGTTGATCAAACACAAAGCACGTGAAGCCGGTGCGAAAGCGTTTGTGTCTAAAAACATCGCGCCTGAAACATTGCTGCTGTCGATCCGCGCCGTGTACTTGGGTGAAGCCGCAGAAGAGCCCGCTTCAAACTTGCCAGAGGTGAGCGCGGAATTTCAAGAAGAGTTGGACCGAATAGCTTCGCTCACCTTGCGCGAGTTGGAATTGTTTCGTTTATTGGCCTTGGGCAAAACCATCAGCTTTTGCGCCAAAGCCATGAATTTGAATGAAAAAACGGTCTACAACCGTCAAACCAAAATCAGGGAAAAACTCCAAGTTGATACCCTCGCCGGGTTGGTGCATTTGGCCCAACGCCATCACATCATTGACGCCAACATGTTGATTTAAAACTCTCTTTGAAATATGGTTTTTTGCGTCGAACAACGTCAAAGCGGGAATATTTCACAACTTGTTTTCTCTTGGTGTTTTTACTGTGTATTTGAAGTGACTCCTGTCTAGGATGCATGCAAGTTGTGTGTTGTGTGACGACTTTATTCCTTGTCAAAAACGCAATGCAACAACTGTTTTTTCTTCATCAACAACATTCATCTTTGGAGTCAACATGCCTCATACCGTCAGTCAGCGAAAAGCCTCTCAAGTGAGCTTTGCGCTTCGTGCAGCAAAGCCAACGTATTGGTTGCCATCCATTGTCTTGGCCGCATCTGGCCTGATGGGCGCCTCATCCGCCATGGCGCTCAACGTCAACGCCGAAGTTTTCCAAACCAGCGAAAGTCCTTGGGACATGGCTTTCTTGCCAGATGGCACCATGTTCTTCACCGAGAAGTGCAAAGGCTTGTCCGTTCGTTTGCCCTCTGGCAGCGTCAGCAAGTTGTTGGGTGTGGGTGGCAGCACAGGCTACGCCGCCACCAAAAACGACTTGTTCTGTGACGGACAAGCTGGCGTTCAAGGCGTGGCCGTCGACCCCGACTTCGCCAAAAACGGTTTTGTTTATTTGTACTCCAGCTCCAAGGGCAGCAACCGTACTTACGGTGGATACAACAACATCGTGATGCGCATGAAAGTCAATTCATCGCTGAACGGCGTGTCTGACATCGTGGAGATCATCAATGACTTGGGCTACAAGCCGTTGAAATCCAACCATCCCTTTGGTGGGCCTGGCGCGCACAACGGTGGCCGTGTGCGTTTTGGACCTGATGGCTTCTTGTATGTGACGATTGGTGACAACCACAACGGTGCTGGCCCACAAAGCCCGACCGAGTTGCGCGGCAAACTGTTGCGCGTGGACCGTGACGGCAAAGCGGCTGCCGGCAACAACCCGCCCGCTGGCTTTGACAAGCGCATCTTTGCTTATGGCTTTCGCAATCCCCAAGGCATTGCATTCCGCCCCGGCACAGGCGATGTTTACCTGTCAGAAAACGGCCCATGGCACAGCGATGAAGTCACCAAAGTGGTCAACGGTGGCAATGGTGGCTGGGACCCACGCGACAACGTGAACGGTCGCCCCGCTTGCCCAGACAACTATTGCGGCTACTCGCCCAACCAAATGGGCGCCATGCCTCAAGCAGAGCGTGCCAAGTTCATGCCCATGACCGACACCAAGACATACCCCAAAGAGCTGTTGTGGCCCACGTTTGCTGGTCGCTTCCGTCACATCTCACAAGGCCCAGATGGTGCACTGTATGTGGCAGATGAAGCCAGTGGCAACATCTACCGCGTGACACCCGCCAAATGATGTGTTGATTTCATCGTGATAAACGCGCTGCACCATTGCAGCGCGTTTTTTCTTGCAACTCAGGGTTTGTCACGGGTCATTGAACACTGTCGTGCACCAACCCGCTGGATTGAATTTTCACCATGTACCCATTCCGATTTCCCCATTCGCTCAAACCGTCGATCTGCCTGATCGGTGCGTGTCTGTGTGTCGGCACGATGCTGATCACCCCGCCCGCGCACGCAGACAACGAAGCCTTGAAAAAACTCATGCAAAGCAACAATTGCATGGCTTGCCACATGATCGATAAACGCAAGTACGGCCCGCAGTTCAACGAGATTGCTGAGAAATATGTCGGCGATGCATCGGCCGTCTCCAAATTGGCCGCCAAAATCAAAGCCGGTGGCTCGGGTGTCTGGGGCGAAGACATGATGCCGCCTCAACCCCAGGTATCCGATGCCGACGCCAAAACCATGGCGGAGCTGATACTGGCGCTCACCCCCGGCAAATGATGCAGTGCAAGTGACTTGTCTGCGAGACCGAAAGACCGCCGGTCGTACCAGGCGGTCTTTTTTTAATCGTCTTTGCCGCTGGGGCAGAGCAAGTCCAACGTCTGTTGGCCCAATGGTGTTTCAGGCAACGCCTGCCACTCTTTGGCCTGTGAAGAGGACGATGACAACAGCACTTTGTCGCCGTTGCCCCAAGGCTGGGTGAACCCCACTGTTTGCAACACCCGCCATTTGGCGTTCATGCAGTCGTACTCATGCAGCGAAACGGTGGATGCAAACGACTGCGACTTCAATGAAGCGCCTTGGCTGAGCACCTGTATCTGGCGATAGATGGACATGGGGCCCGTCTGTTTGACGGATTGCAAGTCCACATAATGTTCTTGGTCTTTGGCTTTTTCATCAGGGAGTCGCTGCCACTCGGCAGACACTGAAGTGCACATCAGGCACAAGCCAATTGCTGCAGACCACAGGTGGATTGATGTGTTCATAACGCGCTCGCAATCGCTTTGCCTACATCCACCGTCTTGGCCGTGCCACCGATGTCGGGGGTTTTGGGTGCGCCGCTTTTCGGGTCCAACACTTTTTCAATCGCGGCCAGAACCGCGTCGTGCGCGTCTTTGTGGCCGAGGAATTCCAGCATCATGGCGCCAGACCATATTTGGCCAATCGGGTTGGCAATGCCTTTGCCAGCGATGTCGGGCGCAGAACCGTGCACCGGTTCAAACAACGAAGGAAAGCGTCGATCGGGGTTGAGGTTGGCGCTGGGTGCAATGCCGATGGTGCCGGTGCAGGCCGGTCCCAAATCGCTCAAGATGTCGCCGAACAAATTGCTGGCTACCACGACGTCGAAAAAATCTGGCCGCTGTACAAAATGGGCGGTGAGGATGTCGATGTGAAATTTGTCCAAGCGAATCGCAGGGTAGGCTTTGGCCATCTCAGCCACGCGCTCGTCCCAATAAGGCATGGTGATGGCAATGCCGTTTGACTTGGTGGCGCTGGTCACATGTTTTTTCGGGCGCGACATCGCCAACTCGAACGCAAACTTCAACACCCGGTCCACGCCGATGCGTGTCATCACACTTTCTTGCATGACGATTTCACGCTCGGTGCCTTGGAACATGCGTCCGCCAATGCTGGAGTATTCGCCTTCGGTGTTTTCGCGCACGATGTACATGTCAATCTCACCGGGTTGTCGCGCAGAGCCATCGCGACGCACCACGGGCGCCACGATGCCGGGCATCAGCCTTGCGGGTCGCAAATTGATGTATTGATCGAATTCGCGCCTGAACATCAACAATGAACCCCACAGTGAAATGTGGTCGGGGATTTTGTCGGGCATGCCGACCGCGCCAAAAAAAATCGCGTCGTGGCCGCCAATGCGGTCTTTCCAATCGTCGGGCAGCATCTGACCGTGCTTTTCAAAATACGGCCAACTTGAAAAATCGAAATGGTCAAACTGCAAACCGATGCCACATCGGCGAGCGACTTCATCCAACACCCGCAAACCTTCAGGCATGACTTCTGTGCCAATGCCGTCTCCTGCGATGACTGCAATGCGGTGTGTTTGCGCCATGACCATGACTCCTTGGGGCGGTGAATTTGCAGACCGCATCTTCCCAGATATCTCACGCAATGGGCTGCCTTGCCACTCACGGCTTCAAGGGCATTTTGAAATGCATGGCTTGCATGACATGGGTGTGCGCTATGTCATCTGCCTGCGCCAAATCTGCGATGGTTTGCGCCAAGCGCATCACCCGGTGCACGGTGCGAGCAGACCAACCCGAACGCGCCGCTTGTTGCGCTAAACATTGTTTTGCCGCTGCATCCATGGGCAATTCTTGTAACTGGGCTGGCGTCAACAAATGGTTGCTGACGCCGCGCCGCGCCAAGGCTCGGTCATGTGCCTGTTGGCAACGGGCTTGCACTGCCGCACTGCTTTCACCCACAGGGGCTTGCATCAGCACCTCTGGCGACAACGCAGGCACATGCACTTGCATGTCGATGCGGTCCAGCAACGGTCCGCTCAATTTGGCTTGGTATCGGGTGATCTGTTCAGGCGCACAACGACATGCAGGTTGTGACGAACCCAAATACCCGCACGGGCACGGGTTCATGGCGGCGATCCATTGAAACTGCGCAGGGAATTCGGCCTGGTGTTTGGCCCGAGACAAGGTGATGCGACCATTTTCCAGAGGTTCTCGCAACGCCTCAAGTGCCAAGCGGGAGAATTCGGGTAACTCATCCAAAAACAGCAGTCCGTGGTGGGCGAGAGAAATTTCGCCGGGTCTGGGCGGAGCACCACCGCCGACCAACGCTGCCATGGTGGCGCTGTGGTGGGGATGACGGTAAGGCCGCCGCCCCCACAGGGCGGGTTGAAATTGCCCAACCAAGCTGAGCACCGCCGCAGAGGCCAAGGCCTGCGACGGGGTCAACGCCGGCAACAAACCGGGCAAGCGTTGCGCCAACATGGACTTGCCACTGCCAGGTGGCCCGATCATCAACACACTGTGACCGCCTGCGGCAGCCATTTCCAACGCCCGCTTGGGCCCGGCTTGACCGCGGACGTCTTGCAAGTCCAAGACTTCACATGGCGTGCTTTCCTTGGTTGATGACAAGGCAGACACCCTCGACCAACCCTGGGCGGGCGGGTCAAGCGGCGCACTGTCCGCCCGCGCCAGCGCCTGCACCACATCGCGCAAATGGCTGGCTTTGTACACACGTGCATCCGGCAACACGGCGGCTTCCGCTGCGCTTTGTGCGGGCAACACCCAGGCCAAGGCAGGGTGAAACTGCTGCCAACCCAACAACATGGCCAACGCACCACGCACCGGCCTGAGCTCGCCAGACAGCGACAGCTCACCCGCGAACACATACTGGTGAACCGCTTGCGCGTCGATTTGTTCACTGGCGGCCAATATGCCGATGGCGATGGGCAAATCAAACCGCCCTGAGTCTTTGGGCAAATCGGCCGGTGCCAGATTGACGATGATGCGTTTATTGGACGGAAACGCCAAGCCGCTGTTCAAAATGGCGGAGCGGACCCGCTCTCTGGCTTCGCGCACTTCGGTGTCCGCCAAACCCACCAATGCAAACTGAGGCAAGCCATTGGCCAAATGCACTTCCACGGTGACGGCAGGCGCCCGCAAGCCCCAAACCGTGCAACTGTGCACCTGCGCGTACGCCATCTGACCCACCTCTCATCTGTGTGATTCACCAAAACCGTGCAGCAAGCACACCAAAGACGCACCAAAACAGTGTGCTTGAGGGTGGAGCTGCACTGACAAGCCCTGATAGAGGGCGATTCAGCGGGGATTTTTGCTTGGCACAGAGACTGCTAAAGGTAGCTGCACTGCGTTTTTTTGAACGTCCTGTATTCACCAGACGCAGCCCCATGACTCTAGGAGAACCTATGAAACTGATCACGGCCATCATCAAACCCTTCAAGCTAGACGAGGTGCGCGAAGCCTTGTCAGCCATCGGGGTTCAAGGCATCACCGTCACTGAAGTCAAGGGCTTCGGACGACAAAAAGGGCACACCGAGCTGTACCGCGGCGCGGAATACGTGGTGGACTTTCTTCCCAAGGTCAAGATCGAAGCGGCTGTGGCTGCCGGTCTGGTTGACCAAGTGATTGAAGCCATTGAGAACTCGGCACGCACCGGCAAGATCGGTGACGGCAAGATTTTTGTGACCAGCTTAGAACAGGTTGTTCGCATCCGCACCGGCGAGACCGGCACCGCGGCTATTTGATTCACGATTAAGGACACTCACCATGAAAAAACTTTTAGCCACGCTCGCCTTGGGCCTGGGTCTGGTATTCGCCTCTGGCGTTGCCTTGGCCGAAGACGCGCCCGCCAAACCAGCGGCGACAGCAGCAGCCGAAGCCCCCGCTGCGGCACCCGCTGAAGCTGCCGCTGCACCTGCACCGGTTCCCAACAAAGGTGATACCGCTTGGATGACAGTCGCTACCGTGTTGGTGATTCTGATGACGATACCTGGCTTGGCCTTGTTCTACGGCGGCCTGGTTCGTTCGAAAAACATGTTGTCCGTGTTGATGCAAGTCTTTGTCATCACCGCGTTGATTTATGTGTTGTGGACCTTGTACGGTTACTCGGTGGCATTCACCGCATCGAACCCGTTTTTCGGCACGTTGGACAAACTCTTCCTCAAAGGCATCACGCCTGATTCGGTGGCCGCCACCTTCAGCAAAGGCGTTGTCATTCCTGAGTTGACATTTGTCGCATTCCAAGCCACGTTCGCTGCCATCACTTGCGCGTTGATCGTTGGTTCATTTGCCGAACGCATGAAGTTTTCTGCTGTGCTGTTGTTCTGCACACTGTGGTTCACCTTCAGCTACTTGCCCGTGGCACACATGGTTTGGTATTGGGACGGTCCTGACGCGATCACCGACGCTGCCTCACTCGAAAAAGTGACCGCTGCTGCAGGTTGGTTGTGGGCCAAAGGTGCGCTCGATTTCGCCGGCGGTACGGTGGTGCACATCAACGCGGCTGTCGCTGGTTTGATCGGCGCTTACATGGTTGGCAAGCGCATTGGCTACGGCAAAGAATCCATGGCACCTCACAGCCTGACATTGACCATGGTCGGTGCCGCGCTGTTGTGGGTGGGTTGGTTCGGTTTCAACGCCGGCTCTAATTTGGAAGCCAACGGCGTGGCCGCACTTGCCTTCATGAACACCTTGGTGGCCACTGCCATGGCGACATTGGCATGGATGGCCGGTGAAGCTCTGAGCAAAGGCAAAGCCTCGATGTTGGGTGCTGCCTCTGGTGCGGTGGCTGGTCTGGTCGCCATCACACCCGCCTGTGGTTTCGTGGGCCCCATGGGTGCCATCGTCATCGGCTTGGTGGCAGGACTGCTGTGTTTGTGGGGTGTGAATGGCTTGAAGCGCATGCTCGGTGCTGACGACACACTCGATGTGTTCGGCGTGCACGGTGTGGGCGGTATCGTCGGCGCCTTGTTGACCGGTGTGTTTGCGGCCCCTTCATTGGGCGGCACCGGCATCTTCGACTATGTCGCCAATGCCGCCAGCCCAGACTACAGCATCGGTGGCCAAGTTTGGATCCAGTTGCAAGCGGTCATCACCACCATCGTTTGGTCTGGTGTGGTGTCATTGATTGCCTACAAACTGGTTGACATCGTGCTCGGCCTGCGTGTGAGCGAAGAAGAAGAGCGCGAAGGTTTGGACATCAGCAGCCACGGCGAAACGGCTTACAACCGATAAGACCTAGAAACACAACTGACACCACTGACAACCACCCGGTGAAAGCCGGGTGGTTTTTTTTCGTCTGTATGGACTGGTCATCGAAAAAAAATTAATTGAATAGTTTTCTTATTGCCCTATATTTTTTGTAAAAATGTTGCTATAGTGCTATTAATAAAGGAAATTTTGCTGTTGATAGGACAGACGGGTGCACTGAAAAAAACGGGAAGGTTTCATGGTTTATTTGTATTTGAATGTTTGTCAAGCACAAGTGTGCCTAAGTCAGTCTGAAAGCAGTTTCTTGTTCATGGAGGTATCAGATGTAGCCAACAGTTCTGGATTTATTCCGCTGGTTTTAAAAAACCTCTTATTTGTCTCTGAAATAGAGGCCGATACCCGCAGTATGAAATAAGCACATTGCCATCAAACGCTCAGGAGGAGCAACCCATGAAGAATCTAGTACTTGTCCTCGGATCAGTCCTGCTACTTTCTGCCTGTGAAACGCCGACTACGCAGAGATACGCCATCTCTGCTGGCAACAATCAGGCCATCAAAGCTATCGGCACTCACGCAGTTTCGATGAAGGCATTGGATGGTCCATCCGACTTCAGTCCAAACTGTAGAGCACTCGGACCTCTAAAGGTCGCCGACAACCTAACCCATACGCAATACATCCAGAAAGCATTTGAAGACGAATTGAAAATAGCAGGCTCATACGCAGCATCCAATGCACGAGTAATACTGGGAGGCAAGGTCAAGAAGCTTGAATTTTCTTCCTCCAAGGGCCTTACCAGTGGCTTCTGGAACATTGACCTGAGGCTTGAGTCATCAAATGGCAAAACGCTAGACGTTAGCGAATACTATGAATTCAACACGGGTTTCGCAGCAAATGAGGCATGCCGAAATACTGCTGACGCCTATTTAAGAGCGGTGCAGAACCTAGTAGGTAAGACCGTACTTTCGCCTTCCTTTCCAGAGTTGCTGCGCTAGATACAGAAGTCGAGGCCTAACGAATGGTGATGTCAGCTTGTTCCAGCATGTCAGCCTACGCATGGGCGCTATCGTCAGCTTCAACCCACTCACGCGGCACGATGCGGCCCAATACGCCAGCCATGGCAACGCGTGCTTGTTCTGTGTCGTAATGGGTTTGCAAATTGACCCAGCTTTGCGCATCGGTGCCAAAGAACACGCTCAGGCGCAAGGCCGTGTCCACGGTGATGCCGCGCAACCCTTTGACAATTTCATTGATGCGCCGGGGTGGCACGTCAATGGCTTTGGCAAGCGCGTACTGGCTGATCCCCATGGGTTTGAGCCAGTCTTCCAGCAAGATCATGCCGGGGTGTATCAAGGGAACTTCGCGGGGCATAACTTCGCTCCTTCAGTGGTAATCAACAATCTCAACGCGGTCGGCGTGACCGCCTTCCAGCCACACAAAACACACACGCCACTGGTTGTTAATGCGTATGCTGTGCTGGCCACGGCGGTTGCCTTTCAATGCTTCCAGCATATTGCCTGGTGGCACGCGCAAGAAATCCAGTGTCGTCGCGGCATTCAACTGCTGTAACTTGCGCAGCGCGACAGCTTCAAAGTTGACAAACCGAGCAATGCGCTTGCCCGCGAACAAAGCCGCCGAGTCGCTGCATTGAAAACTTTGAATCATGCACAAATAATAACGACGCTCGTTATTAAAGTCAAGCCATGCAATTTGTCATCTATGCTTTGCGCGGCATGGACAGACCGGCTCAGCAAATCGCCGATTCAAGTTACAAATTCGGCGCCAGCAACCTGAGCAAGTCTTTGTCCGCAACACCTTGACGGTGTGCCAAGTCCTGCACTTGGTCATCCCCGATGCGGCCCACATTGAAATACCGGCTCTCTGGGTGTGCCAGATAAAAACCGCAGACACTGGCCGCGGGGGTCATGGCCAAACTGTCGGTCAGGTGCATGCCGATGTCGGCGCATTGCAGCAGATCAAACATCTGGCGTTTGACGCTGTGGTCCGGGCAAGCGGGATAACCCGGCGCCGGGCGAATGCCTTGGTATTTTTCTTTGATCAACTCTTCTTGACTGAATTGCTCGTTGGCGGCATAGCCCCACAAATCGCGACGCACTCGCGCATGCATGCATTCAGCAAACGCCTCGGCCAAGCGGTCTGCCAAAGCCTTGAGCATGATGGCGCTGTAATCGTCATGGTCGTCCATGAAGTATTTTTCTTTGGCGTCCACGCCCATGCCCGAAGTGACGGCGAACATGCCGACATAGTCTTGGTAGCCTGTGGCTTGGCCATTGGCATCCGTGAGTGGCGCCACGAAATCAGACAAACACCGGTTGGGGTTTTGCACACCGTCATGTACCGGTTTTTCCGTTTGCTGACGCAAGCCATGCCAAGTCAGCGCGGCTTGCGTGCGTGTTTCATCGGTCCACAACACGATGTCGTCACCCACGCTGTTGGCCGGGTACAAACCGACCACGCCGTGCGCTTGCAACCAACGTCCTTCGACCAATCGCTTCAACATGCGCTTGCCATCGCTGAACACGCGCTGGGCTTCTGCGCCCACCACCTCGTCTTTCAAAATGGCAGGGAACGGTCCAGCCAAATCCCAGGTTTGAAAAAACGGACCCCAATCGATGTACGTTTCTAATTCGGCCAAATCAAAATTTTTGAACAAGCGTTTGCCAATGAACCGGGGCGTGGTGGCTTGGTATGCCGCCCAGTTGATTTGCGGTGCATTCGCCCGCGCTTTGGCCAAGGGCAACAACGGCGTTTGCTTTTTGTTGGCATGCTGGGTGCGCACTTTGTCGTAATCGGCATTGAGCTCGGCGATGAACTGCGTCGCTTGGTCGCTGAGCAAACCTTGCGCCACACCGACGCTGCGTGATGCATCAGGCACATACACCACCGGCCCATCGTAATGCGGTGCGATTTTCACGGCCGTGTGTACGCGGCTGGTGGTGGCACCGCCAATCATCAATGGAATTTTGCGCACGCGGAAATAATCATCTTTTTGCATTTCACTGGCGACATACTGCATTTCTTCCAGCGACGGCGTGATCAAGCCAGACAAACCAATGATGTCCGCGCCTTCCACTTTGGCGCGCGCCAGTATGTCGTGGCAAGCCACCATCACGCCCATATTGACCACGTCAAAGTTATTGCACTGAAGCACCACGGTGACGATGTTTTTGCCAATGTCGTGCACATCGCCTTTGACGGTGGCAATCACGATCTTGCCTTTGGTTTTCACTTCTTCGCCAGCCGCCTCTTGCTGGCGTTTTTCTTCTTCGATGTAAGGAATCAAATGCGCGACCGCTTGCTTCATGACGCGTGCACTTTTGACCACCTGTGGCAAAAACATCTTGCCTTGCCCAAACAAATCCCCGACCAAATTCATGCCGTCCATCAGCGGCCCTTCAATCACATGCAATGGGCGGCCGCCTGTGGCCAGCACCTCGCGGTAGGCTTCCTCGGTGTCGATGGTGATGAAGTCGGTGATGCCATGCACCAGCGCATGGCTCAAGCGTTGCGACACGCTCACGGGTGAGTCCTGGCTGCCGCGCCAGGCCAGTTTTGCGCTGTCGTCTTTGGCTGCGCCCTTGGCGTTCTCGGCAATTTCAATCAAGCGCTCGCCTGGACTTAACAGTTCTTCCCCTTGTTTGTATTGTGGTTGACGGTTCAGCACCACGTCTTCGACACGCTCGCGCAACACGGGTTCTAAATCGTCGTACACGCCGACCATGCCCGCGTTGACGATGCCCATGTCCATGCCAGCTTGGATCGCGTGGTACAAAAACACGGTGTGGATGGCTTCGCGCACCGGGTCGTTGCCGCGAAAACTGAACGACACATTGGACACACCACCACTGACCTTTGCGCCAGGCAAGTGCTGTTTGATCCAGCGCGTGGCTTCGATGAAATCCACCGCATAGTTGTCGTGTTCTTCAATGCCGGTGGCGATGGCAAAGATATTCGGGTCAAAAATAATGTCTTCCGCAGGAAAACCCACCTCGTCCACCAGCACGCGATACGCGCGTTCGCAAATTTCAATTTTGCGCGCATAGGTATCCGCTTGACCTTGTTCATCGAACGCCATGACCACGGTCGCTGCCCCATAGCGCTTGATGAGTTTGGCTTGGCGTTTGAATTCGTCCACGCCTTCTTTCATGCTGATGGAATTCACAATGCCTTTGCCTTGGATGCAGCGCAAACCGGCTTCAATCACCGACCATTTGGAACTGTCGATCATGATCGGTACGCGCGCAATGTCAGGTTCAGAGGCAATCAAATTCAAAAACCGCACCATGGCGGCTTGGCTGTCCAACATGGCCTCGTCCATGTTGATGTCGATGATTTGCGCGCCGTTTTCCACTTGCTGGCGCGCAACCGCCAAGGCCTGCTCATACTCACCATTCAAAATCATGCGGGCAAAGGCTTTGGAGCCGGTGACGTTGGTGCGCTCGCCGATGTTCACAAACGTGGCTTGCGGCTGTGCGCTTAACTCGTCGTCGCTGTCTTGTTGAGAGTTGTGTGATTGGCTGGAAGCGATGAACACAGGCTCTAAACCTGAGAGCTTCATGGGCGGGACAACACGGGAAACGGAATTCATAGACTCACCTGAGGGTTGCAAAGCAGGTGAGCGTCGTTGCGAAGAAATGACCCCAAGCCTGGCTTCGTGTGAAGCTGCAACGCTCCTTGGGATGGCAAGATTTTAACTGCAAGCCATTTGGCTATCAGCGTGGTTCACATTGAAATGACTTGACTTGTTCAAGTCAATTCGTGGGCGCTCGGCGGCTGACACCCCACTCTTTCGCAATTGATGGCCGCCGCCCTCAACGCACGTTGCAACGTTTTCTCTGTGCGTTGAACCGCTGCTTCTTCTTGACCCACCGTGTCATGCATC
>RFYK01000062.1 GCA_009925585.1 Betaproteobacteria bacterium | reverse complement strand
CCAATGGCCAGCACCGCGCCGAAATTCGGGTGGGTGGCATAACCAGCCATCGTGCGCTCGAGCACTTGCATGCCCAGCCCTTCGGTGTCCATGCCGCAGCCACTGCCGTGGGTCAGCGCCACCACGCCGTCCACATTGGGGTAGTCAGCCAAAGCCGCAGGGTTGACAGTGCGAGAAAAATGGTCAGCGATGGCGCGCGCCACGGTGGCGGAGCAATTGACACTGGACAAAATGCCAATGTAGTTGCGTGTGGCAACGCGGCCATCTGGGCGGACATGGCCCATGAACTCGGCATGTTGCAAAGGAGCCGTCGGCTTGACGTCAGCACAGAACGCATAGTCGCGAGCGAAGTCACCTTTGTTGTCACCCAAGTTCAGGTTGTGCACATGGATGTGCTCGCCGGGTGAAATGGGCTGACTGGCAAAGCCAATGATTTGGTTATAGCGTCGCACCGGTTCACCGGTGGCAATCGCACGGGTGGCGATTTTGTGGCCGGGGGGAATCAATCCGCGCACAGCGATGTTTTCCACGGTGCTGCCGCTCATCAATTGTTGGCGGGCAATGACGACATCGTCATTCGGGTGAAGTCGAATATGTTGGTTCATGTGATGAAAAGAAAAAGATCAAGCGCTGGCCATCATGCTGGGCAGCCACAGTGAAATGGCGGGGACATAGGTGATCAACAGCAAACTGCCAAGCAACGGAACCAGCCAAGGAAGAATCGCCATGGTGGTTCTCTCTACACTCAGCTTGGCCACGCGTGCCAGTACAAACAGCACCATGCCCATGGGCGGGTGCAGCAAGCCAATCATCAGGTTGAGCACCATCACCAATCCGAAATGCACAGGGTCAATACCCAATTGTCTGCAAATCGGCAACAGAATCGGAACCAAGATGGTGATGGCAGCGGTGGGTTCTAAAAAGCAACCCACAAACAGCATCAACAAATTGGCCAGCAACAAAAACTGCCAAGGTTGATCGGTCACGCCCAGTACCCATTGGCTGATGGCGGCGGTCACGCCGGTGGCGGTCAACATCCAACCGAAGATGCTCGCGGCAGCGACGATGAACAACACTGTGGCCGTGGTCTCGACCGTGTCAAGGCAAATTTTCACAAACAGTTTGAAGTTGAGCGTGCGATACCAAAGCAAGCCCAGCACCAAGGCCCACACGCAGGCGGCAATCGCGCCCTCGGTGGGCGTGAACACGCCCGTGGTCATGCCGCCAATCAACAGCACGGGTGTCATGATGGGCAACACCGCTTGAAAATGGAACAGCTTGTCTGCGATGAACAACAGCACCAAACCGATGGCCACGGTCAGTTGTGCGGGGGTCTGCAGGTCGGTGACCAGCCACCACACCACCAGTGGCCAACCGATGACGACCAAGGTTTCAGTCAAGGCTTTGGACAGCTTGCCCCAATCAAACACCACATCGCCACCCCAACCGTTTTTGTGGGCGAAATAAGCCACGGTCAACATCATCAACACCGCCATGATGCCGCCTGGCAAGATGCCTGCCAAAAACAACGAGCCCACTGACACGTTGGCCATCATCCCGTAAATCACGAAAGGCAAGCTGGGTGGAATGATCGGTCCCAACGTGGCTGAGGCGGCAGTCACGCCGACGGCGAATTCAGGGTCATAGCCGTGGTCTGTCATGGCCTTGATTTCTATCGTTCCTAAGCCTGCGGCATCTGCAATCGCTGTGCCACTCATGCCTGCGAACACCACCGAGCCGACCACGTTCACATGACCCAATCCGCCTTTGAGCCAACCGACCAATGACAAGGCATAACCGTAAATGCGGTGTGTGATGCCCGAGGTGTTCATCAAATTGCCCGCCAAAATGAAAAATGGCACAGCCAACAAAGGGAAGCTGTCAATGCCCGACACCATGCGGTGAATCACCACGAAAGGGGGTGAGCTGGGGTTGAGCCAGAGATAAATCAAGGAGGCGGCTGCCATCGCCATGGCAACAGGTAAACCGCCACTGAGCAAAACAAGAAAAATGATTTTCAGCATGGTCGGTTCAAGTGTGGTCTGGGCGTTCAAGCACGCTATAGCCTTGGCGAAGGTGTTGGCGCATGACCCACACGCTGCGCCCTGTCATCAGCACAAATGCCAACAACACGACGCCGTACACCAAGTTCATGGGCAGGTTGACGATGGTCATTTGGTAGCTGCCCATTTTTTGCATCAGCTCCCAGGTGAGCCAACTGGCGCAACCTAAAAAAGCTATTCGCAGTGCGTCAACCAACAACGACAGTAGGCGGCCAACACCTGTTGGTAAAAAACGGAAAAAGAAATCCACCTGAATATGGTTGTTCTTGGCCACACCAATGGCCGCGCCAATGAACACCGTGGCGATCAACAAATAACGCGCAATTTCTTCAGTCCATGCAGCCGAGTCGTTGAACACATAGCGCGTGATGAATTGGTAGAAGACGGTCAACCCCAACAACCAAAAAAACACCAACGCCAACCAAGCCTCTGGCATCACGCCGCTCAAGTCAACCGTTTCATCGGCCTCGCCAAATGCGCTGGCCAGTTTGTCAGCGTCTTGGCTCATTTGGCCGCCTGTACACGGTCGTAATCGGCACGCT
Organism: Betaproteobacteria bacterium; assembly: GCA_009925585.1. Taxonomy (GTDB): domain Bacteria; phylum Pseudomonadota; class Gammaproteobacteria; order Burkholderiales; family Burkholderiaceae_C; genus Limnohabitans. The sequence continues at coordinate 10,804 of RFYK01000062.1, read as the reverse complement.
GCAAATTCATGCTCTCGACAGGTTTATTTTTGAGCACCGCATCTTGGAAACTCTTGCGATTGACCTCCACCACGGTCAAGCCTTTTTTCTTGAAGAAATCAATCAGCTCGGCTTCGCGTTTTTTGATTTTTGCCGAGGCGCGGGCGGCCGCCTCTTGCATGACCTCGCCAAACATTTTTTGCTCGGCAGGTGACAAGCTGTTCCAAACGTGAGGCGCAACCATGGTGATCAAGCCATCGACGATGTGTCCGGTCAGCATGATGGACTTTTGCACCTCAAAAAACTTTTTGGCTTCGATCGTGGTGAGTGGGTTTTCTTGGGCGTCCACTGTGCCATTTTGCAAAGCCAAATACACCTCGGCGAACGCGATGGGTGTGGGGTTGGCGCCGCATGCTTGCCACGTGGCGGTATAAGCCGGTGCATCTGGCACACGGATCTTCAGCCCCTTGATGTCTGCGCATTGATTGAAGGTTTTGTTGGCAGTGGTGTGGCGTGCGCCGTAGTAGGTGTAGGCCGTGACCTGTATGCCGGTCTTTTGCCGAAACTCGTTGACCATTTCTTGAAACAAACTGCTTTTCGAATAGGCCAGCAAGTGGTCGCCATCTCTGAAGATGAATGGGTAGTATGCGATGCCAAAGCGTGGGTAGGTGCGCGCTGCAAACGACGGACCACTGATGATGATGTCCACCGAGCCCAGCGTGAGACCTTGGTTGAGATCGGTTTCTTTGCCCAAACTGGAGGCGGGAAACACTTGGATATCAAATTTTCCTTTGGACCGTTTTTTGATTTCCTCTGCCGCCCATACCGATTCTGTGTGGTAAGGCTCGGAAGATTCATACACATGGGCCCATTTCAATTTTTGCTGGGCATGGCTTGCCAACGGAAGCAAGGTGGCGCCGATGGCTGCTGCGAACAAAAACAGTCGTTTGCCAATGGAAGAGAGCTGCATAGAAGAAACTTTCGTGTCAGAAAAAATGCTTCCTCAGACCATACAACCGTGACAAGCCGGCGATGGGTTTGGCAAGTTCACTGCGTAAGATGTTCTGACACTTTCTAGGAGATACGCATGAACCGTTTCATTTCTCGCCTGATGCTGGCTGTGCTGCTGGGCTTGGTGCCTGCGCTTTACGCCCACGCTGACTCTTGCGAATACATCACCGCCGATGAAGCCCAGAATGCCGAGCAAATGCGCCAAGTCGCGCAAACCACCAACGATTTCGATACCTTGGAAAAAATCTTTTCGCCTGATTTGATTTACGTGCATTCAAGTTCAGTGGTGGACAGCAAGCAGTCGTACATCGAGTCCATGCGTTCAGGTGCCGTGGTTTACAAAGTGATGCGTCACAGTGATGTGGTGGTTCGCACGTTTGGATGCATTGCCATCTTGACGGGTAACGGCAATTACGATGTGCGTGTCAACGGCAAGGACGTGAACGTGGTGTTGCGTTTCCACAGTGTTTGGAAAAAAACCGACGGCGAATTGAAATACGTGTCTTGGCAGTCCACCCGCATTCCCTGAGATCTGATGCCTTTTTTGCACAAGCCGGTCTGGTCCGGTTCGGATGCGGCTGCGCAGGCGTTGCTTCGTCAGCAGCAGGACAAGGTGGTCTTCACCGGCTTGGCCGAACCGATTGCGCCACATGAATTGATGCAAGCCTATGCCACGCAAGATGCGTTGGTAGCGCGGCTTGCCAGTCAACGCCGTACCCATGTCAGCGGTTACAAAATCGCCATCACCACGCCGGTGATGCGCGAATTTGTTGGCTTTGATGACGCCATCTCGGGTTGTGTCTTGGCCGATACCGTGTTCCAAACAGGTCACACCGTCAACGCCGATGCGTTTCAAAACCTGATCATTGAATTTGAGTTGGCGTTGCAGTTTGCTTGTGATCTGCCTCTGACAGACATGGCATGGACAGCCGACAGCATTGTGGAATGCGTGGCGTGCGCCTACCCTTGTTTGGAAATTGCTGACGACAGGCATGCGGTCTACGCCCATTTGAAACAGCACTTTTTCAGCTTGGTGGCAGAAAACGCTTGGAACCACGGCGTGGTGCTGGGTGATCGAATCGACAAATCGAGATTCGCGCAACTTTGGCAGACCACGGGAACCGCGTTTGTGAACGGGCAATCGATAGGCAGTGGCCACAGCCGCGATGTGATGGGCCATCCTTTGCAGGCCTTGGCATGGATTGCGAACCACATGGCAAGTCGGGGTCATGCCTTCAAAGCGGGGCAGTGGGTGACGACTGGCAGTTGGTTGGCGTCTTACTTTCCCAAGCCCGGGCAAGCGTTGCGTTTTGAATTGGTCGACGGCGCGCAGGTGTGCGTCAATATTCATTGAATTTTTGAAGGAGTGAACGACATGGGCAAACCAGTGATTGGTTTTATTGGCGTAGGTTTGATGGGCGCTGGCATGGCCAAAAACATCGTGACCAAAGGCTTTCCGTTGGTCATCATGGGGCACAAAAACCGTGAACCTGTTGAGCGACTCAAAGCCTTAGGCGCCAGTGAAGCGCAATCTGCCAAAGCGTTGGCTGCCCAATGTGACATCGTGCATTTGTGCGTGACCGGTTCACCCCAAGTGGAAGCCTTGATGAACGGACCAGAAGGCTTGCTGGCGAGTGGAAAAAAAGGATTGATCATCATCGATTGCTCGACCTCTAACCCAGTGTCGACGAAACACATGGCGGCGTTGGCCGACAGCCACGGCATGCATTTCATTGACGCGCCGTTGAGCCGCACGCCCGTTGAGGCGGAGGCCGGCACATTGGATGCAATGGTGGGTGCACCCGACGCGGTGTTTGCCACGGTCAAGCCGGTGATTGAATGCTGGGCTGGCAACATCGTCCATTTGGGACCGGTGGGTTTGGGACACACCATGAAACTGATCAACAACTTCATTGCCATGGGCTATGCCGCGTTGTTTTCAGAAGCCTTGTCCATTGCGCGCAAGGCTGGTTTGAGCCAAGACCAATTCCATGCCGTGATCGGATCGGGGCGCATGCGCAGTCCGTTTTACGACACGTTCATGAAATGGACCATGAATGGCGATGAAAACGCGCATAAATTCACCATCACCAACGCCCACAAAGACATGCGTTACCTCAGCAGTTTGGCCAACGACATTGGCGCGTTACACCCGATCCAAGCCATGGTGAAAAATTCGTTTGCCAGCATGGAAGCACAAGGGTACGCGCAAAAGTATGTTCCGATGTTGGCCGATTTCGTGGCCACGCAAAACGGACTGCCGCCCTCGCATCCTTTTTGAAAGTGGGCTGGCATGAACCCGTTGTTTGATTTGAGCGGCAAGGTGGCCATCGTCACGGGTGGCAACGGCGGCATCGGTTTGGGCATGGCGCAAGGGTTGGCCGATGCGGGCGCCACCGTGGTGATTGCGGGGCGCAACGAAAGCAAAAACCAAAATGCAGTGAACGCCATTTTGCAAAAGGGTGGCAAAGCTTCTGCCGTGGTGGTCGATGTACAGCAACAAGCCGAGTGTGAGCAAATGGTGCAGCGCAGTTTGCAAGCCCATGGGCGCATTGATGTTTTGGTCAACAACGCAGGCATGAACATACGCAAGCCACCTCAAGCCTACGCATTGGCAGAATGGAACCAAGTGTTGCAGACCAACTTGACCAGCGCGTTCGTCTGTTCTCAAGCGGTGTATCCGGTCTTTGAACATCAGGGCGCAGGAAAGATCATCAACATCGGTTCAATGATGTCGTTGTTTGGCGCATCATTTGCGACCCCCTATGCTGCTTCTAAAGGGGGCTTGGTGCAAATGACCAAGGCCATGGCTTGTGCGTGGGCCGCCCAACACATTCAAGTCAACGCCATCTTGCCGGGTTGGATCGACACCGATTTAACGCGTCAGGCCCGCATCGATGTCGATGGCCTTCACCAACGGGTGTTGGACAGAACACCCGCCAAGCGCTGGGGCATGCCGGATGACTTCGCTGGCATTGCGGTGTTTTTGGCGAGTCCGGCATCGGACTTCATCACGGGCGCAGCGATCGCAGTGGATGGCGGGTATTCGGTGCAAGGCTGAGGTCTTGGCTGTGCCAAGTCACTCAAGCTTGGCAGGTTGCCACCGATTGATAACATCCGCTGGTCGTTTCGATGTGGTTCAAGATGTTCAATGATGCCAACCCAACCGTTTTGCTGATGCGTCTCAAGCGCAATTGGCGGTGCACCATGCTGTGCTTGCTGGTTGCATCCACTGTCAATGGCGCTCACGCGCAGGGCACGCCTGCGCCAGCCCCTGCCTCAGCCATTTGCAAAGCGGTGGATTTCCGTGCAATTGCGTATTCCATTAACGACGAACAAACGCGTGAAAAACGTGCGCTGGATTGGCTCAACCGGTACGGCAAGGATTGTCCTTTTGGCGAAATTGAATTGATTCGCAGCAATGTGGCGGTCTGGTTAGGCACATCCAACACCGAAAAAGTTCACCAAACGGTCAAAGAGTTGTACCTCAGCAAAAAACCTTTGCCTTCGCAACTTCAGGTCAGCAAAAACACCAACACAGCCCCCATGATTCAGCCCTCTGGCAGCCTCAACAGCGAGGCCAAGCCAGAGGCAAAACCTGACGCAAAAAATGCAGCTGATACCGTTTCGACTGCGCCGAAAAAAATCAAAAAACTTCCCAATAAGGTCGATGACAAAACCGCAGCCAGCAAAGAATTTGCGTTGCGTGAAAGCGAAATCGCGCAATGTTTGCCCAACGAATTGGTCACTTGGAACGATGGCGACAAAGACGGCAAGATGCTCAGCCCCAAGATGTTGTATGTGTATGACCACCAAGGTGCACCTTCCTATGTCAGCGAAGATGCGGTATTTGCCGTGTTGCAACAAGCGGCAACTGCTTGGGACCAGTGTGGCGGTCAAAACGCGGTGATGCTCAAGCGTGATCTGCTCAGCAACAACGACAGCACCAAAATTTCAGTGCTGTGGAATGACAAAGACAAATTAGGCACGATTGGGCTTGCCAACATCACATTGAAAACACTGACCTTGAGTCCAGACGCCTTCAAAAATTTGAAAAAAGCCAACCCCAATCGCAATTTGATGGAGACCTTGCAGATGGTGGTGTCACACGAAGTGGGGCATTTTCAAGGCTTGATTGCCCATTCGAAGCGCTGTGTGGATGTGCTGTCTTACTACACGAACGATGCTGGCGAAAAATGCACGATCCGAGGCAACGGTGTCATGCCACAAAACTTTGAATACCGTTCGTTGCTGCCCACGGCATGCGACATTCAGCGCTGTAGGATAGCCAATGGCTTAGGATCATCACCATGAACACACACATCATCATCAGCGGTTTGTTACTCTCGATTTGGACAGGCCTTGCGTTCGCAGACAACCCTGTCGACACCTTGCCCTCTGGCGTCAAAGTCGAGCACTTGAAACCGGGTACGGGTGCCAGTCCCACAGCGGCAGACACCGTGGTGGCACATTACCGCGGCACGTTGCCAGACGGCAAAGAATTTGACAGCAGTTACAAGCGTGGCGAGCCGATCGCCTTTCCTTTGTCGCGCGTCATCCCATGCTGGACCGAGGGCATGCAAAAAATCAAAATAGGTGGCAAAGCCCGCCTGACTTGTCCCCCTGAAACAGCTTATGGCGCAGATGGCATACGCGGTGTGATTCCACCCAAAGCCACATTGACGTTCGACGTTGAATTGGTCGGCATCAAGAAAAATTAGCCTGGTTTGCGGGGTTGGTAGTTACCCTTGGGTTGGAGGTGTTGCCAAGCAATTTCGCTTGCCTGCATGATTTCGTGTGCTAAGGTCTTTGCTTGGTGAACACATAGCAAGGTGCAGAGCATGAACCATTCCACATCAATGACCGCTGATGGCGCGGCGTTTGAAAAAGCCACGTTCGACAAAGTGGCTGGCAAGTTGATTCCTTTTTTATTCATCTGCTACATCGTTGCTTTCTTAGACCGTGTCAATGTCGGTTTTGCCAAACTGCAAATGGCCAATGACTTGCATTTTTCAGATGCCATTTATGGTTTTGGTGCAGGTATCTTTTTCATTGGTTATTTCATCTTCGAAATACCCAGCAATGTGATTTTGGAAAAAGTCGGTGCCAGACGTTGGATCGCTCGCATCATGATCACTTGGGGCATCGTGTCGTCGGCTTTCATGTTCACTGATGACATCTATTGGGGCTCACTGGCCACCATGTTCAACTGCACTGACGCTGAATTCACGTTTTATGTGTTGCGTTTTTTGCTAGGTGCTTGTGAAGCAGGTTTTTTTCCCGGCATCATTTTGTATTTGACCTACTGGTTCCCCGGTTCGCGCCGCACCAAAGTCATCGCCTTGTTCATGACCGCGATTGCCATCTCTAACGTCATCGGCGCGCCTGTGTCCGGCGCGATCATGCAGTACATGCAAGGCATTGGCGGATTGCGCGGCTGGGAATGGTTGTTCTTGCTTGAAGGCATTCCCTCCGTGGTGGTCGGCTTCTTGGTGTTTGTGTTTTTACCGGATGGTCCGCGCAAAGCGAATTGGTTGAATGACCGGGAAAAAGATTTCATCGTTGCACAAGTGGCCTTGGATGACGCAGGCAAAGATGAGTTAGGCAAAGGCCACCGATTGATGGATGCGTTCACCGACTTTCGGGTCTGGGCACTGGCCTTGGTGTATTTCTCTGGCGTGGTGTGTTTTTATGCCATCAATTTCTGGATGCCAACCATCATTCAAGAACTGGGCATCGACAAAAAAGATTTCTTCAAAGTGGGTTTGCTCAGCATGATTCCTTGGGGCATTTCGGCGGTGGTGATGGTGCTGTGGGGCGCACATTCCGACAAGACCGGTGAGCGCCGTTGGCACGTGGCGGGCTCTTTGTTGTTGACAGTGACGGGACTGATTGGCTTGACCTTGGTGGGTCATGCACCGATTCCGTCACTGATCGTGTTGACCTTGGTGGCTTGCGGTACCTTGTCATTCGTTGCCACCTTTTGGTCTTTGCCGACGGCATTTTTATCGGGCACAGCGGCAGCAGCCGGAATTGCTTTCGTTAACTCGGTCGGCAATTTGGGTGGGCATTTCGGTCCAGATTTGATCGGCCGTGTCAGGACCATGTCGGGTGGCGCGAATGAAGCCGCGTTTTGGGCATTGGCCGCCGTGGCGTTGCTAGGCGCCATCATCACTTTGGTGTTGCCCAACACCCAGAAAAAAATCTCATCTTCTTGATTGAACAACGCCTCGAAAAACCATGACGAAGAGCCCAACCGTGTCTTTGCGGGGTATCTCTTCGATGGCCACCAAAGCGCTGTTGCATGCGTTGTCTCAGCAGTTCTTGGCGGACACGGGAATTCAAGTTTCAATTGAGTCCGTCGGTGGTGTGGATGCGGCCAAACGGGTTGAAGGTGGTGAATCGTTTGACATGGTTTTTTTGGCTGCTGACGCCATTGAGCGTTTGCAGGCCAATGGCCATTTGCAAACCGGCAGCCGTTGTGATTGGGTGAGGTCATCGGTGGCCGTGGCGGTACCGGTCGGGGCGCCACAGCCTCACATCGACACCGAGGAGCAACTCAAGGCCGTGGTCAATGCCGCCGGCAAATTGAGTTATTCCACAGGCCCCAGCGGAAATTATTTGGCGACATTGTTCGAGCGCTGGGGCATGCTCGACACACTGCGCCCTCGCATTGTGGTGCCGCCACCAGGCGTGCCTGTTGCCAAACTGTTGGCTGAACACCAGGTCGATTTAGGCTTTCAGCAACGCAGTGAACTCCTGCACCAACCAGGCGTTTGTGTGCTGGGTGATTTACCACCTGAAATCGCCTACACGACGGTGTTCAGCGCAGGTGCGGGCAGTGCTGCGGCGCATGATGCGGTGCGACTGCAAGCAGTGATGGATTTTTTTGAATTCATCTCAGCCGACAAACAACGGGCTTGTAAGCAATCGTTCGGTATGTCGTGATGCAAGCCCGCCAATGGCTGACCACCCATCCCGTGTGGCTGGCCATGGGGTTGTCATTTGGGACCATCATCGGAACCAGTTTGGTTCGTTTTTCTTATGCGCTGTTTGTGCCTGCGATGCGTGCCGATTTGGGTTGGTCGTATTTGGTGCTTGGTGCCATGAACACCGCACATGCGGCTGGCTACTTGATCGGCGCATTGACCTTGTCCATGGTCATCCGTCGTTTTTCTTCTTGGCTGTCGTTTGTGGTGGGCGGCGTGCTCTGCAGTGTGTTCTTGGGTGTGTGTGGCTGGGTCACCGACGCATGGCTGATGGGGCTGTTGCGTTTTCTTTCAGGCTTTACCAGCGCCTCTGTGTTCGCGGGTGGCACCGTGTTGATTGCCCAACTGGCCGCGCAGCATGTGTCGCGCTCGGGCTTGCTCTTGGGCATTTATTACGCAGGCGGTGGATTGGGCATGGTCTTGTGTGCAGGCTTGGTGCCTTGGACCATCGGATGGGGTGTTGAGTTGGCATGGCCCCATCCTTGGCAACCAGGTTGGATGGCCGTTGGTCTCATCGGCTTGGCGATGACTGCTTTGATGTGGCTGCCTGCACGCGCTGTGCCGGCCGCGCCACCGCGCAACAGCACCGCTGACCAAACGGATTGGCGTCGCTATGTGTTCATGCTCGGAGGTTATTTTTGTTTTGGCATGGGGTACATCGGTTACATGACTTTTGTGATTTCCTTGTTGCGCGAATTGCATTGGCATACATGGCAAACCAGCGGTTTTTATGCCGTCATGGGGGTGTGCGGCATGTTCAGTGTGCCGGCTTGGTCAGGGGTGCTGGATAAATTCAAGGCGGGGCAGTGCTTGGCCATCGTCAACAGCTTGTTGGCACTGGCTTGCTTGATACCTGCGCTGGTGGCCATCGGTGGTGAGGCATGGCCTTGGCATGGCTGGGAGATGGCGGCCATCTTTGTCTCGGGTGCCGTGTTTGGGGGAAGTTTTGCCACGGCAGTGGCCTCCACCACCGCCTTCATCCGCCATAACTTGCCCGCCACCCAGTGGGTCACGGTGATCACGGTGTTCACCAGCGTGTTTGCCATCGGTCAGGTGTTTGGTCCCAGTTTGACGGGGTGGATCTCAGACCACGCAGGCGGTTTGTCCGCAGGACTGTTGTTTTCGTCGTTGACATTGGTTGCAGGTGCTTGGTTGGCGACGCGACAGCAGAGTTTGCTCGCAGGAACGTCAAGCGCTCGATGACCGTTTGGGTTGACAAGGCAAAATAGGCGCATGAATTCAGAAGTGACCTCTCCCGTTTATTTGACGGCAGCGTTTTACAAATTTGTGGACTTGCCGGATTTCGCCGAGATGAAGCCGCCTTTGTTGGCTTTGTGTGAGGCCCGCCAAGTCAAAGGCATGGTGTTGTTGGCCCGAGAAGGCATCAACAGCACCATCGCCGGTGCGGCCGAGGATGTGCATGCGGTTCTGGCGTATTTGCGTGCCGACCCTCGATTGGCGGACTTGGAGCACAAAGCCTCGTATGCTGACAAGCCGCCGTTTTACCGAATGAAGGTTCGGCTGAAAAAAGAAATCGTCACCATGGGCGTGCCCGGTATCAGCCCCACCCACATGGCTGGCACCTATGTCAAACCCAAAGATTGGAATGCGTTGATTTCTTCACCTGATGTGGTGGTGATCGACACACGCAACGATTACGAAGTGGAAATCGGCACCTTCAAAGGCGCCGTCAATCCGGACATTCAAACTTTTTCTCAATTGCCAAAATGGGTTGAGCAGGCGCGTGAATTAGAAGATCGCCATGGGCGCAAACCACGGGTGGCAATGTTTTGCACCGGCGGCATTCGCTGTGAAAAATCCACCGCATTGATGCGTGCCAATGGGTTTGATGAAGTGTTTCATTTGCAAGGTGGCATCTTGAAATACCTCGAACAAATTCCACCCGAGGAAAGTTTGTGGCAAGGCCAGTGCTTTGTGTTTGACGAAAGGACTTCGGTAGGCCATGGATTGGTGCCCGGCAAATTGGGCATCTGCCGCAGTTGCCGCGACCCCTTGGCTGAGGGCATGACCGATTCACCTTTGTTTGAATTGGGCGTCAGTTGCCCGCGTTGCTTTCACACGACCAGTGATGAACACAAGCAACGCGCGCGTGAAAGACAGCGCCAATTTCAGCTGGCCAGAGCGCGCGGCCAAGTGCATTTGGGTGAACCCCAAAAACAAAAAATGATGGCGCAGTGGTTGCCAGCCGATGCGCCGGTGTTGTATTCGTTTCGCCGTTGCCCTTATGCCATGCGAGCCAGATTGGCATTGCTGTCAGCAGGCATTCGATGCGAGTTGCGCGAAGTGGCATTGGCCCAAAAACCGCAAAGCTTGTTGGTGGCTTCACCCAAGGGAACCGTGCCAGTGTTGGTGCTTCCCAACCGAGTCATCGATCAAAGCTTAGACATCATGCTGTGGGCATTGCAACAACATGACCCCCAGGCTTGGTTACCCAAAGACCCGCAACAGTTGAACGACACTTTTGCGTTGGTGAACTTATTTGACGATGAATTCAAATACCACCTTGACCGGTACAAATACCCGACCCGATACCAATTGACAGATGGATTGACTCACCGAGAAGCGGGTGAACAGTGGCTGAGGCAAATCGATGACAAACTGCAAGCCCAACCGTATTTGAATGGACAGCATTGGGGTTTGGCAGATGCGGCATTAGCGCCTTTTGTCAGGCAGTTTGCGCAGGTTGACAGGGTTTGGTTCAATGCCCTGGCTTTTACAGCGGTGAATGCGTGGTTGACCGCGTTTGAAGGTTCAGAGGCTTACGAACAGTGCATGCACAAATACAAAGTTTGGCATCCTGATCA
>RFYK01000061.1 GCA_009925585.1 Betaproteobacteria bacterium | reverse complement strand
TTGGTAGCTCACCAAATGGCTGGCATCCGCGCCCTCACCCAACTCTTTGGTATCGCTGGACAAATGGTCCACCAAATTTTGCAAAGCCAGGTCGCGGTTTCCCCACGGGTTGTGAAACAGGCGCCAAACAGTGCGTGGCTGTCGAGGGTAAATCCATTGCCATTCTCCCCACTCGCCATCGGCAGGTGCAAAGCGAACGTACAAATGAGGCACGGGCCCGACCAAGTGATAGAACTGCCAATTGGGAAAAAATGCGCGCAACAAAAAAAACCAAGGGCCGCGAATGGTTCGCTGGCGATAAAACATGCCCAAGCCAAGCAGCCCAAAGTACAGCACAAACAAGACCACCAATATATGCATCGCTCACCTTCTTTGCCAATGTCGCCATTGTGCAGACATTGTCTGCACAATGACCTCGCCGCCTCAGCCTGCCCGAGCGTGTAAAGTCACAGTCTTTCTGGCGCGCCGACGGGCCCGCCACCTTACGGATGCCTTATGAGTTCCCGAACTGCTGCCAAACATTTGTCCTTTGAAATCAAAAATGTGCATTTGCCTCTGATGTCTGTGCTGGTCAAATCAGCCGACTTGGCACTGCTGGGCAACGACTTACAACAACGGTTTGGTGACACGCCAGAATTTTTCGACAACGATCCGGTGTTGATTGATTTGCAAAGTTGCAATTGCTCAAGCGCTTTCGCATGAATCCGGTGGCACTTCGTGCGGCCAATGCGTCTCAAGAAGCGGCCGCCACCTTGGCTGGCTTGTTTGTCGCACAAGAGCTGCGCGCCATCCCTGGCAGTGCCGCTCAAGAGACGGTTCGTGAAGTGGTGCGTGAGGTGGAGGTGGTACGAGAGGTGTCCGCGGCTTCCCCGATCGCCATGGTCATCGACAAGCCCTTGCGTTCCGGCCAACATGTGTACGCCAAAGGCCGGGACTTGGTGGTGTTGGCCATGGTGAACCCAGGCGCTGAAATCATGGCCGATGGCCACATCCATGTTTACGCACCATTGCGCGGAAAAGCCATTGCAGGTGCCAAAGGCGATGCCACAGCTCGCATTTTCACCACCAGCTTGGAAGCTGAACTGGTGTCTATCGCTGGCGTCTACCGAACCAGCGACACGGCCTTGCCCAAGGAAGTGTTGGGCAAACCCGCGCAAGTTTGGCTGGCCGATGACAAGCTGCAAATGCGGGGCTTGTAAACTCAACAGGTTCAGCGAAGTGTCAGGCAATGCCCGACAACAGTTCGCGGTTGTTTTCTTTTACTGGGATTTTTTTCAATGACAAAAATAGTCGTCGTGACATCGGGCAAAGGTGGGGTCGGCAAAACCACGACCAGCGCCAGTTTTGCATCTGGGTTGGCATTGCGTGGCCACAAAACCGTGGTGATTGATTTTGATGTGGGCTTGCGTAACTTGGACTTGATCATGGGCTGCGAGCGTCGCGTGGTGTACGACTTTGTCAATGTGATCAACGGTGAAGCCACCCTCAACCAAGCGCTGATCAAAGACAAGCATTCCGACCACTTGTACGTGTTGGCGGCTTCTCAAACCCGCGACAAAGAAGCGCTGACACAAGACGGCGTCGAGCGTGTGTTGCGTGAATTGGCCGGCATGGACTTTGAGTTCATCGTCTGTGACTCACCTGCAGGCATTGAAACCGGCGCCTTGATGGCCATGCATTTTGCAGATGAGGCGGTCGTGGTCACCAACCCTGAAGTGTCATCGGTGCGTGATTCAGACCGCATCTTGGGCATGCTCGGCAGCAAAACTTTGCGCGCCATCCAAGGACAAGAGCCCATCAAAGAACATTTACTGATCACCCGCTACAACCCCAGCCGCGTTCAAGAAGGGCAAATGTTGTCCTTGGAAGACATCCAAGACATCTTGCGCATCCCGTTGATTGGCGTCATTCCCGAATCTGAAGATGTGTTGCAAGCCTCGAACCAAGGCGTGCCTGCGGTGTTGCTGGAAAAAAGCGATGTCGCCGAAGCCTACAAAGACGTGGTTGACCGCTTCCTTGGCAAAGAATTGCCATTGCGCTTTACCGAGGCGGCCAAGCCCGGTCTGCTGCAACGCGTGTTTGGCCGGAGATAAGCCACATGTCTTTGTTGTCACTCTTTTTAGGCGAAAAGAAAAAAACCGCCAGCGTCGCCAAAGAGCGTTTGCAAATCATCCTGGCCCACGAGCGTTCAGGCAAATCCGCGCATCAACCAGATTACTTGCCTGATTTACAGCGCGACTTGATTGCCGTTTTGTCCAAATACGTGAACATCAATCCAAGCGACATCAAGGTCAACTTGGAGCGCCAAGACAACCTCGAAGTACTCGAGGTCAAAATAGAGTTGCCTGACGCACGCTGACCTGTTGCAAGTCAGCGTGTGGTGGCTCACTTAGGTAGTTTGCCGCCGCTTTTCAAGCACTCGTCCACCGTTTTGAATTCGGTGAATTTTTTGGTGCGCTCATAGCTGGGGCTTTTGCTGTCGTGGCAAATGCCACTGTCAGATTTCTTGACGATTGGCGCTGCGGCTGCAGCTGCCTGGCCTGCGGGCGCTTTGCCACCACTCTTCACACATTCATCCATGCTGTTGAAGGCGGTGAACTTCTTGGTGTTGGCGAATGAGGGGCTGGATTTGTCGTGACAAATGCCGTTGTCAGACTTCTTCACGGCCGGCTCAGCGGCCTTGTCCGCTGCCCAAAGTAACGGCATGCCTGCCAGCAACACCGTAAAGAAACCAATGCGAATACATCTTGGGGTCATCTTGCGCTCCTGTGAAAGGTGGCCGCATCTTAAGCGAGTGCCGCTGATTTTTTGTGTCAACTGAGGCTGGTTCAGCGTTGCTCGAGGGGGTCATGCAACCGCTTGACTGACCCCTCTTCAGGACACCTCGGCGAAATGACTACTTTAAATTTAATTAATTCATTTAATTTGATTTTTTAACTACATTTATGCTATTTTTTGTTGAATATTTCAATTTTATTCGTAAACTTTCATGCATGAACTCTGAAAAACAATCCTTTTATATGCAAAATGCCTATGTACCTCAAAAGCCTCTGGGGTGGTTGATCGCACCGATCGGTATCAGCAACCCCCTGTTGCGCCCGCCACTGCCAAACGCGGCCCTTCCCAAAATCGATTATTTTGAAAAAATCTATGCAATTTTTAAATATAATTAATTCATTTATTGCATATATTCAAAATTTTTATAACAAAAGATCATTCATTTTCCTAACCACATTGCAGGATTCCTCACCATGAAAACAGAGCCAGACCATCAACTGAATGCCAAGCTGTTACAAGTCATCTGCCAATTGCATGACTGGGAAAACCAGCATCTGCACTTGGTCCAGAGCCAAGCCGGGCGCTACCTCTACCTGAGCTTGGTCAAGCAATTGATTGAAGCTCGGCGCGACCAACCCAGCGCTTTGCTCAAGGGCATCTATCACAACCAAGATTTAAGTGAGCGAGCCCTGCGCTACAAAATCCGTGAATTTGAAGAGGAAGGGTTGATCAAATTTGAATGCAACCAACTTGACAAACGGTCTAAAAAAATCGTTCCGACAAATGATTTGATGCAAACACTGGACACACACAGCCAAGAATTTGGTCGCATCTTGGCCACCAAATTTGTGGTGTTGCCCAAAAAATAAGGCCGCCATTCCTGATCAGCTCTGGGAGCATTTCATGAGCAACCACATCATGCTAAGCGCGTTGTTGGGTGTGTCTGTGTGCCTGGCCATCGCTTGGGTCATCACCCTGTTTGGCAACCACAAACTGCGTTTGACCTTGAAGCACCAGCAAGACAAAGAGCAGCGTCTGCAACACTTCATGACCTCACTGTCACACCATTTGCGCACGCCGCTCAACGGCATCATGGGTTACGCAGAGTACATACACAGCAGCTCTCAAGAACCGATGGTCCATTTCACATCCAAAATCATTTTGGAAAACAGCGTAGAAATGTTGCATCTGGTCAATGACATGCTCGACATGAACAAAATCAAAGAAGATCAGTTGCAGTTGGCCTTGTCAGCGTTTGATGTCTACGATTTGCTCGAGTCAGTGCGTCAACTGCACCAGGCCCGTGCCACCCGACTCAATGTTCAATTGCAAATCAGCACCAACCAACGCACCACCCTGAAGATGACGACAGACCCTTACCGGTTGCGGCAAGTGCTCAATAACTTGGTAGACAACGCCATCACTTACAACCGACCCAAAGGTGAGGTCAAGCTGCAACTCATGCATGATGACGCGGACAACACCATGACTTTCACCGTGGCGGACACCGGACCAGGCATGTCCCGCGAGGTGCAAGCGCAGCTATTCAATGACCAAACAGCGCTTGCTGCTGAATTCCCAGCCAAAGACAAAGCAGGGATTGGTTTGGGTTTGACACTCAGCCGTCAACTGGTGCGTTTGATGGGCGGAAAACTGGACTACCGCACCGAGCTTGGTGTTGGCAGCAGTTTCTATTTCACCCTGCCCATCCACCCCCCGTCGGGAGGCAAGGCGTGAGCAAAAACCACGTGATCGTGGTGGATGACAACGAGACCAACCGCTTGTTGCCTGGGTTGTTTTTGCGCCCTCTGGGTTACACAGTGACCGAATGCGACAGCGCGCCACAAGCATGGGCTTTGTTGCAGCACACCGTGTGCGAGGTGTTGTTGCTCGACATCTCCATGCCCACCGTCAGCGGCATGGATTTGTGCGCTCAGTTGCGCGCCGACGCACGGTTCGACGCCATGAAGATCATTGCCTATACCGCCCATGCGATGCCTGAGGAAATCGCGCAACTTGAGGCCGCAGGCTTTAACCGCATCCTGCTCAAACCGATTCGCAGCAATGAACTGTTGCAAGCATTGACCGCTTAACCCACGTACTCACACCACCGGCATGGCATGCCAATCGGTGGTGTAGTCGGGTGATTTGCAGGTTTGGTTCATTTGCCAACCGTTGTAAGCGCCCTGGGTAGACACTTTCACTGTGCCGCGGCCATAGCGCTGGTTCAAACCGTCCAACGCATCCATCAACCGCGTGTCTACCGCCTGCGGCGGTTCTAACCAATCGGTCTGGTACCGTCCTTGAGGCGCAATGCCACTGAGCATCACACCGGCTTTTTTGTACTGGTAACCCGCACGAAACATGCGCTCGACCAAATGTGCCGCCCAACGGCTGACCACCAGACTGTCGCTGGTGGGCTGCGGCAAGGGCACCACCAATGAAGGCATGTATTGCGGCAAGTCTTGGCGAAAGCGGTTGGTCATCAAAAACACTTGAATCACCGACGCGTGCGAGCCTTGGGCGCGCAATTTGGCGCACGCGTTGGCGACAAACATGCTGACCGCGTCTTTGAGCACATCCACATCCTCCACCATGCTGCCAAACGAACGACTGGCGATGATTTGTTGCTTATCGGCCTGCACTTCTTGCAGATCGATGCATGACAACCCGTTGAGTTCGCGTTGGGTTTTTTCCATCACCACCCCAAACTCGGCGCGCAAACTCGGCACGTGTGCCTGACGCAAATCCTGCACGGAGCGTATGCCGTGCGCGGCCAACCGACTGCTCAGTCGCCGGCCAACGCCCCACACCTCACCGACATCAATGCCCCCGAACAAGCGCGACCGCTGCGCTTCGCTGAGGTCGTTGTCATTGAACACACCGCGCGATCGCGGGTGTTTTTTGGCAATGTGGTTGGCCAACTTGGCCAAGGTTTTGGTGGAACCGATGCCCACGCACACCGGCAAGCCCGTCCACTTGAGCACGGTCTGGCGAATGCGGTAACTGAGTGCACGCAGATCCGGCATGCCACTCAGATCCACAAAACATTCGTCAATTGAATAGACCTCCGTGCGCGGTGAAAAATCGCTGAGGATGCGCATCACCCGATTCGATAAATCGGCATACAACGCATAGTTGGAACTGAGCGCCAACACACCATGCTGCTCGGCCAGCGCCTTGCACTCGAACCAAGGTTGCCCCATGCGAATACCCAAGGCCTTGGCCTCGTTTGAACGCGACACCACGCAGCCATCGTTGTTAGACAACACCACCACGGGTACGCGCTGCAAATCAGGGCGAAACAACCGCTCGCAACTGACGTAAAAGTTGTTGCAATCCACCAAAGCCAATTGCGACAGGGCGGTCACCATGTGTCAATACAGTTTGTGCAAGTTGTAAGTGACCACGCCCCACACCGCGAAGTCGTCGGCATCCTTGATCAAACGCGGCGGGTAAATGCTGTTTTCTGCCAGCAACTTGACCACGCCGCCGCGCCGGTAAAACCGCTTGACGGTGAACTCGTTGTTCAACAAGGCCAACACAATGCACTGGTGCTTGGGGTCGAGACTGCGGTCCACCAATAAGGTGTCGCCCTCGTAAATGCCCGCCCCCACCATGGAATCGCCTTTGACCCGGAACAAAAAAGTGGCTTCCTTGTTGCCGATCAGGTGCTCGTTCAAATCGATGCGTTTGCGCGTGTGGTCTGCGGCGGGCGAAGGGAAACCGGCAGGCACGGCCCAGCTGCAAATGTCCAGCCACAGCGGCTGGGTATCAAGCGCCACCGGGGTGGCCAAGGGCAAAAGCAGGTCAGACATAGGCAGGGAATACTGTTAATTTATACAGTATATCCCCGTGTTTATGCCCTGTGCAACCTGCCCCTGAAACTGGCGAATCAATCGCTCAAGCGATATGGACAGGGACAAACAATTTATAGCCCATGCGGGTCACCGCCTTGATGCCCGGCTGGCCGCACAAAATCGCGTCCATCTTGCGGCGCACGCGGCTGACAATTTGCTCGATGCGCAACTTATTGGTGGACTCTGGCAGGTCGATGTCGCCAAACAGGTCGATCAACCGGGACATGCTCAGCAGCTCGGCGGACAACGCCAGCTCGTACACCAGATTGGCTTCGCTCACTGTCAAGGCGATCGGCGGCTGGCCAGGCGGCTCCAGCTGCAATGCCGACATGCGCAACACCCAGGCGTTGGGCGAGGTTGAGGGCACCATGCGGCGACACAAGGTTTGCAACACCGTGGTCAATTCATGGGGCTTGACCGGCTTGGTCAAGTACACATCGGCACCAGATTCATAGCCCTCTGAACGGTCAATGCTGCGCACCCGCGCGGTCAACATCACGATACCGATGTGCGGGAAGGCTTGGCGCAAGCGCCGCGCGATCGACAAACCGTCTTCCTCGGGCAAATTCAAATCCAGCACCACCACATGCGGCACAGCCACTGACAACGCCTGGTTCAGCTCCGTGCCATCGCCCACGCCGCGCACCCCGAAACCAACGCTTGACAGGTGGTCTTCCAACGCTTCGCGCAAAGCGATGTTGTCTTCAACCAAAAGGATCTGATTCGCGCTGTTTTGCATGGATGCCCGTGAAATAGTTCACTTTTTAACCGCATTTATTTTATTGGTATTAATGAATTTAGAGTTTATGTTGAATTTCAGGATTTCTCAGGTTTTTCCATCGCGCCGGGGTAGATTCACCACTGTCTTCACCATGCACGGCCACGGGCGTTGGTGAACCTGTTTCACCGCCACCCACACACGCGTCCATGGATGATTTGCAACTGATTTTGTTTGAGCTGGGCGTCGCCGTCACGATGTTGGCGTGGGGCCTGGTGCAGTGGTTGCTGATTCAAAAACGCATTTACGCCTTCATCGCCATCACACTGGGGTTTTTCGTTGCCAAACTGCTGACGCACAGTGCTGTACTGACCCACCTGTTTGGCCTGAACACCGCGCAAAACAATGCGTTGCTGGTGTTGTTTGGCATCGGCTATGGCATCAACGGTTTGTACATGTTGCATTTGCTGTTGGTTGACACACACAGACAGACAGAACGACAACCTGTTTTCCAATTGGCCTATGCCGTGTGTTTGCTGCTGGGTTTTGCCAGTTTGTTTTTACCCAGTACCGAAGTTCAAATGGTCGCGACCGTGGTGCTGCTGATCTTGCTTGCGGTACTCAGCCGAGACTTTGGTTTGTCGTCGCAACAGCAACCACCGCAAAGCCATATCCATACCTTGCAATGGGCCATTTATGGCTTGGTCAGTGTCAGTTTTGTGGTTCACGCCGCCCATGTGTTGTTGCCCACTGAGGTGATGTTCAATGAACCGTTGGCACATGCCGTGTTCGCTGCTTGCTGGACAGTCACAGGGGTGTTGATCATTGGCTTGCTGACACTGCTGGACCGTCATACCTACGCGCAGCGCTGTGCCGATGCGACTGACGCCATGCAATTGGCTGCCAATGAAAATAAACGACGCATGAACCAGCAGCGGTTCTTGTCCATGTTGATGCATGAGATTCGCACACCGCTGAGCGTGGTGAAAATCGGCACAGACGCACTTGCAGAAGACGCACCCGACGGCAAACGTGTGTGGGCAAACCGTATCAATATCGCGATAGACAACATCACCCAAGTGATTGAGAACTGCGTGCAAGCCGAAAAACACGAAGAAGGTTTGATTCAACCTGACATCACGCAGTTCATGTTGGAACTTGAACTGGCCGACATTGCCAGTGAGTACGTCACGTCACATCCCGAACTCGCCTCTCGCATACAAGTGGCCATGGACGCCGAAGGCCGCCATTGGCTGGAAACAGACAAACATTACCTGCGCTCCATCATGCTCAATTTGCTGAGCAACGCTTTGAAATATTCGCCGCCCTTCACACCGATTTATTTGCGCATCTACCAAATGCGCCAGAAAAACCAACACGTGATGCGCTTTGAAATCGAAAATGAAATGGGCAAAGCCGGTTTGCCTGATCCGCACATGGTGTTTCAGCGCTATTACCGTGCCGAATCAGCGAAGAAGTTCGCAGGAACCGGTTTGGGCTTGTGGTTGTCACAGACCATGGCTCGGCAAATCGGTACGCTGATTCACATGAAAATCCATTCGAATAACAACGTCATGTTTCATTTCACGTTACCTCTCATGAGTCACCGATAACACATAGGACACACCCACCATGAACCTGTTCAACAAATTATTTGGCGGCAGTCCTCCCGACACTGAAGCAAGCAAGCACCTCCCATTGCATCCGCTCAGTGAATTACCGCACGACATGAATTTGGTGCCGCTCGATGGCTTGGCCGCTGGCGAGCACCACAGTGCCGCGCAGTTTTCATCTCAGCCGCCACAGGCACCGCAAACGTCCACACACACAGTGCTACAAGAAGAATTGGCGTATTTGGAAAAATTACCTTGGAAACGATTTCAGACGCGATCAGCGATATCAACCGCAGCAACGCAGCGTCCGATGAATTCATGGAGAACTGGAAACCCATACTCAACCACATAGAGCAATTCACCGTCAAGAAACAATTGCTTGAATCGATAGAAGAGCAAATGGTGCAAACCATTGGTGAGTTACGCGACATTCACCAACAAATGTTCGATTCACTGAACCTGATCAAAACCTACAACAGCGAGCGTGAAGCCGTCTATGCCGCACGCAAACAACTGGCGGATGAATTAGAAAGAAAGTTGCGCTTGCTGCAAGGCGCGGATGGCGATGCCTGACTGCAAAGCGCTTAATCGCGCAGCAACAAGTAAGAACGGTGCACCACGCGCCGTTGGTCAGCCGGTATTTCCAACAGCTTTTCTTTGAACCGCTGCATGTCATAGACAGACAACCAGTTCATCGGTTGTTTGGTAGCCACCACCATCACCCATTCAGACATCAATGCCTTGTCGTAGCCTGCAGGTGCCAGCCATTCCAACTCGAATCGATAAGGTGTTTTCAAACTGGTCGACGGAATCTGTACCGGTTGGGTGATGTAATTTTTGGAATCCTGGTCATTGGGGAACAGTTTCACCACGCTGTCTTTGACCCACGCAGGTCGCCAATTGAACACGCTGATATACATAGGGGCAGTGGGTTGTATGTTCAACACCAGCGACTCCCCAGGACGAAAACTGTTTCGATTGAGATCAAGTCGCAAATCAAATGACGCATCATGCACCATAGAGGGCGTCACCACGTCCACCACCATGGTGACCGCACAGTACTGTGTCCCTTGGCTGCTTTTCACCACCTCAGACACCACTTCACTTTTGTTCACCCTGCCCTCAACCAGCACCCATGTATTGCGGTTGACTTCGCATTGTTTGTCGTTTGCTGTCAGCGCATTTTGTGAACAATGCATTTGTTGATCAACCGAGACTCGCTCGCCGGTCACCATTGAAATCGCTTTGAGCTTGGCGGCTTCGCGGGCGTTTTCACACGCTTGATTGCGCGACATGTCGGGGCCGAAATGGTATTGGGCCTTCACATCGACAGTCACCGCCCATGCGGCGGTAAAACACCCCCACGCACACCATGCCATCGACCAAGCTCGCCAACTCATGCTTACTTCGTGACCACCATGTATTGGCGATCGCCTGCAAACTGGGGTTCTTGCACTTTTCGAATACCTAAAGCGTATTTGTAAGTTCGCGCTTGAACATAGTCAGCCAATTCACCCATGCTCACGTGTTTGTCGCCATTGGCATCGGCTTCACCCGCCAAACCTTTGAACAAGAAATAACTGAACACCCCTTGCTGTAATTGCACATCACCATAAGCAGATTGCAACGGGGTGCCTGCAGTCAACACGTTGACACCTGCTGGCATCGCATTGGCATTTGACTTGATCGTCACGCCGCGCTGGTATTGCGCCAAGACCTGCCCCATGCGGTCTGTGCCACTGAAGCACGTGTCTAAAAACACCGTGACTGACTTGGCCCCGACCTTGGAGAGTTGGTGAAACAGGTGTTGTTGGCTGATAGCGGTGTCTTCCAGCAAATCAGTGTTCGCATCCGCAGGCAACAAATAGTGTTGCTTGGCCATGTCCTGTGCCACACCGTGCCCGCTGAAATACACGAACACATCGGTTTTCCCCGCGTTCACACGCGACGGCAACCAGTATTTCAGCGCCAACAAAATGTCTGCGCGTTGTGCCTCACTGTCCGTCAGTGTTTTGATGTTCTCAGGGGCAATGCCCAAGTACCGCGTGGCATGGTCTCGAAATTGCGCAGCGTCTTTGTTGGCAAAGCTGGCTGTAGGCAATCGCTGGTAATTGGCGATGCCCACCACGATCGCCACCGCATCGCGCCAAGGCGCTGGCCGGTAGGCTTGAACGTCACTGGTCCTGTCTAACTGCTTGACTGGACGCTGAAGACCGATGGACTCAGTCTTTTTTTTTTCTGTGTCGATGCCGTTGGCATTGACATTCGAAGAAGTCGACTTGGTATCTGCGCCGGTTGGCTTGCCGACAAATTGGTTATTCACCCACTGCCCAGACAAAGCAGCGCGCCCATCAGGGTAGGAATAGGTGCCTTTGCCGTGACGTTTGCCAAACAGGTATTGCCCTGCATATTTCTCACCATTGGCAAAGAAATAAATGCCAAAGCCGTGTTTCATGCCATTTTTGAATTCACCTTGGTAATAGTCACCTTGGTATTTGTCTGCGGTGAATTCCAAGATGCCCCGTCCTTCAAATTTTCCCCGCATGAAGTCGCCTGCATAAGAAAACTCTGGGTCATCCAACACGCCACGGCACGCGTGCCATTGCGAGGTATCGCTGCCTTGGCAAGTGGGCAACACGGTTTGAGCATGCACCACCAAGGCGCTTGCCAACGCTGCACCGATCAATCCACGAACAAACACTGTCTTCATGGGGTGGTTAACTGAGAGGATTTGACCGCTTGCACATAAGCCAACTGCTGTTTTTCATACAAGGCCTGACTTTGCGCTAACTTTTTCTTGTCGCTGTTCAACTGTTGTTGCTTGGCCAACCATTTCTTCTTTTCTTCGGTCAGCGCATTTTTTCGGGCCAACACCTCTGAGCCGGCTTTGCTGTCATTGTGCGCCACTTGCACGGTCACAGGTGCAGCGGCCGCTGGCACATAAGGCGCTTCGCCAAATTGGTCTGCACCTTTTAAGGGACCCGCAGGTTCGGGAGCAGGCTTGGGGTTGGCGGCATTCACCGATTGGGCGCTGGCCTGGATTTTTTTCTGTACCCGGCTCTCAACGATCGCCGTCAGGATATCTAAGTCGACCAGCTTTTCATCAATCTCGAGTTGGCGCTTGGCTGCATCGATTTGCGATTGTTCCGTTTGAATACGCAATTTTTCTGCGTTGTTTTTCTCTTTCCACTTGATCAAACGTGCCGCCTCTTTTTGCAGTTGCGCCTGCTTTTCCCGGTCTTCTTTTAATTGAGTTTGGATTTGCTCTGAAATCGCTGCGGGTTTGCTGGCCGCCTCTTCCATTTGCGTCAACTGCTGGCTGATTTCATGCAGTTTGGTTTGCGCGGTGTGCAGTTTTTCGTCCTGCTGTCGCAGTTGTTCTTTCAAGCTTTCCGAAGATTGCAACATGTTCGTGGTCGTGCTGGCCGATTGGTCAAGCAACAGTGCTCCGAGTGACGCCGTCAATGCCGTCATCAAGAAAAAAACCAGCCATGCCATTCTCATGTTGCGCTCCTCTTCAAACCACTCAACGCTTACTTAGATTCGCTGTTATTCGCTTGGTTAGCCGCTTTTTGTTCGCGCGCAGCTTCGATTTCTTTTTCTAATTCTTCAAAGGCTTTGGTCTTGCGAACTTTGGCCGCCATGATGGCGTTCTTTTTGACTTCTTTGGCCAACACTTTTTTCAGCTCATCGGTGGGATAACGCAAACGCACATAGGTCTGGTATTCCTTGCCATTTGGAATCACTTGGATGCGATCACGTGTGTAGCCACTGAGCATGACCTCTGCGATCATGGACTTGGTGACTCGTTCAATTTCTTTGTTGAGAATCAAATCATCCCCGCTGGTGGTTTGCGATGCAAACTCGGTCATGCGCGAAGAAATCACTTCACCCAAACTGTTGGTCAGCAAACGCTTGGCTGACAACATGGCCATGTCGATAGACAACTGCATGTCGACAGAACCTTCCGTGGCAGTGACATAAATCGCATCTGCGCCGGTTTCGTCACGTAAAAACCACTCTGGCGCCTTGCCAATGTTGGTTTCTACCATTTGCCGTTTCTCTGCCTCTCTGGCCGCTTCCAAGCGCTGCGCGGCGCCATGGTCTGGCACAGCCTTGGCCAGGGCTGCGTTCAAGGTGTCTGACTGGCTCTTGATTTGCTGATTGAGTTCATCCAGCGCTTTTTGTGATTGAGCAGCTTGTGCCGTTTGCGCCGCCAAGGCCGCCTGTGTCGCGGCATCCGCCTCGGTTTTGGTATTGGTGGCACAACCCACTGTGAGGCTGATGGCCACCGCTGTGAACGCCCATTGTTTAGTCTGCAACATGTTTGAACCCCGTGTTTGTTATTTGAAGGTGTGGGGAATTTATAGGCACAAGATTCCAATTCCTGAGAATTCCTGATAAGTCGTCTTTTTTTAACAATCATGTGTATGTATTTGCCACACATCAACTTTTTCATACGCGTTAATCAGCTGCCGTTTTTTCAAC
>RFYK01000007.1 GCA_009925585.1 Betaproteobacteria bacterium | reverse complement strand
TTTATGACTGCGTACATACGAACCTCTGAAAGATAGACTCTTCATTTGCTCTGCCAACGGATTTCAGCAGAGCCGAACATTTTAGCATGTAAAAAGGGTTTGTGCCGCCCCGCCCCTTGGGACAGGCGGTGGGTGCCTATAATTTGGCATTCCATGAGACAAAACCCTTGAGCGCCTCAGTTTCCTCCCCTCAGACGGCCATGTCTGGCCTCATCGGGCAGGACATGCTCGCGGTGGACCGCATCATCTCGCAACGCCTGTCCTCTGGTGTGCCTTTGGTCGGGCAAGTGTCGCAACACATCATTCAAGCCGGCGGCAAGCGCTTGCGGCCCGTGCTTTTGCTGTTGATGTCCGGGGCTTTGGGCTACCAAGGGCAACATCACCACACATTGGCAGCGGTGATTGAATTCATCCACACCGCCACCTTGCTTCATGACGACGTCGTGGACGACTCCAAGTTGCGTCGAGGCAAACCCACTGCCAACGCTTTGTTTGGCAACCCGGCCAGTGTGCTGGTGGGCGACTTTCTGTATTCGCGGGCTTTTCAGATGATGGTGGAATGCCAAAACATGCGTGTGCTCGACATCGTGGCCGATGCCACCAACGTGATTGCCGAGGGCGAAGTCATGCAGTTAATGAACATGCATGACGCCTCTCTCAGCGAAGACGGCTACTTGAACGTGATTCGCAGCAAAACCGCCAAATTGTTTGAAGCCAGCACGCGCCTGCCCGCCGTGCTCATGGGCATCGATGCAGCCACGGAAGACGCCTGCGCGCGTTATGGCCAAGCCCTGGGCACCGCCTTTCAAGTGATTGACGATGTGCTGGATTACGACGGCGACGCCACGCTGATGGGCAAAAACCTGGGCGATGATTTGCGCGAAGGCAAAGCCACCTTGCCTCTGATATTTGCCATGCAACGCGGCAATGCCAACGAATGCGCCCTGATCAAACATGCGATCGAGCAGGGCGAAGAACAGGCCTTGCACGACATCGCCTCGATTGTTCGAAACACAGGCGCCATGCAGGCCACACGCGAGGCAGCGAGTGCGCAAGCGCAATTGGCCTTGGATGCTTTAGAAGTTTTACCTGCCAGTGTTCACAAGTCTGCGCTACAAGAATTGGCAGAGCAGTTACTCAGCCGTCAAAGCTGAGGTTTATTTCGCCTCTTCTTCTGGCGGCTTGGTTTTTCGCACGACTTTATAGCTGAGCTCGCGCTGTTTTTGTACCACCTTGGACATGCAGTCGCGGCGCATTTCGTAGCTCTTGATCATGTCGCAATAAGTGCCGCTGGCAGCGTAACTCGCCATGCAGTAGTTGCGCTTGTCTTTGTCTTCAATCTTGGCGCATTCAGCCATGTCGCCCGCCCAAGCGTGGCATGCAAAAAAGCCCCACAACGCAAAAGCAATGTTTTTGAACAGGTACCGCATATGAAATCAATGAACTTAAAAAAAACGGCCAAAACACGACACTGGGTCTTTTCAATCTTAGCAAGTAAATCCAGGGGAACAGACAAATAACCACCTCATTGTCATGGCCGGGTGTTTAAAATATTTCGCCAATTCGGGGTGTAGCTTAGTCTGGTAAAGCGCTACGTTCGGGACGTAGAGACCGGAGGTTCGAATCCTCTCACCCCGACCAGTTATGTTTGCCCAAATCAAAACCCCATTGACACGCCAACACCCGTCACGTAAGCGCCGGGCGAGAGACTGGTTGACAGTTTTCCAATGAGGTTGTCCTTGATGCGCCAATGGGCGCCAAGGGCCCAAGCATTTTGGTGGTTGTATGAACCCCATCCCAGCCCGACATTGAATTGCTGTCCCTCTGACAAAGCAGGAAGCTGGGTCATCGCGGCCACCCCTGCAATGCCACGTTCGGCGCCAAGTATTTGGTTCTGCAAATGGCCGACTTCGGATTGCAACGCTTTGAATTGCGCGGTCGAACTGTTCGCCAAGGCATTCAACTGATTCACATTCACGGCGTCGGTGCCTTCGGTGCCAGCAGCGACATGTTGCAAACGGTTGTCGTTCAAGCTGATGGTTGAGCCGCTCAGCGTCAGCGCCGATGAACTGCGCAGCAACGTGCCACTGGCGTCCGCCACCAATCCATTGCCCTTGGCATAAGCACTGGGGTCGGAAGACGCGGGCATCCAACCCACAAATGTGCTTTGGCTGCTGCCCTGTGAATACAAAGCCGAATGCGCTGAGGACACATACAAGCCATTTCTGGGGTTCAAGGCTGTCAATGTCCCCGTTTGATCGATGGTTCCTTGAAAAAGGTGGATGACCTGATTCGATCCGATATTCACACCGCCGGTCTGCACTTCGACAAACGAGCGGGTGGTGTAAGGCAACACATTGGAGTTGGTCATCAGGTAAACCTGATCCGAGTTGCCCACATAGCCCGATATGTACCCACTGTTGGCCTGCAACAGGTAGTCTGAGCGCACTGCATTGCCTGAGACGTAAACATTGGTCCCATTTAGCGCACAAATGGTTTGTCAGTGGTGAGTTCATGGCCTGTCACTTCCTTTTTCATTCGACCTGTGTTGGTGATTCCCAAAGTTAGCCTTTATCAATTCTCAAATTATGATTTTTTAGTATTTTATGATCTGAATTTGTTATTTTTGAAATATTTACAATATTTTAGATTTATATTTATTTATAAATACAACAGATAGGTTAAATAATCGACGCCTGACAAGCCGCCTGGGTCAGCAGATCAAGCCGCTGAGCCCAGATTCTTCGACAACAGGCTTGAAATTGTCAGGTTTACCCTTATCATTAGCACTCTAGTCGGTCGAGTGCTAACACTGCACGCCGGTCGGTTTGAGTTTGTGCACCTCAGGTGCCTATTTTTTGTCTTTTCAGTTTCCCTCAGGAGAACCCATGAAACTTCGTCCTTTGCACGATCGCGTGATCGTCAAGCGCATTGAAAGCGAAACCAAAACCGCTTCTGGCATCGTCATCCCCGACAACGCCGCCGAAAAGCCTGACCAAGGTGAAGTCTTGGCCGTCGGCCCAGGCAAGAAAAACGACAAAGGCGACCTCGGTGCGATGAGCGTCAAGGTGGGCGACCGCGTGCTGTTTGGCAAATACAGCGGACAAACCGTCAAAGTCGACGGTGACGAATTGTTGGTGATGAAAGAAGAAGACCTGTTCGCCGTTGTTGAGAAGTAATTGCCGCTGCGCGCACGCAATTCTTCCCACGCATCGTTTTTTTAAATTGATATTTCCGGAGTCCTAACATGGCAGCAAAAGACGTGATTTTTGGCGGCGAAGCCCGCGCCCGCATGGTCGAGGGTGTGAACATCCTCGCCAATGCAGTGAAAGTAACCCTCGGCCCCAAAGGCCGCAACGTGGTGCTCGAGCGCTCATTCGGCGCCCCCACCGTGACCAAGGACGGTGTGTCCGTGGCCAAGGAAATTGAGCTCAAAGACAAATTGCAAAACATGGGCGCACAGATGGTCAAGGAAGTGGCTTCCAAAACCTCTGACAACGCTGGCGACGGCACCACCACCGCCACCGTGTTGGCCCAAGCCATCGTGCGCGAAGGCATGAAATACGTGGCCGCCGGCATGAACCCCATGGACTTGAAGCGCGGCATCGACAAAGCCGTCACTGCGCTGATCGAACAATTGCACAAAGCTTCCAAAGCCACAACCACCAGCAAAGAAATCGCGCAAGTCGGTTCTATCTCTGCCAACAGCGACCACAGCATCGGTGAAATCATCGCCAAAGCCATGGACAAAGTCGGTAAAGAAGGCGTGATCACCGTGGAAGACGGCAAGTCACTGGAAAACGAGCTCGACATCGTCGAAGGCATGCAGTTCGACCGTGGCTACTTGTCACCCTACTTCATCAACAACCACGACAAACAAGTCGCGCTGCTCGACAACCCGTTCGTGCTGTTGTTTGACAAAAAAATCAGCAACATCCGCGAACTGTTGCCCACCCTCGAAGCCGTGGCAAAAGCCGGTCGCCCGTTGCTGATCATTGCCGAAGAAGTGGACGGCGAAGCGCTGGCCACGTTGGTGGTCAACACCATCCGCGGCATTTTGAAAGTGGTTGCCGTCAAAGCCCCTGGTTTTGGCGATCGCCGCAAAGCCATGTTGGAAGACATCGCCATCCTGACTGGCGGCAAAGTGATTGCCGAAGAAGTGGGATTGACGCTCGAAAAAGTCACCTTGGCTGACCTCGGTTCTGCCAAGCGCATCGAAGTGGGCAAAGAAAACACCACCATCATTGACGGCGCAGGTGCGGCCGCTGACATCGAGGCACGCGTCAAACAAATCCGCGTGCAAATCGAAGAAGCCACCAGCGACTACGACCGCGAAAAACTGCAAGAACGCGTGGCCAAGTTGGCTGGCGGCGTGGCAGTGATCAAGGTTGGCGCTGCCACCGAAGTCGAAATGAAAGAGAAAAAAGCCCGCGTGGAAGATGCATTGCACGCCACCCGCGCTGCGGTGGAAGAAGGCATCGTGGCCGGTGGTGGTGTGGCGCTGTTGCGTGCCCGTCAAGCCGCTGGCACCATCAAAGGCGACAACCCCGACCAAGACGCCGGTATCAAACTGGTGTTGAAAGCGGTTGAGTCTCCTTTGCGTGAAATCGTCTACAACGCCGGTGGCGAACCCTCAGTGGTCGTCAACGCGGTGTTGGCTGGCAAAGGCAACTACGGCTTCAACGCTGCCAACGACACCTACGGCGACATGATCGAAATGGGTATCTTGGACCCCACCAAAGTGACACGCACCGCGTTGCAAAACGCAGCCTCCGTGTCCTCTTTGATGCTGACCACCGAAGCCATGGTGGCCGAAGCGCCTAAAGACGAATCTGGCGCAGGCGGTGGCGGCATGCCTGGTGGCATGGGCGGCATGGGTGGCATGGGCGACATGGGCATGTGATCCCCTGTTAGTCGAGCGCAGCCCGCAAGGGCAGCGCTGCCCCGACAACCACAACCCCGCAGAATGCAAGTTCTGCGGGGTTTTTTCATGGTCCGGCGAATGCGACACAATGGCGCCATGGAATTTCAAGCCTTGGTTGATCTGCTGAAAGAAAAGCTTCCCCGGTTGATGGCGGTTTACGCTTTTGGAAGCCGCGTGCAACAACAAGGCCAACATGCCCGTCCATTCAGCGACTTAGATTTGGCGGTATTGGTCGAGGGCTATGTCAACCCGGTCGAGTTGTTTGACCTGTCAGGCGCCATCTCTGATGTGGTTGCTTGTCCTGTTGACTTATTGGATTTACGGGCCGCTTCCACCGTCATGCAACACCAGATACTGATGGAAGGTCAGCGCCTTTGGGCCCGAGATGTCCATGTCGGGTTGTTCGAGGCAGCCATGCTCACCGAAAAACTTCATCTGGATGCTGCGCGTGGACCTCTGCTTCAAGATGTGATGGACAGCGGAGTGGTGTATGGCAGATGATGTCTTGATCAACAAAGCCGCCACCATCGAACGGTGTGTGGCCCGAGCTCGCGAGGAATATGACGTTGACCCCAACGGGTTTGCCCATGACTTCAGCCGTCAAGATGCCGCCATTCTCAATATTCAACGTGCATGCGAAGCGGCACTGGACATGGGCCTGCACATCATTCGCCGAGAGCGGCTTGGCATCACCCAAAGCGCCAGAGACACCTTCACCCTGTTGGCACAAGCCCACTGGATCTCCGAATCAATCGCCGACCAAATGAAACGCATGATCGGCTTTCGCAACATCGCGGTTCACGACTACCAA
Source organism: Betaproteobacteria bacterium (assembly GCA_009925585.1). Classification (GTDB taxonomy): domain Bacteria; phylum Pseudomonadota; class Gammaproteobacteria; order Burkholderiales; family Burkholderiaceae_C; genus Limnohabitans. The sequence goes on along the minus strand of RFYK01000007.1, from coordinate 30,367 downwards.
GCCCTGCAACTGCCAATCACTGTCAATATCCTCACGCAACACTTGGATGAATTTCTGACTTTCAGCCAACAAATGGTGTTGCACGACAACACTTGAAGCCAGTCTCGCTTTCAAGGGTTTTTTCATGGCGACAGCGCATCAGGTTCCTCGGGTTTGCTGTGCAATGCGGCCATCCCGTCCAAGGGAATTTTGGACATCAACTCGAGTTGCCGTTCAATGTCAGCTTGCCCGTGGCGAATCAAATGCTCCATGAACACCGTTGCCACCTGCGACAGGGGTTTGTTCTCCAAATGCACCACATGCCAACGCCGGTTCATCGGGTTGTTTGCCAATGGCAACACCGACAACAAGCCTGCGCGGATTTCCAATAAACACGATTGCAAGGACAAGTAGGCTGGCCCCAACCCTGCGATGCACAGTTGCTTGATGGATTCGTTGCTGGACAGTTCCGCACCCATGCTCAACTTCAATCCTGCTGTTCTGAAAATTCGCTCCAATGATGCACGTGCGCCAGAGCCTTTTTCACGAACCAACATCTGTGAATTCGCCAGCATCTCCAAATTCAAGCCGGGGGTGTGCATCAACACATGCGACGGTGCGGCCAAAAAAGCGGTGGGGTTGTTGGCAAAGCTGGTGGACTTCACCTTGACCTCTTGAGGTGCTCGACCCATGACGGCAAGGTCAATCTCATTGGCAGCAAGGTAGCGCACCACTTCATCCCGGTTGGCCACTTGCAACTTCAATTTCACTTTTGGATTGGCATTTGCGAAATTGACCAACACATGGGGCAACCAATACTCGGCCGTGGTCACAGCGCCGATTCGCAAGGTGCCAGTGAAGTCACCGAGGTAAGACTCCATTTCATCGCTCACCTCTTGCCACACATTCAGTACGCGCTCGCTCAAGGTGTAGAGCACCTCTCCTGCTTCGGTCAGTCGGATGCCTCTGCCGGTGCGGTTGAGCAATTTGGTGCCCACTGCATCTTCCAGGTTGGACAGTTGAATGGATGTGGCTGACTGGCTGAGGAACAGTTCTTCTGCGGCAAGACTGACATTGCCCAAACGAGCCACTTTCTGAAATGTGATCAGTTGTTTGATGTTGGCAGTTTTGGCGAGTGTCATGCCTGTATTTAAAGGGTTAAAGCACTGAATTGATATTGATTTTTTATTTCCTTTGAATTCGAATATTTAATTTCTTTATTTCTTTATGCCTGCTTAAACTCAGCCCTTTTCGGATTCGAACGCATCAGGGAAATCCTTCGGCAAGCAGTGGGCAACCGCATAAAAAGGTTATGGTTGCCGATTTCCTAACCCTTATCGTTGCCATGACTTCACTGCGCTTGATGCGCCTGTTCGCGGGCTTGCTGTTGGTCATCACTGTGCCTGTGGCGGTTGCATTCACCACCCTCGCCAGCGACGAACAACTGTTTGATGTGAACCTCGGCGCGCAGGTCAAACCATCTGATTTGCAAGATGCGCTCAACCTCGCCGATGTGTCGGTGCTGGGTGAAATTCACGACAACCCACGCCACCACAAACTGCGCGCCGAACTGTTGTTGGCTTGGCGCCCAACCCAGCTGACCGTGGTGGCCGAGCACATGAACGCAGGCCAGTTGGCAGACCCGCGTCTGCCCTTGCCTGATGCGTTGGCGCAAGCCGGGTTTGATGCCGATGGTTGGCAGTGGCCGATGCACCAAGCGTTGTTTGATGCGGTACGGCAATCGCGCTTGTCCTTGTACGGCGGCAACCTGCCTGCCAGTCAAACGCGCGAGGTATTCAAAAGCCGAGGGCAAAGTGTGTCAAGCCCATTGCAAGCTTTATTGCGGCAAGCGCCGTTGAATGAAGCCCGCTTGAAACAATTGCGTCAAGAGATTGATGAAGGCCATTGCTCTGCCTTGCCCGCCGACATGTTTGACGCGATGATCGCTGTGCAACGTGCGCGCGACGCCAGCATGGCGTCGGTGTTGCTCCAGCATCTGCCTTCGGTGTTGTTGGCCGGCAATGGTCACGCTTGGAAACACTTGGGGGTGCCGCAAATCATCCAAGCCAATCGCCCTGAACTTCGGTCCGTCAGCGTGTTGTTCTTGGAACATTCACCGTTTCAAAACCTTGACGAACAAGCCACTTGGCTGGAGGGTTGGCAAGGCAAGGCCGATTTCATTTGGGTCACACCGGCACGCACCCGCGACGACCCGTGCCAGCAATTTCAGAAAAAATGATCTGATCGATCAACAGGTCAACCGGATCAGAGCCTGTGCCGATCAGTGCTTTGTGCTCAATAGCGCATCAAGTTGTCGGGCATCTGCACAAAACGCCCGAATGCCCTCTGCCAATTTGTCGCTGGCCATGGCATCTTCATTCATCGCAAAACGAAATTGTGCTTCGTTTAGATGCAACGCAGGCATGTCCATCTCCATCGCTTGAGCCACACTCAATGCAGGTTGCAGTGGTGCTTGACTGCTTTGCAATTGCGCGAGCAATTCCGGGCTGATGGTCAACAAATCACAGCCTGCCAACGCGATGATTTGCCCCGTGTTGCGAAAACTCGCACCCATCACCTCGGTGGCAATGCCATGTTGTTTGTAATGGTGATAGATACGGCGCACGCTTTGCACACCGGGGTCATTGGCACCCGCGTGTGCGGCCTCGTCCCATTGCGCACCCGCCGCTTTTTTGTGCCAATCGTAAATACGGCCCACAAACGGCGAGATCAATGTCACACCGGCGTCGCCACAAGCCAATGCCTGCGCGAATGAAAACAACAAGGTCAAATTGGTGTGAATGCCTTGGCGTTCAAGTTGTGCGGCGGCCTCGATGCCTTCCCAGGTGGCCGCGATCTTGATCAACACACGCGACGGGTCGATGCCCTCGCTTTGATACAACTGAATGATGCGCTGCGCCCGCGCCACCGTGGCCTGGGTGTCGAAACTCCATCGGGCATCCACTTCGGTCGACACGCGCCCGGGTATCAGCGCCAAAATCCGGCAACCAAATTGAACCAGCAAGCGGTCCATCCATTCGTCCATCGGTTCCCCGTGGTGGCGGTTCACCGTGTCTTGCAAGAGTTGCTGGTAGGCGGGCATTTGCACCGCTTTGAGGATCAATGAGGGGTTGGTGGTGGCGTCTTGCGGTTGAAAGCGGCTGATCTGCTGAAAATCGCCAGTGTCGGCCACCACGGTGGAATAAAGTTTCAGTGCATCTAATTGGTTCATCCACAGATTATCGCGAATGGTTTTTTCACGCGCGTCTGAGCGGGCCATTTGCCAATCAGGCTACATTCGTGCCTATGAAACAGGTTTTATTGTTAGGCGGCAGTGGGTTTGTCGGACGCCATGTGTGCGAAGCGCTCAACCGTGCCGGTGTGCATGTGACCGTGGTCACGCGACGCTTGCCTGCGCGTTCGGTACAAATGTTGCCCTTGGTGACGGTGGTGCAAGCCAATGTGCATGACATGGCCGCTTTGCAAGCGTTGCTTCCAGGGCATGATGCCGTGGTCAATTTGGTGGCGATCTTGCACGGCGACCGCACCTTGTTTGACAAAGTGCATGTGCAGTTGCCACGGCAATTGGCGCATGTCTGTGTGAAAACCGGCGTCTTGCGCATGGTGCATGTCAGCGCCTTGGGGGCTGATTTGCACGGCCCGTCGCTCTACCAACGCAGCAAGGCGCAAGGCGAAGCGGCATTGCAATCAGAGGTGGTTCATGGTTTGCAATTGAGTGTGCTCAGACCCAGCGTCATTTTTGGTGAAGACGATGCGTTCATCAACTTGTTTGCCCGCTTGCAATCGGTGGCACCGTTCGTGCCGTTGGCGGGTGCGCGCACCCGTTTTCAACCGGTTTGGGTACAAGATGTGGCCAAAGCCGTGGTGCATGCGCTGATGCACCGCGACACCATGGGTCAGGTATATGAATTGGCGGGCCCTCAAACTTTCACATTGAAGGAATTGGTGCAACACGCTGGGCGTTGGGCGGGTCACCCCAGGCTGGTGGTGGGTCTGCCCGAGGCCATGGCTTACTTGCAAGCATTGGCCATGGAAATGTTGCCCGGGCCACCCTTGATGAGTCGCGATAACTTGGCTTCGATGCAAGTTGACAACATCGCCAGTGGCCATGCACCTGGCTTGTCGGCGTTAGGCGTCCCAGTCGCGGCCAGGCTCGACAGCGTGTTTGCGCTCAAGCCTCAGGTGTAGCCCTTGAAAACCTACCTCGTTGGTGGCGCAGTGCGAGATGCCATGTTGGGCATCGCAGGTGCTGACCGCGATTGGGTGGTGGTCGGCAGCACACCCGAAGCGATGGTTGCCAGGGGGTTCACACCAGTGGGCAAAGATTTCCCGGTGTTCCTGCACCCACACACGCACGAAGAACATGCCTTGGCACGCACCGAGCGCAAAACCGCCCCCGGCTACAAAGGGTTCGTGGTGCACGCGTCGCCTGAAGTCACCTTGGAAGAAGACTTGGCGCGGCGCGACTTGACCATCAACGCCATGGCCCAAGCCGACGACGGCCACCTGATTGATCCGTTTGGCGGCCAACAAGATTTGCAACACAAAGTGTTGCGCCATGTCACCGATGCCTTTCGTGAAGACCCGGTGCGCATCTTGCGCGTTGCCCGACTCGCCGCGCGCTTCCCCGATTTTTCAGTGGCCCCGTCCACCATGGCATTGATGCAAGACATGGTGCAAGCCGGTGAAGTGGATGCACTGGTCAGCGAACGGGTGTGGCAAGAATTGGCCAAAGGCTTGATGGCGAGCATGCCCTCGCGCATGTTGAATGTGTTGCGCGAGTCAGGTGCAATGAGCGTGTTGTTGCCTGAAGTACACCGCTTGTATGGCGTACCTCAACCCGTTGAGCACCATCCCGAGATCGACACCGGCGTGCACCTGGAAATGGTGCTGGATGAAACTGCGCGCGTGAATGCGCCATTGGAGGTGCGTTTTGCGGCGCTTTGCCACGATTTGGGCAAAGGCACGACAGCCAAGGCGCTGTTGCCGCGCCACATCGGGCACGAAGAACGCAGTGTGACTTTGTTGCGCGGTTTGAGTGAGCGTCTGCGTGTGCCTGTGCATTGCCGTGAATTGGCCGACGTGGTGGCGCGTGAACATGGCCATGTGCATGGGGCGATGTCGCTGGGCGCAGAGGCATTGTTGCGGTTGCTGGTGCGTTGCGATGCGATCCGTCGGCCCGAACGGTTTGCGCTCACCTTATTGGCTTGTGAATCCGATGCCAGGGGCCGCTTGGGTTTGCAGCAACGCAACTATCCGCAGACAACCCATTTGCAAGCCATGTTGGATGCGGCCTTGTCTGTGGACACGGCTGCGTTGTCTGCACTGGCCATGCAACAAGGTTTGAATGGCATGGAAGTGGGCAAGCGCATCGAACAAGCCCGCGTCAAAGCGATCGCTGTCGAACTGGAGAAACGCCGACATTGAAGGCGCAATGGTTCACAACCGACCAGCCAAATTCTTCATCAACTGGGTGACCGCCAAAACGCGACGACTTTGCATGTCCAACAAACTGCGTTCGGCCGACAAGGCCGCGGTTTGCGCTGTCACCACGTTCAAATAACTGACCGTGCCAGCGGCATATTGCGCTTCGGTGATGGCCACATTGCGTTGTGCTGCTTGCAGTGCCTGCGCTTGTGCCTGTGCTTGCAATTGCAGTTGGTAAGCGGCTACCAAGTTATCCTGCACCTCTTGCAAACCTTGCAACACCGTTTGCTTGTAAGCGATGCCAGCGGCATCGAGCGCGGCCAATGCCTCGGCCTCCACCGCTTTTCGTTTGCCGCCATCCAACAGGTTCAAAGCCAAGCTGGGCCCCATGGACCACAACAAGTTCGATGCACTGAACAAATTGCCCAAGCTGTTGTTGCTGTAACCGGCTGTCGCCGTGAAGCTCAGGCTGGGAAAGAAGGCGGCTTGGGCAGCACCTGCATTGGCTTGCGCTGACAACACGCGTTGTTGCGCTGCACGCACATCAGGGCGACGTTGCAGCAACGAACCCGCCACCACCTCGGGCAATTCAGGCACCTGCGGCAATGCCGCCGCCGTCGGCAATTGCAATTGCCCAGGGGCTTGTCCCAACAGCACATCCACTGAATGCAGCAACTGGGTGCGGCTGCTGTTGACATCAATCAACTGGGCCTGTGTGCTACTGACTTGCAACTGCGCTTGCGTGACATCCGATGCCGACACCACGCCCGCTTCATAGCGGTAACGTGTCAATTGCAAAGCGCGTTCATAGGCCGTCAGCGCTTGCTGTAACACCGCCGCTTGTTGCTCGGCTGTGCGGATTGCCACATAGGTTTGCACCATTCCCGCTTGCGCTGACAAACGCGCCAACGCCAAGTCTTCGCGGCTGGCCTGCACGCCTGCCTGCGCCGCGGTGGCTGTGGCATCCAGCCTGCCCCAAACATCCCACTCCCAACTCACAGGCGCAGTGACACTGACCGCATTGGCTGGGCTGCCGCCTGCCGCTTGCGCCCGACTGACACCGGTGTTGACGGACGCGGTGGGCATGAAACTGCTTTGCGCCGACGCCAGTGTGGCTTGGGCTTGTCGAACACGTGCGGCCAACAATTGCATGTTCAAGTTGCCCGATGCCATTTGCGATTGCAAATCGTTGAGCACGGGATCATTGAACAACGTCCACCAATCAGGGTCGATGCTGTTCGCAGGCAACTCGGTTTGCTGCATCTCAGGCATCGGCGGCGCAGGTGGCAATTTGGCAGGTTTGAACAACCCACTGCAACCACTGAGCCACAGGGCTGTCAACCCGATCGATGCATAACGGGTAAAGCGGTTCATGCAACAGTTCCATTCATCGTTGATGGATTGTGCCTGCGCGCACCTCGCCCAAAAAGTCCACCTGTCCAAGCCTTGGCGTGTTCAAGCCCCACAAACACAATCGGGGTCGTGTAGAGCGTGAGCAACTGGCTCAACAGCAAGCCACCCAACACGGACAAGCCCAAGGGTTGACGCATTTCTGCACCCACGCCATAAGCCCAGGCCAGCGGAATGGCACCCAACATGGCTGCCACCGTGGTCATCAAAATCGGTCGCAAGCGCGATTGCGCTGCCATGAAAATCGACTGCGCGGCACTGCGGCCACGGCGTTGGGTTTGCAGTGCCACATCGATCATCAAGATGGCATTTTTCTTGACGATGCCAATCAACAAAATCACACCGATCATGGCAATCACACTGAACTCCATGTCAAACCAAGTCAGCGTCAACAACGCCCCTACCCCAGCCGACGGCAAACTCGACAAAATGGTCAAGGGGTGCAACAAACTTTCATACAACACACCCAGCACCAAGTACAAAGTGAGCAACGCGGCCAGCAACAACAAGGGTTGGGTTTTCAGCGATTTTTCAAACGCGTTGGCAGTGCCTGCAAACCCGCCTCGCACCGACACAGGCAAATGCAATTGCGCGACAGTGTCGTGGATGGCCTCGGTGGCTTGCGACAAACTCACCCCGGGCGCCAAACTGAAACTGAACGTGTCCGACGGCACACCGGCATCATGCGACACCGACAAAGCAGCGCCCGTCATCACCACCTGCGCAAATGAGCGCAAAGGCACGGCTTGCCCCCTGCTGTTGATGACGTTCAACTGGTCCAGCGAGGACGGGTTTTGCAAATAACTCGAGCCCAACTCCAACACCACCCGGTATTGATTGAGCGGGTTGTAAATGGTGCTCACTTGTCGCTGTGAATATGCATTGGCCAAGGTGGCATCGACATCACGCATGGTCAACCCCAAACGGGCCAGCGCATCACGGTCGATGACGATGGAGGTTTGCAAACCACGGTCCTCGTAGTCATTGTTGATGTCTTCAAGTTCTTTGAGCTTGGCCAATGCTCGCCTGATCTTGGGTTCCCATTCACGCAACTGCGCCAGTTCATCGGCCTTGATGGTGTATTCAAATTGTGAGCCCCCAGCGCGTGCACCGATGCGCAAATCCTGCACAGGCGTCATGAACAAACGCGCGCCCGGTTCTTTGGACAATTTCGCGCGCAATCGCTTGACCACTTCGTCTGCGCTCGCGTCACGCTCGTTGCGTGGTTTCAAAGTCATGAACATTTGCGCGGCGTTGCGTTGGCTGTTGCCGGTGAAGCCGGTGACATTGAGCACCGCCGGGTCGGCTTGAACAATGGCCAACATGCTGTGCAAGCGTTGTTGCATCGCTTGAAAAGACGAACTCTGGTCTGCGCGGATGTAACCGTTGATACGACCCGTGTCTTGTTGCGGGAAAAACCCTTTGGGGATGGCGCGGTACAAGCTGACGTTGAGCAACACGGTGGCGAGCAACACCAACCACATCAGCCACTGGTGTCGCAGGGTCCAAGCCAGACTGCGGCGATACCAACGAACCATGGGCTGTCGTCTGCGCGGTGTGACCGCCATCGGTTCGGCAGGCAACCACTTCGCGCACATCATGGGTGTGGTGGTCAACGACACCAGCAGCGACATCAATACCGCGGCGGTCATCACCACCGCAAATTCATGGAACAAGCGACCCAACACACCGCCCATGAACAAAATGGGGATGAACACCGCCACCAACGACACACTGATGGCCACCACCGTGAATCCGATGTCGCGACTGCCTTGCCGTACCGCTTGGTGCAGCGGCATGCCGCGTTCTCGCAAGCGCGTGATGTGTTCAAGCACCACAATGGCATCGTCGACCACAAACCCGGTTGCAATCGTCAACGCCATCAAGCTCAAATTGTTCAAACTGAAGTTGAACAAATACATCACCGCGCAAGTGCCTGCCAACGACAAAGGCACGGCCACGGCGGGAATGAGCGCGGTGCGCCAACGTCTTAAAAAGAGCGCCACCACCAAAATCACCAAGCCCATGGACATGGCCAGCGACTTCTGGATCTCAGCCAGTGAACCCCGAATGGTCGGGGTACGGTCAGACACCACTTCCATCGCCATGCCGCTTGGCACGTCTTTTTGCAACGAAGGCAACAAGCGACGCACCGCATCGACCGCTTGGATCACATTCGCTCCCGGTTGCTGATACAGCACCAACAACACCGCTGGTTTGCCCTGTGAAATGCCATCAGTGCGCACATCTTGCATGGCCTCACTGACCTGCGCCACATCTTGCACCCGCACGGCACGGTTGTTTTGATAACGGATCACCAGCCCCGCGAAATCAGCTGGCGTGTAAGCTTGGTCATTGGCTTCGATTTGCCATGCTTGTTGCGCGTCTTCCAACATGCCTTTGGGGCGGTGTGCGTTACCAGCCACCAAAGTTTGTCGCACCTGTTCCAGCGACAACCCGTATGCCGATAAACGGTCAGGTTGCACCGCCACGCGAACCGCAGGCAGCGCGCCGCCGCCGATGGTGACTTGACCCACGCCGTCTACTTGAGAGAGCCGTTGCACCAACACAGTGGACGCCACGTCAACCATGTCGGCGCGCGAAAACTGGGTGGAGGTGAGCGCGATGATCAACATCGGGCTTTCAGCGGGATTGACCTTGCGGTACGAGGGGCGACTGGGCATGCCGCTGGGCAACAAGGGCTGCGCCAAATTGATGGCGGCCTGCACATCTCGGGCGGCACCGTTGATATCTCGCTCCAAATCGAACTGCAAGCTGATGCGGGTGCTGCCTTGTGACGAGGTCGAGGTCATCTCATTCACACCAGCAATGCTGCCCAACGCACGCTCAAGCGGCGTAGCAACCGTCGCGGCCATGGTTTCAGGGCTCGCACCCGGCATGCTGGCTTGCACAGAAATGGCTGGGTATTCCACTTGCGGCAACGGCGCCACCGGCAACAAAGCGAATGACAACACGCCGGCGATGGCCACGCCCACACTCAACAAGGTGGTCGCGACCGGCCTGTCGATGAACACCGCCGACAGGTTCATGCGGACACCGACGGCGTGCGCATCGCACCCCAACGCCCGAGCATCAGGTAAATCACTGGCGTGGTGAACAAGGTCAGCCACTGGCTGACGATCAAACCACCCACCAAGGTCACGCCCAGCGGTTGACGCAATTCACTGCCGACCCCATTGCCCAACATCAATGGCAGCGCACCCAGTAACGCGCACAAGGTGGTCATCAAAATCGGGCGAAAGCGTAACAAGCAGGCCTGCTCGATCGCGTCACGCGCAGACAAGCCTTGATGGCGTTCGGCATCCAGCGCAAAGTCAATCATCATGATGGCATTTTTCTTGACGATGCCAATCAACAAAATGATGCCAATCACGGCGATCAAACTGATGTCCATGCGCGCCAACCACAAAGCCAACAACGCACCCAATGTGGCGGAGGGCAATGTGGACAAAATGGTGATGGGGTGAAGATAACTTTCATACAACACGCCCAGCACGATGTACATGGTCACCACGGCCGCCAGCATCAACCACAGGTTGTGGCGCAAGGATGCTTGAAACGCCATGGCAGCGCCTTCAAACCTCGACTCGATGCTGTCGGGCACTGAGGCTTGTGCTTTCATGTGTTGCCATTCCCCATCGATCGCAGACACCGCTTCGCCCAGTGACACACCTGGTGCCAATTGGAACGACAAAGTCACCGCAGGAAACTGGTTCACATGCACTTCGCTCAACACACTGCTGCGCTGCTCGATGCTGGCCACACTGCTGAGCGGCACTTGTGCCCCATTGAGTGAAGGCACCAGCAAGCTCGCCAGCGAGGCAGGCCCGATGCGGTGCGCCGGATGGACTTCCAGCACCACCCGGTATTGGTTGCTTTGCGTGAAGATGGTGGACACCAAGCGTTGACCAAAGGCGTTGTAGAGCGCGTTGTCCACCGCAGCCACTGACACACCCAAGCGACTGGCCGCATCGCGATCAATCTTCACATAGGCTTGCAGCCCTTGGTCTTGCCAATCACTTGCCACATCCCGCAATGCCGGGTGTTCGCGCAAACGCTCTGACAAGCGCTGCGACCACAGACCCACGGCCTCGCTGTCGGGGCCACTCAGCAAAAAACGGTACTGGGTGCGTGCCACCCGATCCTCCAACGTGAGGTCTTGCAAAGGTTGCAAATACATGCGCATGCCGCTGATGCCCATGGCGGCTTGCGACAACCGATGCAATATGTCAGGCAAGGGCGCATCACGCTGCGACTTGGGCACCAAATTCAACGTCATGCGGCCGGTATTCAACGTGGTGTTTGGGCCATCCACACCAATGAAAGAACTCAAGCTTTGCACGGCAGGGTCTTTCAGCAACACCTCTGCCAAGGCTTGTTGCTTTTCTGACATGGCGGCAAATGACGTGGCTTGCGTGGCCTCGGTGATGACTTGCACCGCACCGGTGTCTTGCAAAGGGAAAAAACCTTTGGGCATGGCCAAGTACACAGCCACCGTGGCCACCACGGTCAAGGCAAACACAGCCAAGGTTTGCCAAGGCCGGTTCAACACGTTGTGCAACGCGCTGGCATAGCGCGCTATCGCCCAAGACAACCAAGCCGGGGTGGTGTGCATGCCCGCGCCTGACGCAGATGCGCCTGACAACGGACGCAGCACATGGGCGCACATCATGGGTGTGAGCGTGAGTGACACGACCGCAGAAATCAAAATGGCCACCGCCAACGTGATGGCAAATTCATGGAACAAGCGTCCCACCACATCACCCATGAACAACAACGGAATCAACACGGCCACCAATGAAAAAGTGAGCGAAATGATGGTGAAGCCAATTTGTCGCGCCCCTTCAAGGGCGGCTTGCATCGGCTGCATGGGTTTGTTGGGGTCTTGCAAATACCTTGCGATGTTTTCGATCATCACAATCGCGTCATCCACCACAAACCCCGTGGCCACGGTCAGGGCCATCAAGGTCAGGTTATTGATCGAAAAACCAGCCAAGTACATCACGCCAAACGTGCCAACCAAGGACAGCGGCACCACCACCGCAGGTATCAGCGTCGCTGAGGCACTTCGCAGAAACAAAAAAATCACCATCACCACCAAGGCAATCGACAACAACAGTTCAAATTGCACATCCCGAACCGATGCGCGAATGGTGACAGTTCGATCGGTCAGCACTTGCAGCGTCACACCCGGCGGCATGGCTTCGCGCAACGCAGGCAATTGCTGTTGGATGCGCTCCACGGTCTCGATCACGTTCGCGCCAGGTTGTCGCTGTATGTTGACGATGATGGCTGGCGTGTTGTCGGCCCACGCAGCAAGCCGGTTGTTTTGCGGCGCTTCCACCACGTCAGCCACGTCGCCCAAGCGCAAGGGGCTGCCTCTGACAAAGGCCAACACCAACTGCGAATAGTCTTTGGGTGAACGCAACTGGTCGTTTGCATCCAAAGTGGACGCGCGGGCTGCGCCATCCAAATTGCCTTTGGCCATGTTCACATTCGACAGGTTGATCGCGTTACGCACATCTTCCAGCGACAAACCGGCCGCGGCCAAGGCTTGCGGGTTGACTTGCACCCGTACAGCGGGTCGTTGACCGCCTGCGATGCCGACCAAGCCCACGCCACTGACTTGGGACAAACGCATCGCCAAACGGTTTTCCACCAAGTCATGCACCAAGGTCAGCGGCATGTCTGGTGCGCTGACGGCCAAGGTCATGATCGGCGCATCCGCCGGATTGACCTTGCTGTAACTCGGTGGCATGGGCAAATCAGCGGGCAAGAAATTGGCACTGGCGTTGATCGCCGCCTGCACTTGTTGCTCAGCCACATCCAAGGGCAACTTGAGTGAAAAACGCAAGGTGATGACGGAGGCACCGCCGGAACTGACCGAGGTCATCAAGGCCAAGCCCGGCATTTGCCCAAATTGTTTTTCCAACGGTGCTGTGACCGACGCGGTCATCACATTGGGGCTGGCACCGGGGTACAAGGTGCTGACTTGTACCGTCGGGTAATCTACTTGGGGCAAGGAAGCCACCGGCAAAAAACGGTAGGCCAGTGCCCCTGACAGCAGCAACGCCAACATCAGCAACGATGTGGCAACCGGGCGTCGGATGAACAACGCCGACAGGTTCATGGTTTGGTGGCTTTCACCACCTCGACCTTGCTGCCCGAGCGCAACCTGTCTGCGCCATCGGTGACCACACTGTCACCTTCCTTCAGCCCCTCGGCTTTGACCGCTTGCCAATCATCTTGGGCAGACAACAATTGAACTGGCACGGCATTGACCGTGCTGTCGGCTTGCACCACCAACACGAAGTTGCCTTGTGCGCCACGTTGCACCGATGCCGAGGGAACGGCCAAGGTGTTTTTCAAGGTGTCCAGTTGCAATTCGATTTGCGCGAATTGGTTAGGGAACAACTGCCCATCACGGTTGTCCAACGACGCTTTGAGTTTGAGGGTGCCGGTGGCCACATCAATGGCGTTGTCGGTGGTGTTGACGCGGCCACTGGCCAAACGTTGTTTGCGGTCACGGTCCCAAGCTTGCACGGGCAAGGCCTGTCCCGATTTGAGTTTGCGCATGATCAAAGGCACATGCATTTCGGGCACTGCAAACACCACCGCCATCGGTTGGGTTTGGGTGATGCTGACCAAACCGTTCGGGTCTGACGCCCGCACCAAACTGCCTAATTCGGCTTGCTTCAAACCGAGGCGACCACTGATGGGTGCAGTCACGCGGGTGTGCGAGAGCTGCAATCGGGCGTTGTCCACATTCGCTTGGTTGGCTTGCACCGTGCCTTGGAGTTGTGACACCAAGGCCGCTTGGGTCTCGACTTGCTGCCGTGCAATAGCGTCTTTTTTCAGCAGGTCTTGATAGCGCTGTAAATCCAACTGTGCATTCAACAACTGGGCGTTGTCACGCGCCAATTGGCCCAACGCTTGGTTCAATTGCGCTTCGAACGCACGCGCATCGATTTCCGCCAACAACTGACCCGCTTGAACTTGCTGACCTTCCGTGAAACGCAATGACTTGAGCACGCCATCGACCTGGGAACGAACCACCGCTGTGTTCATCGCGGTCATGGTGCCCAGCGCCTGCACTGTCAACACCATGTCCATGCGCTTGGCCATGCCTGTGCTCACGGGTGTGGGTTTGCCACTGCTGTCACCCATGTCTTTGTTGCCAGGCCGCCCACCCGCCCATTTGGCTTTGTCGCCTTTTTTGGCGCCGCCTGCCTCGGGGGCTGGCGACGTGTCTGGCGAAGCGGGGCCCAGCCATTGGCGTCGCAGGTCAGGAAAGCCCCACCAGAACACGGCGGCGATGACCCCCAACAACACGGCAGTGACCGCCATCGAACGCAGACTGAGGCGAAATGAATTCAACATGTTTTAACTACTCTGACGGTGCGCAACTGGGCATATTAACCCTGTCAAATTAACCTTGCGATCAAGGCACAGACCATGCTCAAAATGAGGGTGGTGGTCAATGGAATGAAAAATTCGCGCCCGAACAAGCGAAAGCGCAAGTCGCCCGGCAACCGACCAAACCCCAGCTTGTTCAACCAAGGTGTGAGCCCTTGTATCAGCATCAAGGCAAGAAACACCACCAGCAACCAACGAAACATGTGAGGCCTTACAAACGGTGCGACCTGTCGCCTTGCACAAAACCCATGGGCTCCCAAGCCGGACCGGCACCGAGCGCGAGGACTTTGAACAATTCGCCCATCTCGTGGTCTTGGATCAACATCTGCGCCTGTTGACGCTCTGCCATGGAAGCATTCTCCAACAACGCCAACATGCCACTGTTGATCAGGAATTGCGCCTGACTGGTGTAGCCCAAGCAACACAAACCCGCCTCTTGCGCTGCCAAAGCCATGGCGGTGAAATCCACATGCGCGGTGATGTCCTTGCGGCCGATGTCACGCAAAGGATCGGGGTCACTTTGGTGATCACGATGGCACATCAACGTGCCCATGTGCCGCTGCGGGTGGTAATACTCATGTGAGGGAAAACCGTAATCGATGAAAAATGCCGCGCCTTGCTGCAGTCGCTCGGCCAAGCTGTGCATGAATGCCAGTGCCTGCAAATGGCTTTCACACAGGTAATCGTGATCACCTTCGATGTCGCACGGCGGTCGCAAATCGGTGGGTCGGTCTTCCCAGACGTATGACTGGGCCACAGGGTCCCATGTCACACCTCGCTCATGCCAAACACCGCTGAGTCGGTGCAGCAATTTCACAGGCATGGCATCGAGCACTTCGTTGCCCACTACCACCGCGTGAATGTGATCGGGCAAGGCATGCAGCCATTGCACTTTGTGGGCAAAGTCTTTCAACTGCAACGCTTGTTGTTCACGCAGATGGGCAGACACTTCGACAATCGAGTAACGCTCAACTCGGTCGCCCAAGCTTTGCAACAACTGCCGAGCCAAAGCGCCATCACCCGCGCCAAACTCCAACACGTCATGTGTGTCGGTATGTTGCAAAGCCTGCGCCACGCTGCGGGCCAAGGCCTGACCGAAATAAGGCGACACCAAGGGCGCGGTGACAAAGTCGCTGCCGCCTGATGGCATGCGGCCAATCGGTCGGGTGCGAACGCTGTAATAACCTGCACCGGGTGCATACAAGGCCAAGGCCATGAAACGATCGAAGGGCAACCAACCGTTGTCCGCTTGCAAACGCACCTGTAACAAGCGGTGCAACTCAGTCGCTAAACTCGTCGTCTGTTCATCCATTTCTCAGATTGTCCTTCATGTCCTCTGGCGCCCACGCAAACGCTGCTCCTACCGTGCTGGTCACGGGCGCTGGCAAACGCCTGGGTCGCGCGATTGCATTGGGTCTGGCCAAAGCAGGTTGGCGAGTCGCGGTGCATTACCGTGCGTCGGTCGCCGAAGCCACGCAAACCGCCGATGAATGCGCCGCTTTGTGCCCCGGTGCGCAATGCTTTGCCGCCGACTTGTCGGATGAAACACAAGCCTGCGCTTTGGTGCACAGCGTGGTTGACCACATGGGTCACCTGGATGCAGTGGTCAACAGCGCGGCTTTGTTTGAACACGACAGCGCCAGCAGTTTCAGCAACGCCTTGCTGCAAAAGCACATGCTGACCAACACGGCGGCGGCCATCCATTTGGCCAGGCAACTCCATGCGCATGCATGCGCGCGCGAAGGTAATGGCGTGGTGGTCAACCTGTTGGACCAGAAACTGTGGAACCTGAACCCAGACTTTTTCAGCTACACCTTGAGCAAAGCCTCTCTGGAAACCGCCAACACCTTATTGGCCAAAGCGCTGGCGCCGCAGTTGCGGGTGGTTGGCGTGGCACCCGGACTGACATTGACCAGCCACATGCTGAGCGACGACAAATTTCAAGACTTGCACAAACTGTCACCATTGGGCCGTTCGTCCAGTGTGGATGATGTGGTGGCCACCGTGCTGTTTGTGTTGCTCAACCCCTCCATCACCGGCACCACGATTTTGGTCGACGGTGGCCAACACCTGATGCCCTTCGAGCGCGATTTTTCGCTGATGTGACATGACCACTCCCCAACACGGACTCCGCACCTTGTCGCTGACAGGCCTTCGCTTCAAAGCGAACTTGGGCATCTTGCCGCACGAGATTGGCGCGCCACAACCGATACAAGTGGACGCCGAGTTGAACCTCGGCCCGCAAGATTTGTTGCCCAGCGACGATGACATCAGCAACGTACTGGACTACCGAAAGTTCCGTCAAATCATCATCACCGAATGCAATGCCAAACATGTGAACTTGCTCGAGACCTTGATTGGCAAGGTGTCACACCGTTTGATGCAATTGCCTGGCGTGATTGGTGTGCGAGTGAAAATCGCGAAATTGGAAATTTTTGACGACTGCGAAGTCGCCATCCACATGGAGGCAGGTCAATGGTGAACCCAACCATCGAACGAGAAACCCAAAAGCTGGAAAAACGCTTGTGCCGTCAGGTGGGCGAAGCGATCGTGCAATTCAACATGATCGAAGAAGGCGACAAGGTCATGGTGTGTGTGTCTGGTGGCAAAGACAGCTACAGCATGCTCGATATTTTGTTGAAAATGAGAATGCGCGCGCCGATCGACTTTGACATCATCGCGGTCAACCTCGACCAAAAACAACCCGGTTTTCCCGCGCACGTCTTGCCAGACTACTTGACGCAACTTGGCGTGCCGTTTCACATCGAAACCCAAGACACCTACAGCATCGTCAAGAAAAAAATTGCACCTGGCAAAACCATGTGCAGCCTGTGCAGTCGTTTACGGCGTGGCATTTTGTACCGCGTCGCCGATGAACTCGGTGCCACCAAAATTGCGCTCGGTCACCACCGGGATGACATTTTGCAAACGCTGTTTTTGAACATGTTTTTTGGTGGCCGCCTCAAAAGCATGCCGCCCAAGTTGCTGAGCGACACGGGCCGACACATCGTGATTCGCCCTTTGGCATTTGTCGCTGAGCGAGACTTGGTGCGCTGGGCCGAACACCGCGAATTTCCCATCATTCCGTGCACCTTGTGCGGCAGCCAAGACGGTTTGCAGCGCCAACAAGTCGGCGACATGCTGCGCGAATGGGAGAAGAAATACCCCGGCCGCTTGGACAACATGTTCCATGCTTTGCAACAGACTGTGCCTTCGCATTTGCTGGACCCCAAGCTGTTCGATTTCAAAGGCATGAAAGCAACTGGCGAAGCGCCCGAAGAGGGTGACATGGCGTTTGACCCGGAGTCGTTCAACATGCCGTCATTGGCGGGTATCCAAACCGTCACCCTGTGACAACGACAGTCCATGAAAAAAGCGGCCCGAAAGCCGCTTTTTTTGGGAGGTCATGTCATTTCAATGCTTTTTGTAAGGAATGACTTTTTGGTGTTGCTCGCCCAATCCTTCAATGCCCAATGACATGGTGTCACCGGCTTTCAAGAACACAGGCGCGGGTTTGCCTTTTTTCTTCATGCCCATGCCGACGCCAGGAGGCGTGCCGGTGGTGATCACATCGCCGGGCATCAAGGTCATGAATTCGCTGACATAGCTCACCAGCTTGGCCACGGTGAACACCATGGTTTTGGTGTTGCCGGTTTGCATGCGAACCCCATTGACATCCAGCCACATGTCCAAACGCTGGGGCTTGGGCACTTCATCGCGCGTGACCAGCCAAGGGCCGATCGGACCAAACGTGTCGCAACCCTTGCCCTTGTCCCATGTCATGCCGCGCTCGAGTTGGTATTCGCGCTCCGACACATCGTTGATGGTGCAATAACCCGCGACATAGTCCAATGCGCGTGCCTGCGACACATAGCTGGCACGGGTGCCAATCACCACGCCGAGTTCAACTTCCCAATCAGATTTGACCGAGCCTTTGGGCAACATGATGTCGTCGTTCGGGCCTTGCACACAGCTGTTGGCTTTCATGAACACGACCGGCTCCTTGGGCACCGGCAGGTTGGATTCAGCGGCATGGTCGGCGTAGTTCAAGCCAATGGCGATGAATTTACCGACGTGGCTGATGGGGCAACCCATGCGGGGTTTGCCACGTACCAGCGGCAGTTTGTCGGTTTGGAGACGCGCCAATTTGGAGAGCTCTTTGTCACTCAAATGCGCTGGCGTGATGTCTTCAATCACGCCGGACAAATCGCGCAATTTGCCATGGGCATCGATCAAGCCGGGTTTCTCTCGGCCAACTGCGCCGTAACGAACAAGTTTCATGTGTGCTCCTGAAAATCAATAAGTGGATCGGCCACCGGACAAATCGAACACTGCCCCAGTGGAAAAAGAACAATCATCGGTGCACAACCACGCCACCATGGCGGCGATTTCATCGGGTGTGCCAAAACGTCCCATGGGGATTTTGCTCAGCATGAACTGTATATGCTCCGGGGTGAGTTGATCAAAGATCGGCGTTTTGACTGCCGCGGGCGTGACACAGTTGACGCAAATGGCGGTGTCAGCAAGCTCCTTGCCGATCGATTTGGTCAAGGCAATCACCGCGGCTTTGCTCGCGCTGTAAGCACTGGCGTTGGGGTTGCCGTCCTTGCCTGCGACCGACGCGATATTGACAATGCGGCCTTTGTTGCGCGCTTTCATGTGCGGCACCATTTCTCTGCAGCAGTAATACAAGCCGTTGACATTCACATCAAACACCTTGTGCCAGTCGTCGAGCGGATAGTCCCAGCTTTTCATGTTCGGTCCACTGATGCCGGCGCTGTTGACCAAGGCGTCCACATCGGCGAGGGCAACGGTTTGCTTGACCGCGTGCGCCACCTGGTCATGCTTTGTCAGATTGACTGCCATGCCCTCGATCGCGCGGTCACTCCATTGTTGGCGCAAAGCGTTGATGGCCTTGTCCATGCCGGCTTGGTCATGGTCCCAGATGGTGATGCGTGCGCCCGAATGCAGCAAACGCTGAACAATCGCCAAGCCCAGTCCACTGGCGCCACCGGTGACCACGGCATGGCGGCCTTGCATATCTAATTGGTTCATGAATTGCTGTCCTTGTCAGTCGATGAATAAACAAGTTGCATTATCAACACATGCCTGTTCTACCGGCATGAAACTTTGAACATCAACGATATGTTTTTTTAAATCAGGAAATTCAGACTGGCGTCCAAATGTTCCAACGGCGAGCGTTTGTAGCCCGAACGAGAGAACCGATGCAGCCGCCCCACGGCAAATGCCATGGCCACCGATGCCTGTGCTTGCGCGTCCACCGTCGGCGTGGCTGAAGAGCTGGCGGCGTCGCGCAACACCTGCCGCAAACTGGCTTCCACTTTGTCAAAAAACAAATTCATGCGCTGGTGCAACCGGTCGTTTTCAAATACCAGTGCATCGCCCACCATGACCCTGGCCATGCCCGGGTTGCGCTCGGCAAACTGCAACAACACCGTGAGCATGCGGCGCAATTTGTCGGACGCCTCGTGCGGTCCTTGCGCAATTTGATTGAGCAAACTGAACACGCTGGTTTCGATGAATTCGATCAAGCCTTCAAACATTTGCGCCTTGCTGGCGAAATGCCGGTACAGCGCGGCCTCGCTGACCTCCAATTTGGCGGCCAAGGCGGCCGTGGTGACCCGCTCGGAACCGGGTTGCTCGAGCATGGCTGCCAGCGCCTGCAAAATTTGTATGCGACGCTCGCCCGGTTTGGGCCGCTTGCGTGCGGTGACGTCGGCGGCATTGGTGGCGGGTTGCTCATCAGCCATGGGACGGTCCTCCTCGGTGGTCAGTGCGAACGGATCATGGTGCCAAAAGCCTGGTCAGTCAAAATTTCCAATAACAACACGTGCGGCACACGCCCATCAATGATGTGCACGGATTTGACGCCGCTTTTGGCCGCTTCCAGTGCCCCGCTGATTTTGGGCAGCATACCGCCACTGAGGGTGCCGTCGGCAAACAAGCCGTCAATTTGTCTGGCGCTCAAATTGGTCAACAGTTGACCCGCTTTGTCCAACACGCCAGCCGTGTTGGTCAACAACACCAGTTTTTCGGCTTTGAGCACGGTCGCCAGTTTGGAAGCCACCACATCGGCGTTGATGTTGTAGCTTTCGTTGTGCACGCCAAAACCGATGGGACTGATCACCGGAATGAAAGCATCGTCTTGCAACGCCTTGAGCAATGACGGGTCGATGGCGGTGATGTCGCCCACCTGCCCCACATCATGCTCGATGGCGGGGTTCTGGTTGTCGACCATTTTCAATTTTTGCGCGCGGATCATGCCGCCATCGCGGCCGGTCAAACCCACGGCCTTGCCGCCGGCTTGGTTGATCAAGCCCACGATGTCTTGCTGCACCTCCCCGGCCAACACCCACTCGACCACTTCCATGGTTTCCTCGTCGGTGACCCGCATGCCTTGGATGAATTCACCTTTTTTCCCCAAGCGTTGCAAGGCATGTTCAATTTGCGGTCCACCGCCATGCACCACGATCGGATGCATGCCCACCAATTTCAATAACACCACATCGGCGGCGAAATCGGCTTGCAAAGCCGGGTCGGTCATGGCATTGCCGCCGTATTTGATGACGATGGTTTTGCCGTGAAATTGGCGGATGTAAGGCAGTGCCCGGGCCAGGATTTGCGCTTGGTCGCGGTGCGCTAGCGGGGTGGTTGCGTCAGAGGTGTTCATGGGTCAGCGTGAGTGATGACTGCCATTGTGCACCAAGCCCATGGATTAAACGAAACCCCTGAGGATGCCGTCAACGATGAATACCAAACTGAGCGATATTAATATTATTTTTATTAAATTAAATCAACCATGAAATAAGAATTTAAAAAAAATTAATAATGGTTGATAATACGGCTTGTTATATATTTTTTATCAGGAGATATTCATGTCACGTTTAAGTCCAGTTGCCCAATTAGAAAAAATCCGCGCAGCCAGAATGAAATTGGAAAAAGAAGAACAGCGATTGATGTCGCGCACCCATGACAAGGCTTTGTCACAAATCGTGCAAATTGCCCACGCATCGGGTTTGACCGCCGAACACATCGCAGCGGCCATGGGCGGCAAAAAAGGCAAAGCGCGGACAGCCAAGTCTGCCTCGGCCAAGGCCCCCAAAGCCAAGCGCGCGACCGCTGGTCGCAAAGTAGCCCCCAAATACCGCGATCCCGCCAACCCCGAACAAACTTGGACAGGCCGTGGCCGCACCCCAGCATGGGTTCAAGCGCTACAAGCCGCCGGACAATTGGCCAGCGCAGAAATCAAAAACGCTTAAACGGCTTGGCCGCTGCGTCTTTGGCCGACAGCAGCGGCTGCATTTTCAGCGCCTTCAACGGCCAGTCGATCGCAATGTCTGGGTCGTTCCACTGAATGGCATCTTCGTCACTGGCCACCCAATAATCGGTGGTTTTATAAATCACCTCGGCGTTGTCGCTGAGCACCAAAAACCCGTGCGCAAATCCCGCGGGTATCCATAATTGTTCATGGGTGGCACTGTCCAACAAATGGCCTGTCCATTGGCCATATTGCGGGGATTCAGGCCGAATATCCACCGCCACATCAAATATTTGCCCTTGCACCACCCGAATCAATTTGCCTTGTGGAAATTCCCGCTGAAAATGCAAACCTCTTAATACCCCGTGGCTCGATTTGCTGTGGTTATCCTGCACAAATAACAGGTCTAATCCTGTGGCTTGGTTGAATTCACGTTGATTAAAACTTTCAAAGAAAAACCCACGTTCATCAGAAAATACTTTGGGTTTTAATAATAAAACTTGCGATAACAAAGTGGGGAAAACGGTATATGGCATGGCAATTACCCCAATAAACGCAGTAAATATTGGCCATAACCTGTGTTTTTATAAGGCTGGGCCAGTTTTTCTAAATCTGCGGCACTGATCCACCCCTGCGCATAGGCAATTTCTTCAGGGCAAGCGACCATCAAACCTTGGCGTTTTTGCAAAGTGGCGATGAAGGTGGCTGCCTCCATCAAACCTTCGTGCGTGCCCGCATCCAACCATGCATACCCACGACCCATGGTTTCCACGTGCAGTTGTTGTTGTTCCAGATAACGGCGATTGACGTCGGTGATTTCAAGCTCGCCCCGCGCCGAGGGGCGGATGTCAGCAGCGATATCGCACACCTGCTGGTCATAAAAATACAATGTTTGCGCTGGTCAGATGCCTGTAACTGCTTGACCAAATCGTGACCGTAAAAAATATTGTCCCCCAACACCAAGGCGCTGTGGTGGTGATTGACGAAATCTCGGCCAATCAAAAACGCTTGCGCCAAGCCTTCGGGCTTGGGTTGCACCGCATATTCAATCTGCATGCCCCATTGCGATCCGTCTCCTAACAAATCGGTAAAACGGGGCGTGTCTTGCGGTGTGGAGATGATCAATACTTCTCGGATACCGCTGAGCATCAAGGTACTTAACGGGTAATACACCAACGGCTTGTCGTAGACCGGCATCAATTGTTTACTGACCGCCAAGGTGAGTGGATACAGCCGGGTGCCTGAACCACCGGCGAGCAAAATGCCTTTTCTGTGGATCGAAGTCATGAGGTCTCCAATGCATTCATGGTGTCAGTCACTTCCATTTCAGGTTCGCATGTCGGCAGATAAACGGTCCAGCACTTGGTCAACCCCGGTTTTCCAATCGGGCAAGGGCATGCCCAAGGCATTGGCGAGCAAACCGCTGTCGAGCAAACCGTAGGCCGGACGCTTCGCCGGCAAAGGGTATTGTGTGGTGGCGATGGGATGCACTTGCGCGGCAGAGGCTTTCAAAGCCCAGCCCTTGGCGGCCGCTTGCGACAACACATATTGGGCATAACCATGCCAGGTAGTGTGTCCGCTGGGGGTGGCATGGAACAAGCCATTCAAGCCCGCGCTGTCAGCCATGGTCATGGCGTTCAACGCCACATCGGCCAACCATGTTGCTGCGGTCGGCACGCCTGACTGGTCAGACACCACATTCAGCGTCTCGCGCTCTGACGCCAAGCGCAACATGGTCTTCAAAAAATTTTGACCGTGGGATGACACCACCCACGAGGTGCGAAAAATCAAATGGCGCGCGCCGCTGGCTTGCACCGCGGCATCACCATCGCGTTTGCTGTGGCCATACACCGACAACGGGTCGGTGGCATCGGATTCCAGATAAGGGCGGGTTGAACGGCCGTTGAACACGTAGTCACTGGAGAAATGCATCAGCGCCGCGCCAGTGGTTTTCGCTTGGTCGGCCAACATGCCAGGCATCTGCGCGTTGACCACTTGGGCCAGTGCAGGTTCGGTTTCGGCCTGATCGACCGCGGTGTAGGCCGCGGCGTTGATGATCCAGCGGGGCTTGAGTTGCGCGATTCGCTCACGCAGGGCAGACAGTTGACTGACGTCGATATCGGCGCGGGTCCAAGCCACCACCGATCGCCCAGATGCGATCAGCGCCTGACACAACGCATGGCCCAATTGTCCCGTGGCACCCAATACCAGAACGGGTTCAGCCGCCATACTGCAGGTCGACCCATTGGCGATAAGCACCGCTGGTCACGCTGCTGACCCAATCGGCATGGTTCAAATACCACTGCACGGTTTTGCGCAAGCCGGTTTCGAAGGTTTCCACCGGTCGCCAACCCAGGGTGTCGTTGATCTTTCGCGCATCAATGGCGTAGCGTCTGTCGTGCCCCGCACGGTCTTTCACAAAGGTGATTTGTTCGGCATACGATTGGCCGTCTCCACGCGGTTGCAATTCATCCAACAAGTGACACACCGTGCGTACCACTTCAATATTGGGCTTTTCGTTCCAGCCGCCGATGTTGTAAGTTTCACCTGGGGTACCCGCTTGCAACACCCGTTCGATGGCGCGGCAATGGTCTTGCACATACAACCAATCACGCACCTGCATGCCATCGCCATACACCGGCAAGGGTTTGCCTGCCAACGCATGGTGAATCACCAAAGGAATCAGTTTTTCAGGGAAATGAAACGGGCCATAGTTATTGCTGCAATTCGTGGTGAGCACCGGCAAGCCGTAGGTGTGGTGCCAAGCGCGAACCAAATGGTCTGACGATGCTTTGCTGGCCGCATAGGGGCTGTTGGGTTCATAGGGGTGTGTTTCAGTGAACGCCACCGCATCCGGGGACAGACTGCCGTACACCTCGTCCGTGCTGACATGCAAAAAACGAAAACGGTGTTGTGGATCGGCAGCCAAAGCACCCCAATATGCGCGCACGGATTCCAGCAAGTGACCCGTGCCCACGACGTTGGTTTGGATGAAATCCAGCGGGCCGTGAATGGACCGGTCCACATGCGATTCGGCCGCAAAATGCAGCACCGCACGCGGTTGGTAGTGTTGCAAGAGTTGCGAAACCAAAGCGGTGTCGCCAATGTCACCTTGCACAAACACATGGCGCTTGTCTTGGGCCAAGGCTTGCAAATTGCCCAAATTACCTGCGTAAGTGAGTTTGTCTAAATTGACCAATGGCTCGTCGTGTTCAGCGAGCCAGTGGTGAACAAAATTACTGCCGATGAAACCGGCACCGCCGGTCACCAGCAGGGTCATACAGGCATGCTCTCTTCCGTGATGCCCAAGACTGTGGTGCGAACCATTTCACGCAGTATTTTTTTCTCGGGAAAGCTCAGTGGCCGGTCAAGCGCGCGACGCACGCGCAACAGCATGTGGCGATCAACTTCTTGCGGAATGCCGTGGCTGCCACGCAGCTCGTCACGCAAGTCTTCACGCAAATCCTCGGGTTCGTCATCCCACCATTGGCTGACCACTTCCAACAATTTGCCGCGAACCAATTCAGGGTCTTGCGGCGTGGCGGGCGCGGCAGGCGCACGCGGTGCAGCGGTGAGTTCACGCGCGGCTTGCGGCAACAACAACACGCGACGGTCGGCTTGCGCCAACAAACGGCACCAAGCAGGGTCTTCTGTCACCAACTGGTCCATGTGACGGGCAGATTCATCGGCCAGCAAATACACGCTCAAACCGTGCAATTGCGCGTCGTCGATGACGGCGGTCAAGCGGTCGTCATCGCTGGCCACCAGCAAATGTTCACAAGCATGGTGCTGCGCCAAACGCGCAATGTCTGACGACATGGACTGGAAAACCACATCACCAGGTTCACCACCGGCCGCATCCAGCGCACGAACGATTTGGTCGTGTGGAAATTGGGTATCGGGATTGTCTGTGTACCAATAAACGCGTTGAATATCCAACGCCAAACCGGCGCCTTTGAGGGCTTGGGCCAACGAAGGAATCAATGCCATTCGGTTGTAAGTCTCGGGCTCTGTCGCTGCGTCAGTGGACTGGCGCAGCAACCAAGCCATGTAATTGCTGTCTATCAATGCCATGCAACGGCCTGTGCGCGAGGGTGTGTTGTCTTTGCGTGGATGGGGAGGGCGTGACTCGTTCTTCATGTATCTTTACCTGTTGCTTTGAAAGCTAATGGGAAATGACAGCGGGTGATCCGTCGATGGGTCATTGCAGGCACCCGAAACTAATGACTAAGCCTGCAACCCGAATATTAGCTGATCTTGAATGCAGGGGGCACCAAAGGGGCTGTCGACAACTGTTCACCAGGTGCGGCCGCGGGGTTCGCAGACACTTGTTCATCGGTGCGGCCAAAACGGCGTACCCGTTGCTCAAACCAATGGATCGCTTGTTTCAATGCCGCCGCATCAAAATCTGGCCAAAACGCATCGGTGAAATACAACTCGGTGTAAGCGGTTTGCCAGAGCAAAAAATTGCTGATGCGGGATTCGCCACCGGTTCTGATCAATAACTCAGGGTCAGGCAAGTCGGCGGTACTCAAATGCGCGGCCAGACCACCGGCGTCCAAGTCTTGCAGTTGTTTGCCGGGGTTGGCGGCTTGCCAAGACCGCATCGCATTCAACACATCCCATTGACCGCCATAGTTGGCGGCAATCGTCAAATGCAAACGCGAGTTGTGCGCGGTTTCTTGCTCGGCTTGGTCAATCCGCGATTGCAACAGCGGCGCAAACGCGCTGCGGTCACCAATGACACGCAAGCGAATACCTGCGGCTTTCATTTCTGCCACTTCGCTTTCAAGGTATTGCAAAAACAAACCCATCAATGCGCTGATTTCTTCTGGCGGTCGTCGCCAATTTTCTGAACTGAAGGCAAACAAGGTCAGGTAAGACACGCCTTCATCAGCACAGGCCTTGACCATCTGGCGAACATTGGCGGCCCCTTTCACATGACCCACGGTGCGCGGCATCAATCGCTTCTTGGCCCAGCGTCCGTTGCCGTCCATGATGATGGCGATGTGTTGCAGCGAATTGGCCATGTCGATCAGAGCGAGGCGGGTCTTAAATCTTGCATCGGGGTGGTGACGCGGTGTTGCTTGTTCAGTAAATCAATCAACACCATCGCGCGATGCTCGCCGTCAGCCTGTTGAAAAATGCCTTCCAGCCCTTTGAGCGGACCGCTGACAATTTTGATCGACTGCCCCGGTTGAAACAAACGCTCGGGTGCACGTGCGGGCACGGTTTGCAAGGCTTCGATCAATTCGTCGCCCACCACCGCAGGGCGGTTGCCAAAACTGACCAAACGGCTCACGCCCAGCGTGGAACGGATCGGAGACCAGTTGGTTTGTTCGGTGTCGAGTCGAATGAACAAATAACGGCTGAACATGGGTTCGGTGACTTGAACCAATTTGCCGCGCAAGACTTTTTCAACCGTCAACATCGGCAGCCATGCTTCAAACCCCTGTCTTTGCAGGTTGTCCAATGCACGTTCTTCCTGTCGGGGCTTTGAATGAATGGCGTACCAATGCATGGGCGTGGTTGAGGTAAAACCTCTGGTGGATTCAAACCCATTGTAAACCGCTTAATTTGACAAACGACACCCCCCGAGGAGCACCGCCATGGCCAGCAAACCACCGGAATTTGACCCCCAGCAGATGAGTGAACAAATGAAGCAATCCGCCCAGCAAATCTGGCAAGCGGGCTTAGGGGCATTTGCCAAGGCCCAACAAGAGGGCGGCAAGGTGTTTGAGTCGCTGGTCAAAGAAGGCAGCAAATTGCAAGAAACCACGCTGCAAGCCCAAGCCAAAGTGGCCGAAGCGGCGGCCAAAGCCAGCGCCATGGCCAGCGACATGGGTCAGCGCGCCAGCAGCCAGTTTGACCGTTTGGAGGGTATTTTTGAAGAGCGCGTAGCCAAGGCATTGCACCAGTTGGGCTTGCCCGACGCCCAAGACATGGCGGCGCTGCAAGCCCGCGTGAGCGCCTTGGAGGCAGAGCTGCAAGCGCTCAAAGACAGCGTGGGCAAATCCGGGTCCAAAGGCTGACGGGTGAAAAAACCGCCGCGCCGCACGGCCGAGCGCATTTTGTCGACCACGCTGAGCCTGTTCAACCGGTTCGGCGAACCCAATGTCGCCACCACGCTGATCGCCTCGGACATGGGCATCAGCCCTGGCAACCTTTTTTATCACTTCCCCAGCAAAGAAATGTTGGTCAATGCGCTGTTCGATGAATTTGAAGCACGCATGCGCCATTTGTTGCCAGCGGCCGCAGATGTCCAAGACCTTGAACATGCTTGGTTTTTCATGCACAGCGTGTTCGAGTTGATTTGGGCCCACCGTTTCATCTACCGCGACTTGAATGATTTGCTCAGCAAAAACAGACACCTTGAATCGCAAGTCAAAGAAGTGTTGCAACGCCAAGAGCAGGCGTTTGTCAAACTGCTCCGTGGTTTGCAAACGCATGGATTACTGACGCAAACCGCCACCGAGCAACAGCGTTGCGCCATTCACATGGTAGTGATGTTGACCTGGTGGTTGAGTTATGAATATGTGCAAGACCCGAGGCACGCCATGGAAGACGCGAACGCCAACCGCAGCGCGTTGCGCGGGGCTCAGCAAGTGCTGAGCGTGTTGCTACCTTACTTGAATCCGCAACCCAAAACGCAGTTGCAATCCTTGATCAAGGTTTACGGCTGAGTGTCAATCACTCAAGCTTTGGCCAAGAATTTTTCCACCATGCGCACCCAAATCGTGCCGCCCAGCGGGATCAAGTCATCGTTGAAGTCGTAACTGGGGTTGTGCAAGGTGCAAGGGCCGCCACCGTGGCCCATTTCCCGGTGCTGGCCATCGCCATTGGCCAAGAAGAAATAGGTGCCTGGTTTTTTCAACAACATGTAAGAGAAGTCTTCAGCGCCCATGGTGGGCTCTTGGGCGAGCACGTTGTCTTCACCCACGATATCGGCCAACACACTGCGAGTGAAGTCGGCTTCTTTGGCATGGTTGATGGTTGGCGGGTAATTGCGCACAAACTCGAATTGGCAAGTGGCTTCGTGCGCAGCGCTCACATGTTCAGCGATGCTTTTCATGCGTCGCTCGATCATGTCGAGCATCTCCACGGTGAAAGTGCGTACCGTGCCTTGCAACTCACAACTGTCAGGTACCACGTTGGTGGCGTCACCCGCATGGATCATGGTGACCGAAATCACGCCGGCATCGACTGGTTTGATGTTGCGCGACACAATGGTTTGAAACGCTTGGACCATCTCACATGCGATGGGTACCGGGTCAATGCCGTTGTGCGGCAAAGCCGCGTGGCAACCCTTGCCACGGATGGTGATTTTGAATTCGTTGCTGGACGCCATCACAGGGCCGGCACTGACCGCGGCTTGCCCCACTGCCATGCCGGGCCAGTTGTGAAGCCCAAACACCGCATCCACCGGAAACTTGTCAAACAAACCGTCTTTGATCATTTCTCTGGCACCGCCACCGCCTTCTTCAGCCGGCTGAAAAATCAACACCACGGTGCCATCGAAGTGCTTGTGTTGCGACAAGTGACGAGCTGCCGCCAACAACATGGCGGTGTGGCCATCGTGGCCACAAGCGTGCATCTTGCCGGGATGTTGGCTGGCATGGGCAAAGGTATTGGCTTCGTGCACAGGCAAGGCGTCCATGTCGGCGCGCAAACCGATGCTGCGGGAACTGGTGCCGTTTTTGATGACGCCCACCACACCCGTGGTACCCATGCCCCGGTGCACTTCGATGCCCCAACTGCTTAACTGCGCAGCCACCAAGTCGGCGGTGCGGTTTTCTTGAAAACACAATTCCGGATGGGCATGGATGTCGCGGCGCAAGGCCACAATGCTGGCGGCTTCGGTGGCAATCGAGTCGAGCAATTTCATGGGAACAC
The DNA here is from genome assembly GCA_009925585.1 of Betaproteobacteria bacterium. Classification (GTDB taxonomy): domain Bacteria; phylum Pseudomonadota; class Gammaproteobacteria; order Burkholderiales; family Burkholderiaceae_C; genus Limnohabitans. The sequence goes on along the minus strand of RFYK01000007.1, from coordinate 921 downwards.
CTGTGAATGAGGGGTGGAGGATTCAGTCTACCTGATCGGCCTATGTCGGGTTGTCTTCGGTGAAGTTACCTTTTGCAAAGAGGCGCTTCGGGTGAGGCTAACTGGGTTTGGCGCATGGGGTGAAAGTCTTACCTGTAACGGTAAACGCCGCAGGCCCGGCCTCGCCTCCATGCTGACGCTTGGCGACGACAAAAGGCACACATTAGGTTAAACTGATCCTATGAAGCCGTTTCGCTGGGGATCTGAAAAGAACGAGCAACTCAAGTATGAGCGGGGTATTTCGTTCGAAAACATGGTTATTGCCATTGAATCCGGGGGGTTGGTGGACATACTTTCTCACCCGAATCCAGTGAAGTACCCGAATCAAAAGGTACTTGTTATCGCCAATGAAGGCTATGCGTACTTGGTTCCTTTTATCGAAGAAGCGGACCATTTTTTTCTTAAGACAGTCATACCAAGCCGAAAGGCAACGCGTGACTACTTGAACAAAGGTGAGTTAGATGCCTAAGACCGATGCATACGAAACAGAATTGCTTTCAGCATTTGAAACCGGGACACTGAAGTCAGTTGCAACAAAGGCTGAACTTGCAAAGTTCAAGGCGGCTGCGAGAGCCACTGCCATCAAAGACCGACGTGTCAATATCCGGCTGTCATCAGGCGACTTACAAGATATACAGGTCAAGGCGCTTGAAGAAGGCATGCCTTATCAAACCTTGATTGCCAGCGTATTACATAAATATGTGTCCGGGCGGTTGACAGAGCGGGAAGTCGAACCTTCACTTCATTTATCTCAATCAAAAGCTAAACGTCGCCCAGGTAAAGCTGGCACGTAAATCCTTTAAGGCGTCACTTTTTTATCAATCCATACATGAACACCACCATCCTGGGCGCCTGCCCGCACGACTGCCCCGACACCTGCTC
>RFYK01000060.1 GCA_009925585.1 Betaproteobacteria bacterium | reverse complement strand
AGTTTCTTCAGCGATTTCCAAATGCATTACATGAAGATGAACGTGGCCATTGACGGTGGTCGCCTCAAAACCAATCTGATCACCAATGCCTTGAACGTCGGAGTCAGCTATCGTTTCTGACCGTTAACCATGCAACAGGTTCAGCATGACTTGCTGGCAGCGCTGGCTGCGGGCTTAGACGCCTTGTCGCCGGGCAGTGGCCACAAGGCCCGTTTTGAAACCCCCAAGGTCGCTTCACATGGCGACTTGGCTGTGACCGCTGCCATGCAATTGGCCAAACCACTCGGACGCAATCCGCGTGAACTTGGCGAGCAATTGAAACAATCGCTGCTGTCTTCATCGGCAGGGCAACGTTGGTTGACGGACATCGATATCGCTGGACCGGGTTTTCTCAACTTGCGACTGACACCACAAGCCAAGCAACAAGTGGTGCGCGACGTGCTGACTTCAGGAGCCCGCCACGGTTGGCAGGCTTCAAATGGCCAGCGTTTGTTGGTGGAATTTGTCTCTGCCAACCCTACCGGCCCTTTGCATGTGGGCCATGGCCGTCAGGCGGCTTTGGGCGACGCGATTTGCAATTTGTTCGAAACCCAAGGTTGGCTGGTGCACCGCGAGTTTTATTACAACGATGCGGGCGTGCAAATTCAAACGTTGGCGCTGTCTACCCAATGCCGGGCCAAAGGCATCAAACCAGGGGATGCGCAATGGCCAGAAAACGCCTACAACGGTGAATACATCGCTGACATCGCGCTGGATTTTTTGGCGAAAAAAACCGTGTCAGCCGACGATCGCCAAGTGACAGCCAACGGCGACGTGAATGATTTGGACAACATCCGTGAATTTGCCGTGGCCTATTTGCGCCACGAGCAAGACTTGGATTTGCAAGCCTTTCAGGTCAAGTTTGACCAATACTATTTGGAGTCCAGTCTTTATACCGACGGCAAAGTGGGCCAAGCCGTGGCTTCACTGCAAGCGTCTGGACACACCTATGAACAAGACGGCGCGCTGTGGTTGCGATCCACAGACTTTGGTGACGACAAAGACCGCGTGATGCGCAAGTCTGACGGCAGCTACACCTATTTCGTGCCCGATGTGGCTTATCACTTGGCCAAATGGCAACGTGGCTTCACCAAGGTCATCAATATCCAAGGCACAGACCACCACGGCACCATCGCGCGGGTGAGGGCCGGGTTGCAAGCCGCTTCACAGCAACAAGGTTTGCATATTCCCCATGGGTACCCGGATTATTTGTTGCACACCATGGTGCGGGTCATGCGTGGTGGCGAAGAAGTGAAAATTTCCAAACGCGCCGGCAGTTATGTGACGTTGCGCGATCTGATTGACTGGACCAGCAAAGACGCTGTGCGTTTCTTTTTGCTCAGCCGCAAGCCCGATACCGAGTATGTGTTTGATGTCGATTTGGCGCGCGCCAAAAACAATGAAAACCCCGTCTATTACGTGCAGTATGCGCATGCGCGCATTTGCTCCATCTTGGCCACTTGGGCCGAGCAATCGGGCATGCAAGAACAGCAACTGTCTGCGGTGGATTTGACGCCATTGAGCAGCGCGCCCGCCCTGTCCTTGATGATGTTGTTGTCGCGTTACCCGCAAATGCTGGCGCAAGCCAGTGCCGATTTGGCCCCGCATGATGTGACGTTTTATTTGCGCGATTTGGCCGCTTGCTACCACAGCTATTACGATGCGGAACGTATCTTGGTGGAAGACGCCGCCACCAGAGACGCCAGAGTGGCTTTGATCAAAGCCACCGCGCAAGTGTTGCGCAATGGTTTGTCGTTGTTGGGCGTGGTCGCACCCAGCAGCATGTAAAGGTGATTCAAATGAAAGCAACTCTGTCATCGCAACGCGGCAACACCTTGGTGGGGTTCATCTTGGGTTTGGTGGTCGGCTTGTTGATTGCTTTGGTGGTGGCGGTGTATGTCACCAAGGTGCCGATTCCTTTTTTGAACAAAGGCCTCACACGCAACGCAGAGCAAGACGCCGCCGAAGAAAAGAAAAACAAGGACTGGGATCCGAACGCACCGCTTTACGGCAAGAACCCTGCGGCCAATGCGCCCGCTGACAATGCCAAACCCAGCAAACCTGCAGAAGCCGCCCCTCCGGCTGCGCCTGCACCGGCCGCTTCCGAAGACCCATTGGGGGACTTGGCCGCCAGCAAGTCACAAGCCACCGATGCCTTCCAGTATTTTGTGCAAGCCGGCGCATTCGTCTCCAGCGCGGACGCTGAAGGACAGCGCGCCAAATTGGCTTTGGGTGGCTATGACCCGGTCATTTCACAGCGCGACCAAGATGGCAAAGTCATTTACCGAGTGCGTTTGGGGCCGTTTGACAGCAAGTCACAGGCCGAGCAAATCCAAGCGCAATTGAAATCCAACAAATTTGAATCTGCACTGATACGGGTGCAACGCTAACCTCGAAAGGCTGGAACATGAAACGTCGTCAATTCACCGCAGCGGCCAGTGCCACCTTGGCCAGTGCGCTTTATGCGCCTTGGCAAAGCGCTTTGGCACAACCCACGTCATTCAAAGCGGGCACAGACTATGTGGTGTTGTCCAAAGCGCTCACCACCGACGCCCCCAAGGGCAAAGTCGAGGTGCTGGAGTTCTTTTGGTACAACTGCCCGCACTGCAATGCGTTCGAGCCTGCCTTGAGCGCATGGAGCAAAAAATTGCCCAAAGATGTCGAGTTCAAGCGTGTACCGGTGCGCTTTCGAGACAGTTTTGAAGCCCAGCAACGCGCCTATTACGTGCTCGACGCCTTGGGCAAAGTTGAAGAATTGCAAAGCAAGATGTTCGCCGCCATCCACGTGGAAAAACAATCGTTGGACAAATTGGACACCTTGACAGTCTGGGCAGAAAAAAATGGCATCCCTGCAGCCAAATTCACTGAACTGTTCAATTCGTTTTCTGTGGTCGGCAAGGCCAAGCGGGCAGCGCAATTGCAAGAGCAGTTCAAAGTCGAAGGCGTTCCCGCGTTGGGCATCGGTGGGCGTTTTTATGTCGACGGCAGTTTGGCCGGCAGCATGGAGCGGGCACTGCAAATCACCGACTTTTTGATCAACGAGATCCGCAAAGGCCGTTGAACATTTGCTGGGAACATTGCCCCTACAATGCGGGCAATGTCTGCCACAGCAATTTCCGTGCCTTGAAAAATATTCTTCTCCTCATTTGTCTGTTCATACTGCCGCTGTCACCAGCGTTGGCAGAAAAGGCCGACCGCAAAAAGCCATTGAACGTCGAGGCGGACAACCTCGAGCATGACGAGCTGAAGCAAACCAGCATATTCACTGGCAAAGTCTTGGCCACCAAGGGCACCATCGTCATGCGAGGCGATAAATTGGAAGTACGGCAAGACCCCGATGGTTACCAATACGGTCTGATCAAACCCGCACCCGGCCAGCGTGGATTCTTTCGCCAAAAACGCGAAGGCGTGGAGGAATGGATCGAAGGCGAAGGCGAGTTGATTGAATACGACGGCAAAGCGGATCGACTGACCTTGTTAGGCCGCGCCGAATTCAGGCGTTACCGCGGCACGGTGTTGAGTGACCAGATGACCGGCCAGCGCATCATTTATGAAAACCTGAGCGACCAATTCACAGTGGATGGCGTGGTGGGCGGCGTCAAGCCTGCCAACAGCAGTGGACGCATTCGCGCGGTGCTCACCCCGAAACCCGATGATGAGGCGGTCAAGTAATGACGGTGACTGACCAAGCAGATGGCCTGCTGGTTCGGCATTTGCAAAAGTCATACGTGGGTCGCCAAGTGGTGCAAGACGTGTCGGTGCACGTCAACAAGGGCGAGGTGGTTGGCCTGTTGGGCCCCAACGGCGCGGGCAAAACCACTTCCTTTTACATGATCGTTGGCCTGGTGCGTGCCGATGGCGGCACCATCACCATCGATGGCGTGGCAGTCGAACATTTACCGATTCACCGACGCGCCCGCATGGGCTTGAGTTACTTGCCGCAAGAGGCCTCAATTTTTCGCAAACTCAATGTGGCTGACAACGTGCGCGCCGTGTTGGAATTGCAAACCGATGACCAAAACCGCCCTTTGACCAAGGCAGAGATTGAACAACGGCTCACCGGTTTGTTGCAAGAACTGCGCATCGAACATTTGCGCGAATCGGCGGCGTTGTCCTTGTCTGGCGGAGAACGCCGTCGGGTGGAAATTGCCAGGGCATTGGCCACACAACCCAAGTACATCTTGCTAGACGAGCCTTTTGCAGGCATCGATCCGATCGCCGTGTTGGAGATTCAGCGCATCATCAGTTTTCTCAAGGCCAAGGGCATTGGTGTGTTGATCACTGACCACAATGTGCGCGAAACCTTAGGCATTTGCGACCATGCGGCGATCATCAGCGAAGGCCGTGTGCTGGCCGAGGGCAAACCGCAAGACATCATCCACAACCCCGAGGTACGGCGGGTGTACCTGGGTGAAAATTTCCGCATGTAAGGCCAAGGACGCAGCATGAAGCAAGGCCTCTCACTGCGCGTCTCGCAACACCTGGCACTCACGCCGCAGTTGCAGCAATCGATCCGTTTACTGCAACTCTCGACGCTCGAGTTAAGCCAAGAAATCGAACAAATGCTCGACGACAACCCGTTTCTGGAAAAAGAAATGGAAGACTTGGCGCCCCGTGAGGACTTTGGCCTGGACAAACAAGACGCGGTCGCGGCCCCCAGCGATGCCGACAACGACATCGATACATGGGACGGCCCGATGGACCGGGTGAGCGAGGTGCGGGTGGAGACGGCCAGCGAAGCGCCAGATGCCCCCTTGGATGCAGCAGGTGTGGCTGAAAGCTGGGATGGTGATGGCAGCGTTGACTTCTCGCCAGACGACAGCGAATGGGGAGGTGACGCGCCCGCGCGAAATCAGCAAAACAACGATGACGAAAAAGCGCAGGCCACGGAATTGGCGCGCAACCAAGAATCGCTCACCGCGTTTTTGCAGCTTTGCGCTTTCTCATCGAATCGTTGAACGATGACGGTTACTTGGAAGACAGTTTCGAGACCTTGGCAGAGAGCTTGGCTGGCGACGACGTCGAGCAATGCGAAGAGTTGGTTCACCGTTTTCAAGTGGCGTTGGGCTTGTTGCAAAGCTTGGAGCCCACCGGCGTGGGTGCGCGCGATTTGGGTGAATGTTTGCGTTTGCAATTGCAAGCGATACCGGCCGACAGCGAAGAGCGCGCAGCGGTTCGCCAAACGGCGTTGGCCATTTGCAAACAACCGCTGGAGTTGTTGGCCAAGCGGGATGTCAAGCGGCTTGTGCCAGCGATCGGCGCCACCGAACACGAAGTGAAATTGGCGATCGCATTGATTGCACGGCTGGAGCCCAAGCCAGGGCGACGTTTCATCGACGTCGAGCGCAATGTGGTGGTGCCAGATGTGTTGGTGACAGCCAGTGGTGTCGACAGACAAGGCTTGCCGCAGTTTCGCGCCATGCTCAACCCGGAAGTGATGCCGCGTTTGAAGGTCAATGACATTTATGCCAACGCCTTGAAAGGCAGCAAAGGCGACAGCCACGCCGGACTGCAACAACGTTTGCAAGAGGCGCGTTGGATGATCAAAAACATCCAGCAACGGTTTGACACCATCTTGCGGGTCAGCAACGCGATCACGCAACGTCAGCGCAGTTTTTTCATACACGGCGAACTCGCCATGAAACCCATGGTGTTGCGTGAAATTGCAGAAGAACTGGGTTTGCATGAGTCAACCATCAGTCGCGTGACCACGGCCAAATACATGCACACCCCTTACGGTACGTACGAATTGAAATATTTTTTCGGCTCTGGTTTGGGCACCGACAGTGGCAACAACGCGTCCAGCACCGCGGTGCGTGCGCTGATCAAACAATTGATTGCCAGCGAGAACCCGAAAAAACCGTTGTCGGATAACCAGTTGTCCGACATGCTCAAGGAGCAAGGCATCGATTGCGCCAGACGCACTGTCGCCAAGTACCGAGAAGCTTTGCGCATCGCGCCGACCAACCTGCGTAAAACGCTGTGAATGCATTGTCATTGTTTGTCCCCTGTGCCGCCGGGGTAGAGGCTTATTTGGCCAGTGAAGTGGCGCAAATCACCGGACTGCCGGCCACCGCGATGCAAACCTTGCGAGGGGGTGTGCAATTGCAAGCGTCCTGGCGCGAGGCGTTGTTGTTGAACCTGCACAGTCGTTTGGGCATGCGGGTCTTGATTCAGTTGGCGCATGCGCCGTATGCCAACGAGCAAGCCATTTATGACGCGGCGCTGGCCGTGCCTTGGGAAATGTGGTTCACGCCGCGAGAAACGTTCCGCATCGATGTGACCGCGCAGCACAGTCCGCTCAAAAGCCTCAACTTTGCCGCGCTGCGAGTCAAAGATGCGGTGGCAGACCGGTTTCGTGACAAGACCGGTGTACGCCCCGATGTCGACACACAACGACCGGCGGTGCGCGTGCATGCCAGTGGTTGGAGCATGTCCCCGGTGTATGCGCCCGGTGAAACCCGTCCGCAGACATTGCCGTTGGCGGGTGTGGCGCAAGGCTTGCCGTTGTATGACCCTTGTTGCGGCAGCGGCACCATCGCCATTGAGGCCGCACAAATTGCGTGCCGCATTGCCGCAGGTGGTCAACGGCGATTTGGTTTTGAGCGCTTGCGCTTGTTTGATGCACATGTGTGGCAACAACTCAAGCAGCAAGCGGTGGACCAACAATGCCCGCCCCGTGCCCCGGTGTTTGGCAGTGATGTCGCGTTTCGCATGGTTGACTTTGCGCGTCGAAACGGCGAGCGGGCCGGTGTGTCGCATGCCATCGAATGGCGCGGCGGCGACGCATTGCAACGCATGCCGCCCGGCGACATACCCGGGTTGATGTTGGTCAACCCGCCTTACGGTGAACGCATCGACACCGCTGGTGTGGCGGGCAGCTCGCGACAAGGCAGACCCGCCCCATCCGTGCCATCGCACGCTGCGCCGTTGGCAGGCCGTGAAAGCGGGCAAGTGCAAGACGGTGGAGATTTCTTTTTGCAACTGGCCAGCCATTGGAAAAAACATTACGCTGGATGGCGTGCCTGGGTGTTGACACCGGACTTGAAACTGCCCGGTCGCATGCGCTTGAAAGAGTCGCGCAAAGTCCCGATGTGGAACGGTCCGATCGAATGCCGCCTGTTTCGATTTGACATGCGTGCAGCGTCCGCACCTGAGCCTCATTGAATGACCACCACGCCAACTGAGCGGCCTTGCGTGGTGTTGGACACCAATGTCTTGTTGGACATGTGGGTGTTTCAAGACACCCACACCGCGCTGGTCCATGACCATGTGAAGCAAGCCAAGGTGCATTGGCTGGTCACAGCGGCCATGCGCGAGGAATTGCAGCGCGTCCTGAGCTATGCGCACATCGTGCCACGCTTGGCGAATCTCTCTGTGACAGCGGCCGAGGTATTGGCTGAGTTTGACCGTTGGTCGCAGATGCAACCGACGGCAGCGCGCGCGCCCTACGTGTGCAAAGACGAGGACGATCAAAAATTCATTGACTTGGCGGTGGCGCACCGTGCCCACTTGGTCAGCAAAGACAAACAAGTGTTGCGCCTGACCCATCGTTTGGCCAGGTTGGGCGTGCCGGTCACCAGCGTTTACAGTTTGGCGGATGCCAAATGACCAGGAGCGCAGATGCCTGCCTTGATGACACACACCGACATTCAAACCGCTTTGCGCAGCCTCAATGCCGATGAACCCACTCGTTGGCAGCAACATGACAATGCATGGCTGGCGGAGTGGGTGTTTGCCGATTTTTTACAAGCGATGGCATTCATGAACGAGGTCGCTGTTGTGGCGCACCGCATGGACCATCACCCGGAATGGTCGAATGTGTACAACAGGGTGTCAGTGCGGTTGACCACGCACGATGCCGGCGGATTGACGCAACGGGATGTGGCGTTGGCGCAAGCCATGAACCAGATCAGCCGATCGCTGGCGTCGCGTGATTCAACAACACCAACAGACGGTTGATGGCATGGGCGTGGGTGGCCCAGCGCACAGCAGCGCGGTCGCCTTCGAAATGGCAGGTTTCTACTTTCACCCAAGCCGAAGACGCGCCCAGCGTCGGCCCCGCATCGCTGGGCATGGCCCAAGCAAAACAGACGGTACCCACGGGTTTGGCCGCGCTGCCGCCGCCGGGGCCGGCAATGCCCGTCACCGCCAACGCCACTTGCGCTTTGCTGTGGTTAAGCGCGCCCAGCACCATGGCTTGGGCCACCGGTTCACTGACGGCGCCATGTTGGGCAATCAAAGCCGCAGGCACACCGAGCATGGTTTGCTTGGCCTCGTTGCTGTAGCTGACAAAACCGCGCTCGAACCACAGGCTTGAACCCGCCAAATCGGTGCAACCTGCACTGATCAGGCCGCCTGTGCAGCTTTCGGCGCAGGTCAACATCCACCCGCGTTGCAACAGCGCGGCAGACAGCGCTTCTGTGGGTATCTGGAGTTTCATCGTGTGGCCAACCAAAGGGACAAACACAGCAGCGTGCAAAACGCTGCCACCAAATCATCGAACATGATGCCAAAACCACCACGCCAACCCAGACCGTGAAAGTGGCTGTCGGCCCAGCCAACAGGCCCTGGCTTGAGCGCATCAAACAAGCGAAACAAAATGAAGGCCACCAACTGTCCGACAAGCCCGACGGGCATCCACAACCACAGCACCAGCCAAAACGCGACGATCTCGTCCCACACGATGGCGCTGGGGTCTTGTACTTGCATGTGTTGGGCGGTCACCGTGCAAGCCCACCACCCGATGGGCAATGACAGCGCAATCAGCCAACCCATGTCTGCGGTTGACAGAAACAAACCCATCACCACATAGGCTGCCCAAGCCCACAAGGTACCGACCGTGCCGGGCGCTTTCGGGCTCAAACCAGCGCCAAAACCCATGGCCAACACATGGGCCGGGTGCGACCACATGAAGCGAGCGGCATTCCATTGGGCTTCAAAGGACATGGGTGGTTTTCAATGCGCAAAATGGTCAAACGAGGCGAACCGCCGAGACATCGGAACGCCTTGCAAGTCAAGGACTTGCAAGCCACTGCCAGAGGTGATGCGGCCAATGCAAGTGACGCTGACGCCTGATTCGTTGGCGGCCTCTTGCACGGCATCGGCTTGGTCAGGCGACGCGGTGAACAGCAACTCGTAATCATCGCCACCCGCCAAGGCCATGTCCATGCGCTTGGCAAATGGCAGGCTTTGCATGGCGGGACTGATGGCGGCGCTGTCTTGTATCCAATCGGTGGTCAGCACGGCTGCGACTTGCGAGGCTTTGAGCACATGGCCCAAGTCGCCAACCAAACCATCGCTGACATCGATACAGGCGTTCGCCAGACCGCGCAATGCCAACCCGAGCGCGACCCGAGGTTCAGGTTGTTCCATGCGGCGTCGACAGGCTTCGAAATCTTCGGCATGAAGCGACAACTGGCCGCGCATGACTTCGAGAGCCAAGCGCGCGTCGCCGACCGAGCCACTGATGTAAATGTCGTCGCCCACTTGCGCGCCTTGTCGCAGCAAGGCGTCCCCGGGCGGCACCTCGCCCATGACCGTGATGCAGATGTTCAAAGGCCCTTGGGTGGTGTCGCCGCCCACCAATTCACATGGGTATTGATCGGCCAATGCGAACAAGCCCTCTGAAAAACCTTGTAACCATGATTCGTCTACACGGGGCAAGGCCAACGCCAATGTGAACGCCAAGGGCTTGGCGCCGCTGGCCGCCAGATCGCTCAGGTTGACGGCCAATGCTTTGTGGCCCAGTCGCTTAGGGGGCACCGTGTTCAAAAAATGCCGCCCCTCGACCAGCATGTCCGATGACACGGCCAATTGCATGCCAGGTTGGCATTGCCACAGGGCGCAGTCGTCACCCACACCGATCACTGCCCGCTTGGCAGGCCGAGTGAAGTAGCGGGTGATCAGGTCAAATTCACCCATGATGGGTCAATGCATGTGACGCTTGCTGCCGGTGTCGCTCAACGCATCCAGAACAAACATGGGAATATCGACATCGAATTTTTCGCCATCGACCGCCACGCAAAAATAACTGCCATGCATGGTGCCCGTGGGGGTGCGTAAACGGGTGCCACTGGTGTATTCGAAACTTTCACCGGGCTGCAGCAGCGGTTGGTGACCGACCACCCCCAAACCTTTGACTTTTTCGTGAAGGCCTTGCGCGTCGTTGATGTGCCAAGTGCGCGAAATCACTTGGGCGGCCATGTCGCCGCTGTTGTGAATCACCACGGTGTAGGCGAAGGCGTACAGGTGGTCGTCCGGGTTGGATTGATCGGGCAGGTAATGCGGCGTGACGTCCACGCTGAGTTTGTAATTTGCCATGGCGCTGGGTCAATCGGGACAGGGTGAAAGCATGTGCCAATTCTGACACCATAATCGGGGGTATGACGACCACCTACCGCATCGCCCCCTCCATCTTGTCCGCCGATTTCGCCCGTTTGGGCGACGAAGTGAAAAACGTTGTCGCCGCAGGTGCCGATTGGATCCATTTCGATGTCATGGACAACCACTACGTTCCCAATTTGACCTTTGGTCCGATGGTGTGCCAAGCCTTGAAGCCGCATGCCAAAACGCCTGCAGGCGTGGCCGTCCCGATTGATGTGCACTTGATGGTGCAACCGGTGGATGCGCTGGCGGCAGCGTTTGCCCAAGCCGGTGCGGACCTGATCAGTTTTCACCCAGATGCCTCTGGCCATGCACACCGCAGCGTGCAAGCCATCAAAGCGGCAGGTTGTCAGGCAGGCTTGGTGTTCAATCCAGCCGAACCTTTGGACGTGTTGGATTGGTTGATAGACGACATTGATTTGGTGTTGATCATGAGCGTCAACCCAGGCTTTGGCGGGCAAAGCTTCATCGATTCTGCGTTGCGCAAAGTCGAGCATGCGGCCAAGCGCATACAAGCGAGTGGACGCGACATCCGTTTAGAGGTCGATGGCGGCATCAAACCCGACAACATTCGCTCGGTCGCCAACGCCGGCGCCGACACGTTTGTGGCTGGCAGTGCCATCTTCGGCAAGCCAGATTACAAAGCTGTGATTGACCAGATGCGCCAGGCGCTGGCCAAGTGAATTTCCCGAAAGTCCCCATGAACAAACACACCTACCCTTTGATCCTGTTGGCTGGCAGTTTGCTGGCCCACAACTTGGTGCAAGCCGCCTGTTTCTCTGACTCGCCGTTGACCCGCCCAGACAGCCGCTACGAAGCGGCCAATGCCAGTGGCTCGGAAGTCAAAGACAAAGAAACCGGTTTGGTGTGGCAACGTTGTGTGGTCGGCATGCAGTGGAACGGGTCAGTGTGTACCGGCTCAGCCACCGCGCAAGACTGGAATACCGCCACCAAAACAGCCGCTGAGGCCAAATGGCGTTTGCCCACCCAAGCCGAGTTGGAAGGCTTGAGCGAGAAGAGTTGCTCGGAATTGGCGTTGAACCAAACATGGTTTGGCTCGGGCCCTTCGGGTTGGGTCTGGACCTCCACCGACATGGGCAGCCCCGATGGCGCGGTCGTCGTGCATTCGGGCAGTTCACTGATCGCCAACTTGATCAAAAAAATACCGTTGTTTGTCAGGCGAGTGAAATAAACCGTCTCACCCTGAAAGCGCTGAATTCATCAGCGCGCACCCTGCCAGATCGTTTCTGGCAAACATGAAAAGTAATCATCTGTTCGATTTCCCAGGACGGGCCTTGTTCAGGGTTGTTTTTGCATGTCAGTCTAGGGATAACCCTGAAATGGGTGTCTGTTAATTAAATTAAATTACTCTGAATCGTTATTTAATGAATACTTAAATGCAAATTCATTGGCGACGTGCGTCGGATGCATTGCCTTCGCAAAAAAGCGCTCTGTCCATGCAGGTGCAAACCTACAAGCAGTGCAGTGAACACGTTGCTGTCCGTGCGCGATTTGAGTAAATCATTTCCAGGGGTGCGCGCATTGGACAAGGTGTGCTTTGATCTGCACAAAGGTGAAGTTCATGCGCTCATGGGCGAGAACGGTGCGGGCAAATCAACGCTGGTGAAAATTTTGGCGGGCATTTGCCACAAGGACAGCGGAGAGTTGTTTCTTGAGGGAAAACCGATCGAGATCAACAGCCCAGCCCAGGCGCAGTCGTTGGCGATTGGCATGGTTCATCAAGAGTTGCATCTGATGGAGCATTTGACTGCCGCCCAAAATATGTTTTTGGGGAGAGAGCCCAAAAAATTCGGGGGCATGTTGCTTGACGAAAACAAACTCAATCAACAAGCACAGGCACTCTTTGACAAACTCCATTTGAGATTGAACCCCGCCACCTTGGTCAGCGGGTTGTCAGTGGCTTGTCGGCAGATGGTGGAGATTGCGAAAGCACTGTCGCACCGCTCGCGCGTGCTGATCATGGATGAACCCACAGCCGCGCTCAACAGCGCAGAAATCAAAGAGCTGTTTCGCATCATCCAGCAGCTCAAACAGGATGGCGTGGGCATTGTGTACATCTCGCACCGAATGGATGAAATACAACATATCGCGGACCGCATCACGGTCTTGCGAGATGGCGTTCATGTGGCCACGGTGCCCTCTCACACACCGATGTCACACGTCATCAGATTGATGGTGGGGCGACCACTTTTGCCCACCGAGAAAGCGATACCCAATGGCACAAACAGCGAGGTGCTGTTAGAGGCGCGCGCCATCAACAGAGGCAAATGGGTTCGCGATGTCAGCTTCCAGTTGCGCCGAGGCGAAATTCTGGGCGTGGCAGGTTTGATGGGCGCGGGCAGAACCGAATTGGCGCGAGCCTTGTTTGGTGCCGACCCGATGGATTCAGGCGCCGTGTTTATTCGTGGCAAATTGGCCAAGATCCGTTCACCCAAAGATGCGGTTGAAGCCGGCCTTGCTTATCTGCCAGAAGACAGAAAACGTTTGGGGTTGGTGACAGGCATGGACATCGCGGCCAACCTCACGTTGCCCAGCCTGAAAAAATGGTTGTATGGCCGTTGTTTTTTGCGCTCAAAGGCCATTGAAAGCGTGGCTTGCCGCATGGTTCAAAGACTGCGTATCAAAACGCCCTCGGTCAACCAAACCACGTTGCAGTTGTCAGGCGGCAATCAACAAAAAGTGGTCATCGCCAAATGGCTGTTACAAGACTGCGACATATTGATGGTTGATGAGCCCACCCGTGGCATTGATATCGGTTCAAAACAGGAAATTTACGGATTAATCCACCAACTCGCCGCACAAGGTCGGGCCGTGGTCGTGATATCGAGCGAATTGCCCGAAGTGTTGTTGCTCAGCCATCGCATTCTGGTGATGTGTGAAGGGCGAGTCAGTGGTGAATTGAGGGCACATGAAGCCAATGCGCACAACGTCATGGCGTTGGCTACCCGTTATCAAAGGACAGCACCATGCGAAGCGCTCGCCTGATACCGCCTGCCCTGCCTGTTCACTGGATGCCGCTTGTATC
>RFYK01000059.1 GCA_009925585.1 Betaproteobacteria bacterium | reverse complement strand
CAAACTGGTTGATGGTTGTTGCTTCAATTGATTGTTCGCAGGCAACCGCGTTTCAAGTACCAATGAAGCGAATCCTGATACGGCTGTGTTGGGTGATTTTGATTTAGAGGGAGAAAGTCGATCCAGATTGGTGTGTACTTTGTCAATCTGGGTCTGAAGATCTTGAACTGATTTCGGATCCACCATCTTCAGCGCAGGGGCTTGCGCTATCGTGACGCCGATCTTTTGGGAATGATTGAGTTTGTCTTGGGTATTGACAGTCAAAGGTTTGTCGACCACTTGATCCGATTTTTTGTTGTGTTTGTCTGACAAGGCAGAAGAAGGCAAGGAATGGTCAGGTGAAAGCAAACCAGCAACGTTTAATTTCTGCTTGTTGTCCTTTAAAGCTTCGTCGTTGATCTGCTGAATATTCGCAGTCTCAGCAGCACCGGGCAATTTCTGCTTGTTGTCTTTCAAAGCTTCGTCGTTGACCTGCTGAATATTCGCAGCCTCAACAGCACCGGGCAATTTCTGCTTGTTGTCCTTTAAAGCTTCGTCGTTGACTTGCTGAATATTGGGGGCGATGCCAGCTTCAGACACTTTTTGCTGATTGGTGAGGATTCCTTTAGTGTCAACTTTTTGGACGTTGTCTTTGCCAAGTTCTTCTTGAATTTGTTGCAAGTTTTCTTGCTTGGCTGACAGCGTGGAGAAGTCAGCGGTAGACCTGTTCACCGCATTGCTTTGGACATTCTCGACATCTGATTGACCAGCAAACCCCTCATTGGCTTGCTTGATGTTGTCTTGCATGGTGCGATGAACAACCGCACTCAATTGCTTTTGATCAACCTCGCCGACCCATTCACCTTCAGGCTTTGACGCACCGGTGGAAGCGACAGATGTCACGGCATCCGGATTTTTTTGACGTCGCACCTTGAACGTTCCCGTGCCCCCATGTTTCTTTTTGGCAGCTATGCGCGAATGAAACGCTGTGGGAATACTGTCAGTATCAAACGGCTTGATATTTTTGATTTTGATGGTTTCGTAATATGGTTTAAAACCTGTCACTGTGACCGAAAAAGCGGTCAACATGCTTTGAAACAGATTGTCCTCAATGACATCCACTTTGCCGTCAGACATCATCGAGTCACACACATTGGACAACACCATGATCTTTTGATCTTGAGTCAATAAAGGCGCAGCTTGCCTGAGAAATGCGTTCATTTTGATTGAACGTACAGTTTTCATGGCGACAGCCTGCAAGCCTTCAAATTCCCCAAGCACAACCTGCAATTGCCCAATTTCTTCATCAGCGATATTGCCATCGGCAGCCATCATGTAGAGAAGGCAGCATGCCAACGTCAAGTGCGCTGATTGATCAGTGAGTGTCAAACTCTTTTCAGTGAATGTCCCCAATATGGATTTGTTATTTTTTATCTTTAGGTTATTGAAATGCGTTTTAAAGCCCATTTCACTGACGCCATATGCATCGGAAATTTGCCGAAACAGATTCAGCTCATGGTCATCCGCCACCCCATCCGAAAGCAAGCAGTCGCACAAATTGGTCAATATGCACCAGTGGTCAGCCTGATTCAACACACCGGTGGTGTCTTTGATAAATTCTTCTACCGAATTTTCCTCTGCATAAATAAAGGAAATATCCAACAACTCATTGTGGTTACCGACCACCGCTTGCAGTTGGCTCGACTCATGGTCATCAATTTCACCATCGGCGGTCAACATGTAGATCATTGACACCGCCAATGCCATGAACGGTGTGATCTGAAAATCTCCATCACGACCTCCCGCTTTTCCTTCCGCAGGCATCTTCTTGTCAGGCGTGACCGATGGGTTTGTCATGCCTTGAGTTGTATAGGGCAATCTTGCGGAATTGCCCCTCATAACTGGCAAATACTCACGAATACCCATGGTTTCTTCGCCAAGGAACCCGTTATCATGAAAAAAATAACCTTCCTCTCTAGGGAATGTGCTTGCTGTATAAAAAAACCATTGCCATTTGTATCCTCATTTCATGTGCAGTTCTGATGCATATGTCGGCCATGGCGGCAACGTTCAAACAAGGGTTTTATATAGATCCAACCGATAGCTTAACGGTCAACGAAGTCAGCCAACAACCCTTTCGGCATTACAAAGATAACTTGCATTTAGGCTTCATTGATGGCTCCGTGTGGGTCAAAATTGACATAGACACGTACACCACCCAAACAGATCGCGCACAAAAAATCAATGAGGATCAAGTGCTCATCTTGAGCCCCTTTGTGCTTGAAAAAATTACGGTGTATGAACCATTTAACCAAGGTTGGAAAACCCAAAGTGGCGGAAGTCTTGCCAGTTTGGCATCCAGAATCTGCCCTTACGGCATGCATTGCTTTATTTTGACCAATGAAGAAAATGTCGCCCAAAAAATGGTCTTCATCAAGATCAAACACACAGGTTACTTAACGCTCAAATCTGAAATCACCTCAATTTCTGCTTTGGCGACGATCACTGCGGTCTATACAGAAAGCATCACGTTTGCACAGTCGATTGCGCTCAGTTTGTTCATCGTTTCTTTGGTTTTGATATTGATAGATCGATCGCTGTTCATCGTGATTTATAGCGTAATGCAATTGAGCATATTTCTTTACATCGTTTTCGCATCAGGAAAAATGTATTTGTTTTTTCCCTTAACGTCGGTAGAAAATTTCAGCTACCTGAACTATCAATTCGTGAATCTCAGAATTTTTCTGATCATTTTTCTTGGGTACGCATTCACCAAAAATTACGCACCTCCAAACACCTACAAGCAAATGATCTATTTGCTCTTGGCTTGCAGCATTTTTGCTTTTTTCCTGATTGCTTTTGACCACATGCGGTTGGGTATTTACTTGTATGTCATCACGATTGCATTGAACTTGCCCGTGCAGTTTTATGGTCTGCAAAAGTCTGTCAATATGCCGATCAACATACAAAGGCTGCTCAAAACTTCTTATCTGGTATTCACGAGTGTGGTGATCTATGGCTACATCAACATATTCACTGGAAGTGAGACTTTGACAGACCGGGGCGCTGAATTCATTTTCTTCACCAATTACCGATTGAATGGATTAGCGTTTGGCGTGGTGGTTTTCTTGGTGTTGATCTTCAAGTACTACGATGAAAAAATCAAAAGCATTCTGCGCGAAAAAGATTTGCAAATTGATGTTGAAACTTCTCGAATCAACAATGAAAAACTCAAGGAACGACAAACATTGATTGATATTTTGACGCATGAATTAAAAAACCCACTGACCACCTTGCGCTTTGCAACTTATTCCCTGAACCAAAAATTGGCGTCAGACTCAGAGAACCAATCGCGTACGCACCGCATCAATGCCACATTGGACAGAATGGATCAGATGATCACCCAAGTGGCCAATTCCAACAAGATTGATCGGTTTCAAATTGAGCAATCCCCGATCGAAGTCAATGCCAAGGCATTGATCACACAAATCATCGAAGACCTGCTTCCCTCCGATGTACCCCTTCAACGTCAATTCGACATGTCTGTGCCAGAGAAGATGGTTTTTTTTGGCAACACGCAAATGCTGGTTTTGATCATTGAAAACCTGATTTCAAATGCTCTCAAATATTCCAAACCAAACACATTGATTTCAATGCACGGTCACCAAGACCATGAACCTCTATGCCCACCATGACCCCAACCTCGGCCCAAGCACCCTCTGTGAGCTCGCAGTTTGTGGTGGCCATCGTTGAAGACGATGTCTTGCTGCGACAAGAAATTGTGTCTCACCTGCAAGCGAATCAATTTGAAACCCATGGTGTGTCCAGCGCCGCCGCCTTGGATGATTTGGTGACCCTTCGACCGATTGACATTTACATCATTGATCTGAATTTACCTGGCGAGTCCGGCATCAGTTTGTGCAAACGTTTGCGTGAGCGCACACCGAATGTAGGTATCGTGATCATGACCGCGCGTGTGGCCTTGCACGATCGATTGACAGGTTACAGCCACGGCGGTGCAGATTTTTACCTGACCAAACCTGTTTCGCCTGAAGAATTGACGATGGTGGTTCAAAACCTAGGCAAGCGCGTCAAAAAGTTGAACAATGCAAACGATTGGCTGCTGAGCTTGCGCGACCGAACGCTTCAATCTCCCAGCCTCACAGAAAAAATCCGTCTGACCAACCGCGAAAAAATACTGCTGGTGGCTTTGAGCCAAGCAAATGAGTTCACCTTGGAATCCGGTGTGCTGTGTGACTTGTTTTCAGCAGAAGAGTCCGATGAAGGCATGAGCAAGCATGCACTGGAAGAATTGATTGCACGCTTCAGAAAAAAAATCAAAAGCATTGATGCCAGCAGCACAGAAGCTGCCATCAAATCTGTCTGGGGCGTGGGTTACCAACTGTGCATTCCCATCAGTTTGATTTACTGAGATTGCCCTGCCCTAGTCACGCGGCCCCAGCGCTTGCTTGAGCGGCAACGCGGTTTTATAGCGCACTTGTTTCAGCGCAAAACTGCTTCGAATTTTTTCCACGCCAGGGATGGGTGTGAGTTGCTCCAAAATGAATTTTTCCAATGCGCTCATGTCGGCGATGGCCACACGTATCAAGTAATCTGAATCGCCTGTCATCAAATAGCACTCCATGACTTCATCGTGCTCAGCGATGCGTTGCTCAAACTCAGCCAACGCGGCTTTCGATTGCTCTTTCAAACTGACAGAGATAAACACATTCAATCCCAGCCCCAATGACTGAGGATGCGTGAGCGCCACATAGCGCTCGATCACCCCTGCGGCTTCCAAGGCCTTGACCCGACTCAAGCAAGGAGACGGCGACAAATGCACCCGCTTTGCCAACTCCACATTGGTCAAAGAAGCATCCTCTTGCAATTGCGACAAAATTTTGTAATCAACCGCATCTAAAAGCATAAGTCACCTCAAATTTTAGAAATTTAGATATTTTATGCTGTTTTAATACACAATACAGATACAAATCAATAGCCTATGTTGAATGGTTTTTTTTATATTTGTTACCCATTCAACCGTTTAAAAAACCACGCGCCATGCTTCAAAAAACCGCCGACATCGACCCTGTAGAAACCGCTGAATGGCGTGATGCATTTGCCAACGTGGTGCAGCTTCACGGCCCGGAACGTGCTCGCTTTTTATTGGATCAGTTGGTGGCGCTTGCGCACCAGCAACACATCGAATGGTCACCCGAACTGGTCACGCCTTATGTCAACACGATTGCAGTGCAATCGCAACAACCTTACCCCGGCGATTTGGCCATTGAAGAGAAATTGGCTTCGTTGATGCGCTGGAATGCATTGGCCATGGTGGCACGGGCCAACAGCGCCTATGGTGAATTGGGCGGACACATTGCCAGCTACGCCAGCGCCGCCGATTTGTTTGAGGTGGGCTACAACCATTTTTTTCATGCACGCGATACGCAGCACCAAGGCGATTTGGTGTTTTTTCAACCGCACAGCGCGCCGGGGGTGTATGCCCGTGCTTACCTGGAAGGGCGTTTGACTGAAGCCGATTTATCGCACTACCGCCAAGAATTGAAAGCCCCCCGCGAAGGCGCTCGCGGCTTGTCGAGTTACCCACACCCTTGGTTGATGCCTGATTTTTGGCAATTCCCAACCGGCTCGATGGGCTTAGGCCCGATCAGCGCCATTTACCATGCACGGTTCATGCGCTATTTGACGCACCGTGGTTTGCTCAACTGCGAAGGGCGCAAAGTGTGGGGCGTGTTCGGTGATGGCGAAATGGACGAACCCGAGAGCATGAGCGCCTTGACCCTCGCATCGCGTGAACGACTCGACAACCTGGTCTGGGTGGTCAATTGCAATTTACAGCGCCTCGACGGGCCCGTTCGTGGCAATGGTCGCATCATCGATGAACTCGAAAAATTGTTTCGAGGCGCGGGTTGGAATGTCATCAAATTGATTTGGGGCAGCGACTGGGACGGCTTGTTCGCACGCGACATTGACAATGCCTTGGTCAAAGCATTTGCCAACACCGTGGATGGCCAAATGCAAACCTTTGCCGCCAAAGACGGGCGCTTCAATCGGGAAACGTTTTTTGGTCAAAACCCTGCATTGGCGCAACTCGCCCAAGGTCTGACCGATGAACAAATTGACCGACTCAAACGTGGCGGGCATGACCTGGTGAAAATCCACGCCGCCTACGCTGCAGCGGCAGCGCACAAAGGTCAACCCACCGTGATCTTGGCCCACACCAAAAAAGGGTATGGCATGGGCCAAGCCGGTCAAGGCAAGATGACCACGCACAGCCAGAAAAAGTTGGATGAGTCGGCACTGCTGGCGTTTCGCAATCGATTCAACTTGCCACTGTCAGATGAGCAAGCCACCCAACTGGCGTTTTTCAAACCGGATGCTGAGTCGCCTGAAATGCAATATTTGCATGCCAAACGCAAGGCACTGGGCGGCTATTTGCCTCAGCGACACACCGACTGCGGCTCACTCAGCGTGCCCGCATTGGACAGCTATGCCAACTTTGCGTTGAACGCCGACGGCAAGGACATGTCCACCACCATGGCATTCGTCAGATTGCTTGGTCAATTGTTGAAAGATCCCGTGTTGGGCCCGCGTGTGGTCCCCATCGTGGCAGACGAAGCGCGAACCTTTGGCATGGCCAACCTGTTCAAACAGGTCGGCATTTATTCCAGCGTTGGACAGCAATACGAGCCCGAGGACATCGGCTCCGTGCTGAGTTACCGCGAGGCCATGGACGGGCAAATATTGGAAGAAGGCATCAGCGAAGCCGGTGCCATCGCCAGCTGGACCGCTGCAGCCACCAGCTACAGCGTGCATGGGTTGGCCATGCTGCCTTTTTACATTTACTACTCCATGTTTGGTTTTCAGCGTGTGGGCGATGCGATCTGGGCCGCTGCTGATCAACGCGCCCGAGGATTTTTATTGGGCGCCACCTCTGGCAGAACCACACTCGGCGGTGAAGGCTTGCAACACCAAGACGGTAGCAGCCATTTGATTGCCGCGACCATCCCAAATTGCAAAGCCTATGACCCGGCCTTTGCCGGTGAAATGGCCGTCATCATTGACCATGGCATGCGCGACATGTTGATCGATCAACAAGACGTGTTTTATTACGTGACACTGATGAACGAAAACTATGCACAACCTGACCTGCCGCCGAATGTGCAGGACCAGTTGCTCAAAGGCGGCTATTTGTTTGCCGCGCCGCCCACCACCTTGGGACCGCGTGCACCCCAAGTCAGTTTGCTGGGTTCGGGGGCGATCTTGCGTGAAGTGATCAAAGCGGCAGGGATGCTGGCCGAGCAAGGCATTGCTGCAGAAGTGTTCAGCATCACCAGTTGGAGTGAACTGGCCAGAGACGGTCTGCGTGCCGAGCAATCCGCCATGGCACATGGCAGTCAATATGCGCCGTTTGTGCACACCTTGCTGTCAAAGCACACAGGGCCGGTGATTGCAGCCACAGACTATGTTCGTGCAGTGCCAGAAAGCATCCGGGCTTACCTACCGCAGAACCGCCGCTATGTGACCTTGGGAACAGATGGCTTTGGCAGAAGCGACACACGTCAAGAACTGCGGTCGTTTTTCCAAGTGGATGCGGCCAGCATCGTCAAGGCGGCCATGTACGCTTTGGGAAAAACGACTCCTTCAGCATGACGAACCCAGAACTGACCGACACACCATCAAGTGTGAGATTTTTCAAACTGGTGCATGTAGTCTCTTAAGCGTTCTACGCTGGCCAGGGGCATGGCGTTGTAAATGGACGCACGCATCCCGCCTGCTGAACGGTGACCCCTCAATTGCACCATGCCTTGTGCTTCTGCGCCTTGCAAGAAGCTGGCATTGAGCGATTCGTCCTTCAAAAAGAAAGTGACGTTCATGCGGGATCGGTCGTCTCGGTGAACCCGGTTAAAGAACAAGCGACTGTGGTCCAAGTAGTCATACAGCACTTGGGCTTTGCGTTGGTTGTGTGTTTGCATGGCCTCTAAGCCACCCAGTTTTTGAATATGTTGCAACACCAAACCCATGATGTAGATGGCATAGGTAGGTGGGGTGTTGTACATCGAGGTCTGCTCGTCTTGTAACTGGTAGTTGAACGCTGATGGGGTGATGGGCAATGCGTGACCAAACAAATCCCGTCGAACAATGACCAAGGTCACGCCAGAGGGTCCCATGTTTTTTTGTGCGCCGGCGTACACCAAGCCGTAGCGCTGGACGTCGATGGGTGCAGACATGATGTTGGACGACATGTCTGCCACGAGTGGAATGTGGCCGGTGTCAGGTGTCCAATGGCATTCCACCCCACCGATGGTTTCGTTGCTGCACATGTGCACATAAGCGGCGCTGGAAGACAAGTGCCATTCGCTTTGAATTGGCATCGATAAAAAACCGCTGTCGCGGCTGCTCGCGGCGACATGGACTTGCCCGTACTTGCTCGCTTCCTTCATGGATTTTTCTGACCACACACCGCTGACCACATAGTCAGCCGCGCCCGTTGCACCCATCAGGTTCATGGGCAGGATGGCGTTTTGGGCAATCGCACCGCCTTGCATGAACAGCACCGCATAGTGGTCTGGAACACCCAATACATCACGTACCAAGGATTGTGTATGGGCCAATATTTCTGTGAATTCAGGTCCACGGTGGCTCATCTCCATGACCGACATGCCACTGCCCCGCCAATCCAACATGTCTGAAGCGGCTTGTCGCAATACCTCTTCTGGCAAAGTGGCCGGGCCGGAACTGAAGTTGATCACTCGGGTCATGAAAAAATAACTTTCAAAAAATGAATTAAGTATATGGAATTAAAGACTTTATCCCCAGAAATAGGCATAATGAAATGACCATTCCGCCAGACCCGTTCTTCCCTTCATGAATTACTTCAAAGTGTGTTTATGGCTGACAGCCCCCCTGTTGCTTGGCGCGTGCGCCAGTCAATCAGCCAAAGCCATTGCCAAACTGGACACCGAAAGCGCCGAATTCAATTCTGTCCCATGCCAAAACGCCAGACACAACGCTTGGCTCTATGACGAAGCACAAAAGAACAAAATTTGGGCAGGCCCTTCGGTGATCCTTCTCGCTGGCCCGATTGCCGTCATCCCAGTGCTGGCCAGCAACATTGGCATCAACACGGCAGACCACATCCAAGCGAATGACATATCGACACAGTGCGGCGGCCAGCCATTGACCCAAGATGCGTTGAACCAAAACATCGCTGTTGATGCCACCATCTCCGTGGTGGTTGGCGGCATGGCCCCCAGCGTGGCACCCAAGGCCAGTGCGCCATGAATGTGAAGCTTTAGTCGGTCAAATCGATTTTTTCGTGGGCCGCGATTCTCTCCAGCGCTTGCTCGAACAAGGCCCGAGCTGAACCAGACACCGCCGTCAAATAACTGTGCAACCTTGCATCTTCGGTGGACCTGCTCAAGCAATCCTGGCTGTATGCCTCAAAACTGTTGAGCATGCCAATCAAATCAGCCACATGGCGCGGACATTCACACAGGACATTGGTCGAAATATCAGCCATGCGCTGCAACACACGGTCGCTGTATTTGCGCGCAGGAATGATGCCTGTGGGGCTGGTCGCAGGCAAACTCCAACTGTTGTCCACATACGCAATCGATTGGATGATGTCGCTCAGCTCCACATCCGACACCGGCTCTCGGCGGGCGATCACACCCGCAGAATGCAAATACTGCAATACCGACACAGTGGCGAAGTGATAGATCAAGACACAACGTCTGACCCCGAATTGCTGCCGCAATCGCTGTAAATCTTGCTGTATCGATACTTGTACCGAGCCCATTTGAACCAACAAAATATCGGGCGTGGCTTTGATGGACTCAGACAATGCTTGCTTGATGTCAGCAAACACATGGTCAACTTTGAGCGTGGTTTGCGGTCCAAACACTTGGGCAAATTTTTCGGTTTCGATGCGGCTGGCCAAAGGGAAACCCACCACGGCCAGTGAGATCGAAGCCGGTACAGAGCCCTTGTCGTTTTGCGATGACTTGGCGGCACGGTGGTCGTTCAACATCGACTGCAACTGAGGCACAGGCAAACTGCCCAAGGTGCTGATGGCATGGCCATGCTGTGTCAATGTCTTGAGCAGCGTCAACTTCAACACATCATGGTCGCTGTAGAGCCGTTGCCCCCCTTCGGTTTTGGGTGGGGCTACCACGCCATAACGGCGCTCCCACACGCGCAAGGTTGCTACGGGCACACCGCACAAATTGGCCACGGCGCCTATGCGGTGAATGGGGTTGAAAGCGGGGTCTGAAGCGGTGATTTGATCCATGGGACTCATGTTGTATAGGTTTTGAACAGTTATTCTACTGAATTTCCTTACTAAAACCTGATTTTATCCCTTTGCAACACCTCAATATCTATATTATTTGCTCTAGACACCTACTCAACCTCTACAAGGTGCTACCACAACCGGGAGAAATTCATGTTTTCCAGCCTGACCAGAAATGCCGTGAACACAGTCTTGTTGGTTTGCAAGAACCAACAAAACGGGCCCGTCACCACGCTGTCCATCAGCAAACGATTGGGTTTGTCAATTTCCTACCTTGAAGCCTTGTTGTCCAAATTGAAGAAATGCGGGTTTGTCGTGTCCTACCGTGGACCAGGCGGCGGCTACTGCTCGAATGGCAAGCCCTCCGAGCTCAAACTCATCGACATCATTCGCTCGTTTGATTTCGATGACACCGCCAAGAACAGCGACAAGCTCAAGCCTCAGGAATTCGACAAAGACCTGATCAAGTGGATGATGCAAGAATTCTTAGAGAACCACTTGCAGCACATGAACATGGAAGAAGTGATGGCTCAAATGCCTGACGAAATCTGGGGTGCTGAGCCGCAAAAACCCACCTCCTCTGAACCACGCAAATTCAAACCATTGCAAATCCATCGCCTGCCCAGCGGACCCAATTCGGTGTTCAATTTGGCGGCGACCATGGCGGCTTGAAGCCCCCTTTCAAGCTGAGATAGAGTACCGGCTGTTTTTCTCAACAGCCGTACCATGACAACCACAAACGCATCCTCCCTTTCATCTGACTGGCGTCAGCACATCGAAACCTTCATGGCCCGTGGCTGGGTTCAACACGGCCTGGTGTTCCTGATACTTTTGAATGCCGCCATTTTGGGACTTGAAACCAATGCAGACCTCATGTCTGTTTGGGGTGAATTACTTCATTGGATCGATCACGCCATATTGGGCATCTTCATGGCAGAGATCGTGGTCTTGATATTTGCCCGCAAACTGGATTACTTCTCTGACCCCTGGTGCGTGTTCGATTTCATCGTGGTGGGCATTGCGCTGATTCCAGCCTCTGGCTCTTTGTCGGTATTGCGGGCGCTGCGGGTTTTGCGAGTGCTGCGCTTGATCAACAAAGTCGACAGCATGCGAAAAGTGGTCAGTGGCTTGTTGGCTTCTTTGCCCGGTTTGGGTTCGGTTTTTGGCCTGATCATCATCATTTTTTATGTGGCTGCGGTCATTGCCACCAACTTATTCCATGAGGATTTCCCTCAATGGTTTGGCGACATGGGGGCCAGCGCCTATACCTTGTTTCAAGTCATGACGCTCGAAGGTTGGTCCCAAGAAATTGCGCGACCGGTGATGGAAGTCTTCCCTTATGCATGGGTGTTTTTCATTCTCTTTATTCTGATTGCCACCTTCATCATCTTCAATTTGTTCATTGCCGTGATCGTTGACTCCATCACTGCCGACAAAGAGCAAAATGACAAAGATCACCAACAATTCGACGCCATTCAACAAGAGTTAAGCACCGTTTTGGCAGAGCTCAAAGAAGTTCGACAACTGCTTGAGAAACGCTGACACATGACACCTTGGCAGCCGTTTTTGTCACCAGCGTCGGTTTGCCAATTCACGGCGGGCTTGCCAGCGCCTGCCATGCCCCTTTTCTTGCGGCGCATGATCGGGCAGCGTATCAAGCAACTGACCGGCTCGACCAGTTCACCCGAGGCTTTTGCACATCCCGCAGGGGACCCGGGGTTGCTAGGGCCTGATGCGGTTGCTTGGCGGGTACACGCTCATTTTGTGGGCATGATGGTGGGCGGACTGTCATCGCTGATGTTGCAAGCGCTGCACCCGCGTGCACTGGCTGCCGTGTGGGACCATTCTCAGTTCCGAAATAACCTCAAAGGCCGTTTAGGACGCACCGCTTATTTCGTGGCCGTGACCACCTATGGCGCAAAAGCCGATGCATTGGCTGCGATTGAACGAGTCAACCGCATCCATGCACAGGTCACAGGCCACATGCCTGATGGCAGCCCCTACACCGCCAACGAGCCCGAGTTATTGCGCTGGGTGCATCTGGGTGAAGTCACGAGTTTTTTGAACGGCTACCAGTGGTTGTCGAGCCAACGGTTGAATACCGCCGAAACGAATGCGTACATCAGCGAGATGGCTTCGATTGGACAACGCTTGGGGGCAATACATTTGCCCACCGATGTGTTTTCACATCAACAAGCCCTGGCTGCATTTCAACCGCAACTGCGTTTTGATGAGAGAACTCGAGAAATACTGCATGTGATCGAAAACTACCCGGTGGACTTGTTTGACAAGCCTTTCATGAAGTTAGTCGTACAAGCCAGCTTTCATGTGTTGCCCGATTGGGCATTGGCGATGCTGGGCAAACCCGTCGCCAGCGAGTGGGAAAAACAATGTGTTCGACAGGCTTTGCGCTTGGCTTCATCACCCGTGCAAGCGGCCTTGGACATGGATGGGGTAGCTGCGCAAGCGAAACGCAGAGTCAATGCTTTGCCAAATATCTAAATCCCTGATCAGTCAACTTGCATTGCATCAAGTCGACTGCGTCCACACTTGTTTGCAAGTCGGGCATTTGATTTCCATGCGTTTGTAAACATCGATCCGACATTTCTGTCCACAAGACGGGCAACTGACAATCGCTTTGCCATTGCCGATTTGGGGTCGCTCAATTTCTTGATCGGTCAAAGAGATTGGCACGCGCAAATCGTACATCTGGGAGGCTTTGAAGCTGACTTGGTAGGCGGGTCTGGGCAAATCGACTCTGGCGAAGTCTCCCGCTTGAACCATCAGCGCAAACAACTTGTCACCAATGTGGTTCTCGGCTGCATACCAACGACGCGAATTGGGCGGCTGGATCAACTGCAACAGGCTTGGGTCTTCTGAAGCACGGGCCGACTCATCCACCAAAAACCGAATGGCTTCGAGTTGCTGTCGAACTTCATGCTCGGAGGCACTTTTGTGGGTGTAATAGTAATAACCAAAATACACGCACGCTTTGAGTTCATTGCCAAATGAATACCACTTCAACACCAACACCCTCAATGCGTCAATGAATTTTGCCAAGTCTGCGTTCACGCCAATCACGCGGTCGTTGACCATGGCCACCATCAGCAAATTGAGGGAACTGGTCAACCCAGTGCTTTGCCTTATACCCTGGGGTTGGTTGAACATGTTTTTTTGTTCAATGCTGTGGTGCGCCACGGCAAGCGCTCGAAAATACTCAGGCAAAGCGGCGCTGACGTTGGGCAGCAACTTCAAAAAAGCTTCTTTGTCTCGGTTGGTGGAGCGGTATTTCTCGAACGGGTATTCCATACATCCCTGC
>RFYK01000058.1 GCA_009925585.1 Betaproteobacteria bacterium | reverse complement strand
GTCAGCCGGGCGCGCGCAAATGGCGACAGGTATGGAGCAATCACCAACTCAAACATTTGCCCGCCGCCGAAGTGGCTGCGTTGGCCACCAGCGCTTTGACCGACAAATCAGTGACTTCATTGGCATAACCATTCGCCAAGTAGATGTGTGTTTTATATGGGGTTTGTAAATTACCCGGCTTTTTTTATGATTTCTTTTTTTAAATCATTACTTTTCATAAAAATCTTTTGACGACTTTCACATAACACCATGTAATTGTTTGCAACACGTGTCTCTTATGACTTATGGGAGAAAAAGATGTTGTATTCAAGTGGTTTTATCAAAGTTGTTTCGCTGTGGATTTGTTTGACGCTGTTGGCTTGTGGTGGCGGTGGAAGTGAGGGTGGCAAATCGTCCACCAATCCGCCTTCCAACACTGTGTCAGAAGATTTGACTGCCACGCCGCAAGGTCGAATGCAGTTGGCCATGTCTTCTGCGGATGCCAGTGTGCTGAAAACGGAAGACGCCAGTTTCTTGTTGTCTTCGGCTCTCAATTCATTTCAATCCAGCAAGACCGATCAAGACAAGCTGATTAACGCGCTTTATGCAGGGCAAAGCCCCGGTTTCGAATTGGTTCGTGAAAGCTTCATGATCCAACCCAATTTCGCCAGTTCTGACAAGGTGTTTCCTTTGGTGATGGGTGACAAAGGCAATACCTTGGCGTCCATCAGCACGGTGTATGACAACAGGATCGCAGGTTATGGTTATGACATCTTGTCGGGGTTCGACCCCACCAACACCCTTCAGTCGTCGGTCAGATCATCTCAACCCATTCACAAACCTGTGTTCAAGCGCGTGCTTGCTTGGTTGGCCACCGGCAATCCCATGTTCGATTGGAGCCAATCATCCCCCAGCGCTTTGAATGTGGCATGGTCAAGTTTGCCCACATCGTCTTCCGTCATGTTCACCAACAGCAAAGGTGTCAAGGTCTACAAACCTCACGCGGCAGGTGGATTGGCGGCCTTGGGTGTGCCATTCACCTCGCTCAGTTGCGATCCCTTGTCAGAACCCGTGAAAGATTGCGCAGCCAAAGCGCAACTGGTGGTGGTCGGTGCCATCGACCGACGAACCGGGGTGGACTTGAGCACCCAGTTGACACGCATTCAAGACATTGTTCGCGCAAAAATTCCAGTGCTTTATTTGAACGCCCACCCAGACGGCGGATGGGCCAACGACTTCGCAAGAGCCGCGTTTGAGGATGACTTCAAGCGACTCAAAGCCTTGGGATTCGCATATGGCGACGACCCTGACAAGCGAAATTACTACATACAAGATTTCGTGTCTGCCAATTATTCAGTTGCGCAATTACGAACCAAATTTGATCATGTGGGTAACTTGATGTCGCGCCTGAGCGCGTCCAATTTTGTCAAATACGATTGGCGGAATTGCTTTGACAAAAACTGCGTCCTGCCTGTGGACTTTGTAAAAGACTTGGATGATCCGTTGAAATTTGTGGTTAGCAAACTCAGTGAAATGGACATGAACGGCGAGACGCTGTTTGATGCCGATTTGAACAACAAAACCATCAGGCAATTTGTGTTGTGGGCTGATACTTACCGACGCACCATCAATTACCCGATAGACAAAGACAAACAATCCGACAAATTTCAACCGGCTTACATCGCAGATTCCTTAGTGAGCTATGTGCGGAAAAAAGGCGGGGTGCAATCCAATTTGGGCAATTATTTGGGCCCACAGGCATTTGCAGTCAAAGGCAGTGTGAGTGACGAACTGGTCGAGGTCACATTGCCGGGCACCAAAGGAATGACAGCGGTTGGGCGGTTTGTGTTGCCGGGGCAAGTCGCAGAAATCAAATGGCTGGGCGCACCACCGATCGGCAATTTCAAACTCAGAATCAATGTCATGGCTGAAGGCACCACCAAAAAATGGGAGCCCACCACCAATGCCAATGGCCAAGATGAACCCACGTCTGGCTTGCGCCGCCCTTTGTATTTGCGCAGCCCAGAGATCCTGTTCAAAAATGAAGGCATCAGCATGGTCAGCCCCTATGGCGGCATGCTTCAACTGGTGTTCGATAATGCGCAAACCTCCAAAGTGAGCTTGCTCATAAAAGGGACTGCCAAGCATCCTTTTTATGACACGACCCAAGGCGCGGCAGATCCACAGGCGTTCATGAAAGAGGTCCGGAGTTCGCCCTTGGGTTGGCTTGAAATCAAGACGCCGGCCTTTGAAGTCCATTCCATCGTTTCAAAAGCCTTGGAGTTTTTGGAGCCGCCTGTCACAGAGACCTATGCGCAACGCGCCAAGTACCCGAACGCTGTGAAACCCTACTACCACCGAGACAACGGCATTGACATGGCCAAGTACTTGGACGAAGGTAACAAATACGTGATGCAGTCGACTTACGGTTTGGCGGGTTTTCAAGTCAAGGGGGTGGATCTGACCCCGAGCGTCAAACAAATCTGCGCCGAGCGTCAATGGGATTGCACCAGCACCGCGATTCATGCGCTGCCAACGATTCAACATTTTCACCATGACATCCGATCCAACTGCGGGTCGATGTGCTCGGGCAATCCGATTCACAGCAGTTCAGGTTTTGCGCCCAGAGACTGGGGGGAAGGCCATGAAATGGGTCACAACGTTCAGCGCTTCAAAGTCTACGATGGCAAAAGCGGTGAGGTATCTAACAACATATTTCCGCTGCACAAGCGCTGGAAACTCTTCAATGACATGGGTCGTGAGCAAACAGGTTACGTCAATGAATTGGATGAAACCCAGACCGTGTTCGACATGATCAAAAACATTCACAAGAACTCAACGCTGTCAACCGCAGAAGCTAAGCGGGCCAAGGTCAAAAGCATGCTCTGGAGTGACCCGGCATATGCGGTGCAGAACCGCTCGCGTTTGTATTTTTATTTGCAGTGGCTGATGATTTACCAAGAGGTATTGAAAGAAAAAAATCCCAGTTTGTCAGACGACGCCTCTTGGCAGCAAGCGTGGGACATTTATACCTTGATGTATTTGAACTTACGCCAAGTGGACTTTGCTTCTGCCAACGATTGGCCTCAAGTCAAACACAAATTGGGTTTCGGTCAATACGATGCCAAACCCGCCACCTCTGCCGCGTCAGTGACGGTTGGTGGCACCGAGACGTACCCGCACCATGATTATTTGTTGGTGGTGCTCAGCATGTTGACGGGCAGAAACCTGATTCCTTTGTTTGACTTATGGGGTATTGATACCTACGAGCAAGGGCGTAACCAAGTGTTGAGCCTGAACCTTCCTTTGCAAGATAACCTTTTTTATGCAGTGGTTTGCACGGATGATTTCCGAACCAAACGTGTGATCGATTTGAACCAAACAAACCCAGTATTGCCTGCTGAATGGGGCACGACGCCGTTCAAGGATCAGGCCAGCAATCGGGCCGCGTGCCAGGCGGCTACCACAGCGTACCTCGCCAATCAATGATCAGTCGGCGATGCCTGGCACCACTTGGCTAAAGCCGCCGTCCACGTAGGTGATTTCTGCTGAAACGCCAGCAGCCAAGTCGGACAGTAAAAATGCCGCGACATGACCCACGTCTTCGATGGTGACGTTGCGGCGAATCGGTGACTGCGACGCCACCACATCCAAAATCTTGCCAAAGCCTTTGATGCCGGAGGCTGCCAATGTTTTGATCGGGCCAGCACTGATGCCGTTGACGCGCATGCCGCGACGCTGACTGCCAAGCGACTCTGCCAAGTAACGCACAGAGGCTTCCAGAGAGGCTTTTGCCAAGCCCATGGTGTTGTAGTTGGGCACATGGCGTAACGCGCCCAAATAGGTGAGTGTCAATAACGATGCGTTGTCGTTGAGGTGAGGTAAAAAAGCTTTGGCCATGGCGGGAAAACTGTAGGCGCTGATGTCGTGCGCAATGGCAAAGGCTTCGCGGCTGAGCCCATCCAGAAAATCGCCGGCGATCGCCTCACGGGGTGCGAAGCCGATGGCGTGGACAAATCCGTCAAACCGTGGCCATGTGGCGCTCAGGTCAGCCACCAATGATGCAATTTGTGCGTCGCTGGACACATCGCAATCGAACACCAGTTGGGAGCCAAAGTCGGCGGCAAATTCGGTGATCCGCTCTTTGAAACGCTCGCCTTGGTAACTGAACGCCAAATCAGCGCCTTGGGCGTGGCATGCTTTGGCAATGCCATATGCAATCGAACGGTTTGATAACACGCCGGTGATTAAAAGTTTTTTACCGGCCAAAAACCCTGTTTTTTGAGTCACGTGGAAGCTCCTGAAAAATCTTGCAGAATTGTCGCATGCGAATCTTTTTGACCCTGATGGTATTTTTGCTTGCCCAGCCCGCTTGGTCGGCGCATGCGTATGCCCAATTTGGCGACATCAAATACCCCGCTGGCTTCAAGCATTTCAGCTATGTCAACCCCGTGGCACCCAAGGGTGGCCAGATCGCCATGGTGGCACCGTCACGCGCATCCAGTTTTGACAAATACAACCCCTTCACATTGAAAGGCACTGCGCCGCCTGCCTTGAGCAGCCTGATGCTGGAGACTTTGTTGGTGGGCAATTTTGATGAGCCGACCACCGCCTATGGTTTATTGGCTGAAGATGTCTCGGTGGCCAACGACAAACTGTCGGTCACGTTCAAACTCAACCCATTGGCCCGGTTTCACAACGGTGATCCGGTATTGGCAGTGGACGTGAAATTTTCGTTTGAACGATTGACCAGCAAACAAGCCGCGCCACAGTTTCGAACCTATTTCAGTGAGGTCAAAGGCTTGAGCGTGCTGGGTGAGCGCGAAGTGCGATTTGATTTCAAACGCGCCAATGCCGAATTGCCGTTGATCGTGGGCGGCATGCCGGTGTTCAGTCACACATGGGGCGCTGACAAACCCCTTGACCAAGTAGTGACCGACATACCGATTGGCTCGGGGCCCTACAAAATTGGCAAAGTCGACTTTGGCAAAGACATCGAATACCTGCGTGACACGCAATATTGGGCCCGTGAGTTGGGCGTGCGAAAAGGGATGTTCAATTTCGATCGCATCACCTACAAAATGTACAAAGACACCACCGCCCAATTTGAAGCCTTCAAAGCGGGCGAGTTCGATTACATCCAAGCGTTTGTCGCCCGCGAATGGGCACGCGGTTACAAAGGCAAATTGTTTGACAACGGCACCTTGATCAAAAAAGAACTCAAGCACGGTAACGCTGGCGACTTTCAAGGCTTCATGTTCAATACACGCTTGCCTAAGTTCCAAGACAAACGCGTGCGACAGGCGATTGCCTTGGCCATGGATTACGAATGGATGAACCGCCAGTTGTTTTACATGGCATACACACGGGTACGAGGCTATTTTGTGGGCAGCGACTTTGAAGCCAAGGGCTTGCCTGAACCCGATGAATTGGCCTTACTGGAACCATTGCGCGCCAAATTGCCAGCTGAGGTCTTCAACCAACCAGCGCCATTGCCTCCCCAAACCAGTTTGGATCCAACCTCGGGTCAAACCCTCAGAGACCATTTGCGCTTGGCCCGCGATTTGTTGCAGCAAGCAGGCTGGACTTACCGCGACGGTGCTCTGCGCAATGCCAAAGGCGAGGCTTTCACCCTTGAGTTTTTGGACAACTCCGGTTCAATGGGTCGCGTGGTCACACCGTATGCGAAGAATTTGGAAAAATTGGGTTTCAAAGTCAACTACAAGGTGATTGATTTCGCGGTGTTGCAAAAACGCATGGATGTGTTTGATTTTGAAATCATCAGCAACCGCATCGGAGGCAGTGAAGCACCTGGCACCGAGTTGTTGGAACGTTTCGGTTCCAAAGCCGCTGACACCGAAGGCTCAAGCAATGTGATTGGTGTGAAAGACCCGGCCGTGGATGCGTTGCTGGACAAAGTGGTGGCAGCCCAAACCCGACCGCAATTGGTCGCTGCACTCAAAGCCTTAGACCGTGTTTTGCGTCACGGTCATTACGCCGTCCCGCATTGGTATGGCAGTGTGCATCGCGTGTCATGGCGCGCCGGTCGTTTCGAGCAACCAGAAATCACCCCGCGTTATTACCAACCTGAAATCTGGGTCACCTCCACTTGGTGGGCCAGCACCGCCAACCTTGTAGGACACGAATGACATGTTGAGTTACATCCTCAAGCGTTTGTTGCTGATGATCCCCACTTTGTTTGGCATTTTGTTGCTGACATTTGTGGTGATCCAATTTGTCCCTGGTGGGCCGGTTGAGCAAATGGTGGCGCAATTGCAAGGCCGCGATTCTGGCGGTGAGGGCGCCGCCGTCAGTGGCGCTGGTTACCGAGGCAGGCAGGGCGTTGACGCTGAGCGGATCGCTGAAATCAAAGCGCTATACGGATTCGACAAACCGCCACTCGAGCGGTTCACACAGATGCTGGGTCAATTTGCCCGCTTCGATTTGGGCAAAAGTTTTTTTTACCCCAAAGATGTTTGGCAATTGGTCAAAGAAAAACTGCCTGTGTCTATCAGTTTGGGACTGTGGACATTTTTTCTCAGCTATCTGGTGTCAGTTCCTTTGGGCATTGCCAAGGCCGTTCGTGCAGGCACACGCTTTGACACATTGACCAGTTTGGTGGTGTTGGTGGGTTACGCCATTCCAGGTTTTGTGTTGGGGGTGGCTTTGCTGGTGGTGTTTGGAGGGCAATTGCAGTGGTTCCCATTGCGAGGCTTGACCTCGGGCAATTGGGAAACCCTCAGTTGGGGCGCCAAAGTGGTGGATTATTTGTGGCACATCGCCATGCCCATCACGGCCAGCGTGTTGGGGGCGTTTGCTGTCACCACCATGTTGACCAAGAACGCTTTCTTGGAAGAGATCGGCAAGCAATATGTACTGACCGCGCGTGCCAAGGGGTTGTCCGAGCGAAAAGTGCTGTGGAAGCATGTGATGCGCAATGCACTCATTCCGTTGGTCACCGGTTTTCCGGCGGCATTCATCGGGGCTTTTTTCACGGGCTCATTGTTGATTGAGACTTTGTTTTCGTTGGATGGATTGGGCTTGCTCAGCTACGAGAGCGTGATGCGACGCGACTACCCCGTGGTGCTGGGCACGCTGTATTTGTTCACCTTGATTGGACTGGTGACCAAGCTGATCAGCGACCTTTGCTATGTGTGGGTAGACCCACGCGTGAAATTTGATTGAA
The DNA here is from genome assembly GCA_009925585.1 of Betaproteobacteria bacterium. Lineage (GTDB taxonomy): Bacteria > Pseudomonadota > Gammaproteobacteria > Burkholderiales > Burkholderiaceae_C > Limnohabitans. The sequence continues at coordinate 6,560 of RFYK01000058.1, read as the reverse complement.
CCCCATGGCCACCGTTTCTCTTTCCCCCTCACAGTTGGCATGGCAACGCTTCAAGCGAAACCGCTTGGGCTACGTCAGTTTGGTGTTGTTTCTGGTGTTGGTGGTCGTCAGCATGGCGGCTGAACTGGTCAGCAACGACAAACCTTTGATCGCCAGTTACCAGGGCAAACTGTATTTCCCTATTTTGAAGAATCCGCCAGAAACTGTGTTTGGTGGCGACTTTGAAACCCCGACCGATTATTTCGATCCGTTCATTCGTCAGCAGTTCAAGCAGCCAGGCAATTGGGCGATTTACCCTTTGAACCCCTATCACCACAGCACGTTGAATTACTTTGCCAAAGAACCCAACCCGGCACCGCCTTCGGCGGATAACTGGTTAGGAACTGACGACAGAGGCCGAGACTTGTTGGCCCGCTTGCTGTACGGTTTTCGTGTGTCGGTGTTGTTTGCGCTGGCATTGACCATCACCGGCACCTTCTTGGGCGTGGTGACCGGCGCGATCCAAGGTTTTTTCGCAGGCAAAACCGACTTGGCCATGCAGCGCTTCATTGAAATTTGGGGCGCCATGCCGGAGTTGTATTTGCTGATCATTTTCTCGGCGGTGTTCGAACCGAGTGTCAGCTTGTTGTTGATATTGCTCAGTTTGTTTGGTTGGATGGGGTTGTCAGACTATGTGCGCGCCGAGTTTTTGCGCAATCGCCAATTGGACTATGTGCGTGCGGCGCGCGCGCTGGGATTGTCCAACTGGGCCATCATTTGGCGACATGTGCTGCCCAACAGCATGACCCCGGTGGTGACCTTTCTGCCTTTTCGCATGAGTGCAGCCATCTTGGCGCTGACCAGTTTGGATTTTTTGGGGCTGGGCGTGCCACCCGGCACCCCCAGCTTGGGTGAATTGCTGTCACAAGGCAAAACCAACATCGATGCTTGGTGGATTTCGATTTCTACTTTTGGCGTATTGGTCGTGACTTTGTTGTTGTTGACATTCATGGGTGATGCGTTACGAGACGCCTTGGATCCGCGCAAATTGCGTCAGGAGTCTGCACCATGACCGCATTGCTCAAGGTGCACAACTTGCACATGTCGTTCCAAGGCCGTGAAGTGGTTCACGGGGTATCGTTTGAAATTCAGCCCGGCGAAAAATTGGCGTTGGTTGGCGAGTCAGGTTCTGGCAAGACCGTCACCGCCCTCAGTCTGCTGGGTTTGGCGCGTGGCGCCTGGGTGCGGGGGGAAATCCGATTCGAAGACCGCGATTTGCAAAAGTTCAACGAACAAGAATGGTTAGGTGTACGCGGCAGCGATATCGCCATGATCTTTCAAGAGCCCATGACCGCGTTGAACCCGCTGTTCACGATTGGCGACCAAATCAGCGAAGTGTTGCAATTGAAAAAAGGCTTGTCCAGGGCACAGGCCTGGGAACGCGCCATGGGTTTGCTCAATGACACCGGTATCCCCGAACCTGAGCGGCGAATTCACAATTACCCCCACCAACTTTCTGGTGGCCAACGTCAGCGCGCCATGATCGCCATGGCCTTGGCGGGTGAACCCAAGTTGTTGCTGGCGGATGAACCCACCACCGCCTTGGATGTGTCATTGCGTGGACAAATTTTGGACTTGCTCGACAGCTTGCAGCAAAAACATGGCATGGCGATCTTGCTGATCACGCATGACCTGAACATGGCACGGCGGTTTGTTCACCGTGTCATGGTGATGGAAAACGGCTACTTGGTTGAACAAGGTGAAGTCAACACGGTGCTCAGCAGCCCACAGCACCCCTATACCCGACGCTTGGTCGACAGCCAACCCGAGCGCAACGTGTTTGAACCGGTCGATGATGCGCCTTTGTGCCTGTACGCAAAAAGTTTGCGTGTGGTCTATCCCGTGCCGCGTTCAGGCTGGCGTGGCTGGTTTGGGCATGCCGAATTCGTGGCATTGCAAGCGGCAGATTTCAGTCTGCGCAAGGGGCAGACCCTGGGCATCATTGGTGAATCCGGCTCGGGCAAATCGTCGCTGGCCTTGGCTGCGCTCGGTTTACTGCCTTTTCAAGGCGAATTGCAAATTGAAAGCCAGCAGTGGACATTCAAAGCACAAGAAGATTTGGCCTTGCGTCGCGCCATCCAAGTGGTGTTTCAAGACCCGTTTTCATCTTTGTCACCGCGCATGACCGTCGAGGAAGTCGTCGGCGAGGGTTTGTTGGTTCATGCGCCGCAACTCAACGCCTTGGACCGCCAAATCAAGGTATTGGCGGCATTGCAAGAGGTTGGCATGGACGAGGACCAGTTTCCCGGCTTGCTGGCCAGGTACCCGCACGAGTTTTCGGGCGGCCAGCGTCAACGCTTGGCCATCGCCAGAGCGCTGATCGTGCAGCCGCGCATATTGGTGCTTGACGAGCCCACCAGCGCGCTTGACGTGTCTATCCAAAAACAGGTGCTGGATTTGTTGCAACGATTGCAGCGCGAGCGGGGATTGAGCTATTTGCTGATCACCCATGACATCGACGTGATACAAGCCATGGCGCACCATGTACTGGTGTTGAAGGACGGGCAGGTGGTGGAATCGGCCAGCCTGGTTACAATAGCAGGCAAATGAACGATAACGGGCGGACATCCCAACCGCCCGTTTTTTTTGGTCGGGTGAAAAGCGGTGCCATTGCAAGACATCATCGAACAAACCGTCAGTGGTCTGGGTTACCAGTTGGTCGACGTAGAACGATCGGCTGGCGGGTTGTTGCGCATCACCATCGATTTGCCCTGGCAGCCCGGGCAACCCGAGCAATTTGTCCAAGTGGAAGATTGCGAAAAAGTGACCCGTCAGTTGCAGTTTGTGTTGGAAGTTGAAGGCACGGCCTACAGCAGGCTGGAGGTTTCTTCTCCTGGCATCGACCGGCCGTTGCGTTCAGAGAGCGATTTTTTGCGTTTCGTCGGTGAACAGATCGACGTGACTTTGAAAGCCCCAATGGGGGCCGCAGCCGGTGGATTGGTGGCTGCCAACCGAAAAAAATTCAGGGGTGTGCTGGAAACCACCGACACCCCTCAGACTTGGCAAATCACTTGGCGTGATGAGCCGACGAGCAAGCCGGGAATGCGGCCTGCCAAAGTCAAAAAAGACTTGCCAGTGCAAGCGCTGCAATTCACCTTGAGTGAATTGCGTGACGCAAGACTGGCGCCGATTGTGAATTTCAAGGGCCGCAGGCCTGCTGAGAACAGGAGTAATGAATCATGAACCGCGAAATGCTGATGCTGGTAGATGCCATCTCCCGCGAAAAAAACGTCGAGCGTGACCTGGTCTTTGGCGCGGTCGAATCTGCGTTGGCCCAAGCCACCAAAAAGCTGTACCAAGGGGATGTGGACATTCGCGTCGCCATGGACCGCGATACCGGCGAATACGAAACCTTCCGCCGTTGGCTGGTGGTGCCTGACGAGGCCGGTTTGCAAAACCCAGATGCTGAAGAAATGTTGATGGACGCGAAAGAGCGTTTGTCTGATGTGGAAGAGGGCGAGTACATCGAAGAAAGTGTCGAATCCTTGCCCATTGGCCGCATTGGCGCCATGGCCGCCAAGCAAGTCATTTTGCAAAAAATTCGCGATGCCGAGCGTGAAATGCTGTTGTCAGACTTTCTCGCACGTGGTGACAAGATTTTTGTCGGCAGTGTCAAGCGCATGGACAAGGGTGACATCATTGTCGAGAGCGGTCGTGTCGAAGGCCGTTTGCGTCGCGGCGAAATGATCCCCAAGGAAAACTTACGCAATGCCGACCGGGTGCGCGCCATGATCATGGAAGTCGACACCACGTTGCGCGGCGCACCCATCATTTTGTCGCGGTCAGCCCCCGAATTCATGATTGAGTTGTTTCGCCAAGAAGTGCCTGAAATTGAACAAGGTTTGCTCGAGATCAAATCCTGTGCCCGTGACCCAGGTTCGCGCGCCAAAATCGCCGTCATTTCACACGACAAACGCGTCGACCCCATCGGCACATGCGTTGGCGTGCGCGGCACCCGCGTGAACGCAGTCACCAACGAACTGGCTGGCGAGCGTGTCGACATCGTCTTGTGGAGTGAAGACCCTGCGCAATTTGTCATTGGTGCGCTCGCGCCAGCCAATGTCACCTCCATCGTGGTTGATGAAGAAAAGCACGCCATGGATGTGGTGGTTGACGATGAAAACTTGGCCATGGCCATTGGCCGTGGCGGTCAAAACGTTCGCTTGGCTTCTGACTTGACGGGTTGGAAAATCAACATCATGGACGCGGCAGAATCCGCACAAAAATCAGCCAATGAAACCGAGACTTTGCGCGAATTGTTTGTCGCCAAACTCGATGTCGACCAAGAAGTCGCAGACATTTTGATCGCCGAAGGTTTCACCAGTTTGGAAGAAGTGGCCTATGTCCCCTTGCAAGAAATGCTGGAAATTGAAAGTTTCGACGAAGACACTGTCAACGAATTACGCGCCCGTGCCAAAGACGCCTTGCTGACCATGGAAATTGCCATGGAAGAAAGCGTCGAAGAAGTTTCGCAAGATTTGCGAGACCTCGAAGGCTTGGATGCCGAGTTGATTGCCAAGTTGGCCATGGGTGGTGTGCATACCCGTGACGAATTGGCCGATTTAGCCGTGGACGAACTGGTGGAAATCACCGGTCAGTCTGAAGAGGAAGCAAAAACTTTGATCCTGAAGGCGCGCGAACATTGGTTCGCGGGTCAAGCGTAACGGTCATGAAGAGGAACACCACAGATGACCATCACAACGGTTGCCGAGTTTGCCAAGGAACTCAAAAAATCTCCCGACACACTGCTTGAACAGCTGAAATCAGCGGGTGTCGCCAAGTCTTCATCCGCCGATCCGCTGACCGATGCAGACAAGCAAAAATTGCTGGGCTATTTGAAAGCCAGTCATGGGACAGACACGCCTGAGCGTAAAAAAATCACGCTGGTGAAAAAATCCACGTCTGAAATCAAACAAGCTGACGCCACAGGCAAAGCCCGCACGATTCAGGTCGAGGTCCGCAAAAAACGCACCTTTGTCAAGCGCGACGAAGCGGATGCAGGTGAAGCCGACGCCGCTTCCGACCAGCAAGCCCCTGCCGCTCCTATTCTTGACCAAGCCGAGTTGGCCAGGCGCGAAGAGGAAGCCAGACGTCAAGCCGAATTCATTCGCCGTCAAGAGGAAGAGTTGGCTGAAAAGCGCCGTCTGCGCGAGGCCCAAGAAGCCAAAGATCGCGAAGCCTTGGCAGCCACCGATAAGCCTGCGGCCAATGACCAAGACCTGAGTGAGGCCAAAGCCGCCCAAGCCAAGGCCTTGGCCGAGGAGCGTGAAGCTGCGGCCAAAGCCAGTGCAGAAGAAGACGCAGCCCGCGCCAAAGATTTGGATTCACGCCGCCGCACCGCCTTGGCTGAAGCTGAAGCGATTCGCTCCATGATGAACGCACCGAAAAAGGTGTTGGTGGCGAAAAAACCGGTGGTCGAAAAAACCGAAACGCCTGACCCCAAAGCGATCAAAGGTACCTTGCACAAACCGGCCGCGGGCAGCACTGCGCCCGGCGCCCGGCCCGCTGGTTCCACCACCAGCAAAGAAGGCCAAAAAGAAGTCAAAAGCGCCAAGCTGTCATCGAGCTGGGCTGACGAACAAGCCAAGAAGAAAGAAATCAAAACCCGTGGCGACGCCAGCGGCGGCGTCGGCCGCAACAGTTGGCGCGGTGGCCCTCGTGGCAAGCGAGAGCGTGACCGCGAAGAAACCCCGGTGCAAGCGGCACCCGCAGAAGCCCGTGTCATTGAAGTGCACGTGCCTGAAACCATCACGGTTGCCGAATTGGCACACAAGATGGCAGTCAAGGCGTCTGAGGTCATCAAGCAATTGATGAAGCTGGGTCAGATGGTCACCATCAACCAGCCGTTGGACCAAGACACAGCCATGATCGTGGTGGAAGAAATGGGTCACAAGGCCATCATTGCCTCATTGGATGACCCCGAGGCGTTCACCGAAGAGGAAGCGTCTGCGCACCATGGCGAGTCCGTCACGCGCGCGCCTGTGGTGACCGTCATGGGTCACGTTGACCATGGCAAAACTTCTTTGCTCGATTACATCCGACGCGCCAAAGTGGCCTCTGGTGAAGCCGGTGGCATCACCCAGCACATCGGGGCATACCACGTGGAAACGCCTCGAGGCATGGTGTCTTTCCTCGACACCCCCGGTCACGAAGCATTTACCGCCATGCGTGCTCGTGGTGCACAAGCCACTGACATTGTCATATTGGTGGTGGCCGCTGACGATGGTGTCATGCCGCAAACCAAAGAAGCCATCAAACACGCCAAAGCTGCCGGTGTCCCGATTGTGGTGGCCATCAACAAGATCGATAAACCAGACGCCAACGCTGACCGTGTGAAAAACGAGTTGGTTGCCGAGGAAGTCATTCCCGAAGAATTTGGTGGTGACGCGCCGTTCGTGCCGGTCTCGGCCAAAACCGGACAAGGCATCGACGAATTGCTCGAGCAAGTGTTGCTTCAAGCTGAAGTGCTTGAACTCAAAGCGCCCATTGATGCCATGGCCAAAGGCTTGGTCATTGAGGCC